>CAZHPS010000181.1:0-12125 GCA_964534335.1 uncultured Desulfobacterales bacterium
CAACTCAACTCAACTCCAACATACAAGGGTGGGTGCAGCGGAGCGTAACCCACCACAACCGGGCAATGGTGGGTTACGCTCCGCTACACCCACCCTACGAACTTATGAAGCAGTATCACCAAAAACAGGTCGGACGGGCAGGCAATCGTGTATGCCGGTGTTTCCGGAATGGTGAAGGGAGGAAGATATTTGATCCAGAAAATCAGAAAAAATCAGGATAATAAGTATGTTACTGTCCGGTTGTGCCTGATGGCAGCAACCCTGTTTGTCATCCTGTCTGCATTCGCGGCAGGTGCTTTTGCAGGGGATGATTTTGAAAAACTGAAAGGCCGGTGGCAGAGACCTGACGGCGGATATGTGATTGAAATCCGGAACGTGAAATCCGATGGAGACATGGAAGCGGCTTATTTCAACCCGAATCCCATTCATGTGGCTGTGTCCCGCGCGTCACAGACTGACGGAATCCTGCGAATTCTCATTGAACTGCGGGACGTGAACTATCCCGGCTCCCTGTACAACCTGCTCTATGATCCAAAGGAGGATATTCTCAGGGGAACCTATTATCAGGCGGTCGCGAAGGAAAGTTATGAGGTGTATTTCGTGAGGATGAAGCCTTGAGTTCTGTCTTTATCAGCAAATCCGGTTCCGGCCGGGCTACGGTTATTGACGCGGACGGCCCCCGGCCTCTGGACAAATACGACAGTCCTTTGCTCATGGCACATCAGGGCGGAGAACGCAGGTTTCATATCATGGCCAAACCCGCAGGTTCGGCCTGCAATCTGAACTGCACTTACTGCTTTTATCTGTCCAAGTCTTCCCTGCCGGATGGCCCCGGTTCCGGACGCATGAGTGACGAAACCCTTGAAGTGTTCATCCGGGAATATATTCAGGGCATCAACGCGAATGAGGTCGTGTTTACATGGCAGGGCGGGGAGTCTACGCTGCTAGGTCTGGAATTTTTCCGAAAGATTTTAGATTTTCAAAGAAAATACTCAAAACCGGGACAGAAGATCGAAAACGACCTTCAGACCAACGGAACGCTCATTGATGAGGAATGGTGCCGTTTTCTCGGAGAAAACCGGTTTTTAGTGGGACTGAGCATTGACGGCCCGCGGGATATTCATGACAAATGCCGCGTGGGAAAAGACGGCGGCGCGAGTTTTGACCGGGTGGCCAATGCGGCCCGATTGTTGAAAAAACACGGGGTTCCCTTCAACACCCTGACCTGCATACACCGCTATAATGCCCGGCGGCCATTGGATATATACCGTTTTCTGCGCCGGGAGATCGGATCTGTCCGAATGCAGTTCATCCCCATTGTGGAACACAGGAATTTTGGACAGACAGCCCGGCACAGATGGGATCCGGCAGATCTGCCCAAAGCCGGAACCCCGGAATCCCGTCCCGGTCATCCGGATTCTGTGGTGTCTGACTGGTCGGTTGACCCGGAGGATTGGGGATATTTTCTGTGCAAGGTTTTTGACGAGTGGCGCACCCGGGATCTGGGCCGGGTGCTGGTCAACCATTTTGAAACACTGGTGGCCCGACACATGGGGTTTCCTTCCGAGATGTGCGTATATGGGGAATTCTGCGGCAAAGGACTGGCCATTGAGCATGACGGCAGTCTCTATGCCTGCGACCATTATGTGTATCCTGAATACCGTATCGGGAATATTCATAACGGCAGCCTGGCGGATACGGTGTTTTCCCGCAGTCAGGTACGATTCGGGTTCGCCAAAAGCGAAACCCTGCCCGGTCAATGCCGTAACTGCCTTTATTTACAGGACTGCTGGGGCGAATGCCCGAAAAACCGCCTGATCCGTACAGCAGACGGGGAACCGGGGCTGAATTATCTTTGTGCCGGATTTCAGCGGTTTTTCGGGTATGCGATTCCTGCGGTCAAACGGATCGTTGCGGATCTGCGGAGGCATACGTAGCCGTCAAAACCGGGGATATATACCATTACCTTAAACATTTCGGCTGTAAAATACCGCATTCGAAATGCCTGCCTCAGCAGAGTTTACAATATACTTAAACAGCCACGAATAACACGAATCTGCACGAATGCACAAACCGTAATTCGTGTCATTCGTGCAATTCGTGGCTGTACCATCAAATCTTATGCGTAATGGTACAGAGATGTTTTACCAATGCGAATTAAAGAGTCAGATTCCGGTAAGATTTGACAACTTTTCAAAAGTTGTCAAATCCTGTATGAATATATGACAATCTGTTTTTATTCATTCTGAAATTTTAAACTCTTAATCCGCATTAACAATCAATCATTTTTTTCAGGAGAAATTTATGAAAAAGAAACAACTGGGTAAGTTGGGAGGCGTTTTTTTCGGAACCCTGGCAGCGGCGCTGCCAGGATTTGCCGGGGACGCAAAAGCGGCGTCCGCGGACACGCAGGCAACAGACCGGACAATCCTGCCGATTCAGGAGCCCCAGAGGCCCCTCAGCAAAGAACTGAACGTCAGAAACACAAAACTGCCCCCGCATTTTGATGTTAAGGCTCCGGACGGTGCGCCGAACGTGATCATCATTCTGATTGACGATCTGGGTTTCGGAGCCACAAGCACCTTTGGCGGCCCGATTGCCACGCCCACACTGGATCAGTTGGCGCAAAGCGGACTGCGCTACAACAATTTCCATACCACAGCTTTGAGTTCTCCGACGCGGGCTGCCCTGAAATCCGGCCGCAACCACCACACCGTGAATATGGGATTCATCACCGAAATGGCAACCGGTTTTCCGGGCTCTACCGGACAGGTTCCCAACACAACCGCTCCACTGGCGGAAATGCTGCGTCTGAATGGATTCAGCACAGGGGCTTTCGGCAAATGGCACGAGACCGCAGCCTGGGAAACCAGCGTTTCCGGCCCCTTTGACCGCTGGCCGACCCGGCAGGGATTTGACAAGTTTTACGGTTTCATCGGCGGAGAGACAAACCAGTGGGCTCCTTATCTGTATGACGGTGTCACCCAGGTGGAACTGCCGGAAGATCCGAATTATCACTTCATGACCGACATGACCGACAAGGCGGTTGCCTGGATCAAATACCAGAAGGCCATAACGCCGGACAAACCCTTCTTTGTGTATTTCGCGCCCGGAGCCACCCATGCGCCACATCATGTGCCCCAGGATTGGATTGCGAAATGGAAGGGCAAATTCGATCAGGGCTGGGATAAGATGCGCGAGGAAACCTTAGCCCGGCAGATCAAAATGGGTATCGTTCCCGAAGGAACAAAGCTGGCCCCCAAGCCTGCGGCAATCAAGGACTGGGACAAACTTTCGGATGACGAAAAACGGCTGTTCAGTCATCAGGCCGAGGTTTTTGCCGCTTTTCTTGATTTTACCGATCACGAGATCGGCCGGATGCTCAAAGCGGTTGAGGAGACCGGTCAGGCCGACAACACTCTCATTTTCTATATCGCCGGCGACAACGGTGCCAGCGGTGAAGGCGGCGAGAACGGTATGTTCAACGAGTACACCTATTTCAATGGGGTGCAGGAACAGGTTTCCGACATGCTGAAACTGATGGACAAGTGGGGCGGACCCGAAACCTACCCGCATATGGCAGCAGGCTGGGCAGTGGCTTTTGATTCCCCCTTTGGCTGGATGAAACAGGTGTCCTCGGATTTCGGCGGAACCCGCAACGGCATGGTGGTTTACTGGCCCAAAGGGATCAAAGCCAAAAACGAAATCCGAACCCAGTTCAGCCATGTGATTGACGTTGCGCCGACTATACTGGAAGCAGCCGGTCTGCCGGAACCCAAAGTGGTCAACGGAACCCCCCAGATTCCGATGGAAGGCGTGAGCATGGCCTACACCTTTGACGATGCCAAAGCCAAAGAACTTCATACCACGCAATATTTCGAGATCGCGGGCAACCGGGCCATTTATCATGACGGCTGGCTGGCGCGCACCATTCACAAGGCTCCGTGGGAGAAAGAGGCGCGCAATCCGCTGGAAAACGATGTATGGGAACTGTATGATGTGCGTTCAGATTTCAGTCTGTCCGATGATCTGGCTGCAAAGAACCCGGAAAAACTGGCGGAAATGCAGGCCATCTTCCTGAAAGAGGCTGAAAAATATCATGTGCTGCCCATTGACGACCGGGTGTTCGAGCGGCTCATCGGTTCCATAGTCGGACGCCCCGACCTGATGGCTGGCCGAACATCGCTCACGCTGGCCGAAGGCATGACCGGAATGATGGAAAACGTGTTCATCAATGTGAAGAACAGTTCCAAGACCATTACTGCCGAGGTTGAGGTTCCGGAAAAAGGCGCGAACGGCGCCATTCTGGTGCAGGGCGGACGGTTCGGCGGATGGTCTCTCTATGTGAAAGACGGCATTCCCGCGTATGACTACAACTTCCTCGGTCTCAAGCGGTTCTCAGTGGCAGGCTCCAAACCCCTGACACCGGGCAAGGCAACGATAAAATTCGATTTTGCCTATGACGGCGGTGGGCTGGGCAAAGGCGGCAGCGGCACGTTGTCTGTGAACGGAGAGAAAGTTGCAGAAGGCCGAATCGAACTTACACAGGCCATGATTTTTTCCGCGGACGAGACAGCCGATGTGGGAATTGATCTGGGCACGCCGGTGGTGGAATCCATCGGCGCGGAGGCAAAGTCCCGGTTTACAGGCCGGATCAGTAAAGTGACGGTAGAGGTTATGCCGATGGCGGCTCCGGATAAGACTGAGGCTGATAAAGCCCAAAAGGAAGCTGCTCAGAAAAAAGCAACGTCAGATTAACTGACAGGTCATCATCAGGAAGGAAAGGGCATTGCGCGCTTTCCTTTCTGAGATGTTCATAACGCACAGTACGCGCTGTCCGGTTTCAGACAGCAATTTTATTAATTTAAGCAGGAAATGCTTTATCCGGAGTCCCAAACTGAAAGTTTAAAAAAACCTGCAAACCTTATCCGGCGCGGATTGGCGTCATCAAATGGAACCGAAAGGAGACTTACAATGCAGTTACCGCAGAAACTGAAAGATGAAATCAGGTCCTTGGTGAATACCACACTTTATTTTGTCATATGGCTTGGTATGCTGATACTTATCAAAAAACTTGTGCTTGCTGAATACCGGGTCGAATTTTACGGTTTGTCAAAGGCCCTGATCGGCGCACTCATTCTCGCCAAGGTCGTTCTCATACTGGAACATGTCCCCCTGGGAGCACTGACACGGAACCGTCCTGCGCTGGTTTCTGTTATTCTGCGCACGGCCCTGTACACGGCTGGCGTGTTTGCTGTGCTGATTCTTGAAAAAGGATTTGAGGGACGGCACGAATATGGCGGTTTCGGCCCCTCACTGGCCTCGGTGTTCCAAAACGCAAATGTGTATCATGTCTGGGCCAACACCATTTGTGTGTCCGGCGCGCTGCTGGTATTTAATATAATGGCTGTTGTACGGCGGAATCTTGGCGAAGACGGGCTGCGCAGGATGTTCCTGTCACCGCTTCCGGAGAAAGAGCAGGGCATTCCTGACTGATTCATGACCGCAGAGGTGGCAATGACGACTGGAATCGGCAGAAATTTCATTATCCTGACTCAACAGTTTTTGCGTCCGGGAGGTAAAGGAAAATACCGGAATGCACGCAAACTGCTCTGTTCCGTACCGGGAACTGTGGCAGTTTTTGCCGGTATTTTCCTGATCCTTACTGCCATTGCCGGACATGCCGGGGAAGAACAAAAGCCTGAAGAACAAAAGCCTTTGGACAGCCGGACGCTGGATGAATCAGTTGGCTCCGGGCCGATCCCGGTTTCTGAAATCGCATTCAAAGCCACCGGGGTTTCCGATTTTTTGCAAACCCTGCATGTGCAGTATGCAAACAGTCCTGATACAGAAAATATCAAAAACAGACTTCCTGATTTTCACATTCAACTGGCAGGAGAAATGCTTCGTACCATGAAGATTCTCCGGACAGCCGCGAGTCTGGACAGACTGAAGACTGAGAGACAGGAATGGCAGCAACATCAGACCACAGGAAACATCTGGCTGAAGCTGCTTACCGAAAGGGCAACCGGGATACAGGCAGTAATCAGGCAACTGACAGACATGCAGAAAACATGGAACAGCACCTTTGTTTCCGCGCGGGATGCCAATGCCTCAGACACGGTTATCCGGCAAATTGATACTGTTCTTTCCTCACTGGAAGAGCAGTATCTGTCCATGCGGGAAGAACACAAAACAGCAATAGAACTTCAAAGCCGTGTTGCTGAGGAATTGGTGCGGTGCGAAACCGTGCTGGCAGAGATATCCCGTGCACAGCAGATGGCTGTGACCGGGATTAAGAACAGGGAAAGTCTGCCGATCTGGAGTCCGTCTCTGTGGACAAATCTCCGATTCGTTGGATTTGCCAGACTGAGGGAACTGGCTGCGGAACAATGGTGGGATGTTGAAAATTATCTGCATGATCCTTCCAAAGGGCTGCCTGTGCACCTTGTTTTTTTTCTGATCCTGTCTGTGCTGTTTCACACAATGCAAAGAAAGGCCCGCCAATGGACAGCAGACAAAGATCCGGAAGTTCTTGCCACAGTTACCCGTTTTCCTTTCACTGCCGCCCTTATAGGTGCTCTGATCCTTGCCACATCACCCTGGTCAGCCGCGCCCCCCACAGTGCGGAACCTGCTTTCTGTTCCTGCACTGGCAGCAATTATACGTGTGATGAAACCGGCAATGAACCGGCGGCTGCTTTTCGGAGTCTACGGTCTGGGCATACTGTTCACGATTGATATATTCCGGCAAATTATGACAGGTGCTGCCCTTTTGGAGCATATTCTGGTTTTGATAGAGTCTCTGGTCGGTTCCGCAATGATTGTATGGTCTTTGACCCGCGGGAACCTGCAGCAGTATTTCACACAGACAGCAGGGAAGTCCGGGCATCACGCGTTACGCTCTTTAACAATATTTGTTATAATCATCATCGGCATTGGAATGACAGCGGGAATACTGGGATATATGAGGGTGGCACGGCTTTTGATGTCCGGCCTTATTATCGGCGGAACTACGGCCCTGACACTCTTTGCTTACCTTAAGATTGTATGCGCGACAGCATCTTTTGCCTTTCGTGTCCGGCCTTTGAGTCTGCTGCATATGGTCCGCAACCATCGTGAGATTTTTGAACGCCGCACATACGTTTTTTTTCTTTTTCTGGCGATTGCAGGCTGGTCAGTCCGCGTGCTGGATTCTCTGGGAATCTTCCAGCCCGCGATGGATTTGGGCAATGCCATGCTTTCCCTTAAACTGGAGCGGGGCGCTGTCAGCATTTCCCTGGGAGATGTTTTCGCGTTTGCAGTCACTGTCTGGATAGCATATATGCTGTCAGCCTTCATCCGCTTTGCTCTTGATGAGGATGTGTATCCCCGAAAAAATTTTCCTGCAGGTGTATCTTATGCAGCATCACAGATCATCCATTACTTTATTCTGTCCATTGGATTTGTGATGGCCATAGGGGTGCTGGGAATGGACCCGACCAAGATAACTGTTCTGATCAGTGCGTTCAGTCTGGGCATCGGTTTTGGTCTGCAGAATGTGGTGAACAATTTTGTTTCCGGCCTGATTCTGCTTTTTGAGCGCCCAATTCAGATCGGCCATTCCATTGAATTGGGAAATATCCGGGGACAGGTGAAACGGATCGGTCTTCGCTCCAGCATCGTGCGCACCCGGCAGGGAGCTGATATTATCATCCCGAATTCACAGCTTGTTTCCGAGCAGGTGACCAACTGGACCTTCAGCGATAAGACAAGGCGCATTGAACTGCCTGTGGGGGTGAATTACGGAGCCCACCCCCAAAAGGTTATGGAAGTGATAGAGTCTGCTGCCACTGCTCATCCCGGAGTTCTGAAAAACCCTCCGCCACAGGTTATGTTTATGGGATTCGGAGACAGTTCCATCAACTTTGAACTTTGGGCCTGGACAGACAGTTATCTTGATTGGAACATGATCAGAAGTGAACTTGCCGTGGCTGTTTACGATGCAGTTCAGGCATCAGATTTTTTCTTTCCCTTTCCCCAGCGTGAGGTGCGCCTGCTAAGTGAGGATCAGGCATGAAACGCGGAATTGTTTCGCATACTTTGCAGGATCACAAACTGCATTTTGAACCGCTTTTTTGAAAAAAACCGGATAAAGGGGTTCAGCCTCCTGAATCCATGCTGAAAAAAACACAATTTACAGACAGGAGAAAAAAATTATGACAGATGAAATCAAACGGCTGAGCATTTTCTTTATTGACGGAACCTGCATGACGGTTGAATTTCCCTATCAGATGCCGGGGGCAGATCCCGTTGCCGTTGCCTCGGCCTTCCGGAAAGTGATAGACGGAACCGTGATGGGCAATTCCCTGGCAGTGGAGGTTGGGGGAGATCTGATTCTGATTCCCAAGAGCAATATCAAATATATCCGGCTGACGCCCGGTCCCAAAACCCTTCCCGAAGGTGCGGTGATACGGGGTGCCAGGATCATTCAGGAATGTCAGTCATAAACTGACATCCGCTTTCGGGAGTGTTTTCTTTGAAGAACAGATCGGAGTCTGCTTACAGTCTGACGGGGCGGCTGAGGTAACCGTTATGGCTGCGGCAGAGTATAGGCTGGGTCAGTCGCTGCCAACTCCACCTGCAGAACAGGATTAAATCCATACGGGACAGGCAAAAAAAAAGCGGAATAAGTAAGGTTCCATAAATTTTCGGGTATAAAGTTTTCAGAAAAACCGGATTTTTCGGAAAAATCCGGTTTTTTGAATACACGAAAAATTTCGTTTGCCTACTTAAAACCGTCTCTGCTGCCCGTATTTTTCTCAAACCCTTTACGAAAATCATTAAGGAGAAAAGCAATGCAAACATACCGTATGAAAATATGCGTTTGGCTGATCACTGTAGTGACAATGATCGCAATGTCGGCAATTCCCGCAAAGGCCGAAGATGACAAAGCTGAGGAACTGGCAAAAAAACTGGCGAATCCGATTGCCAGCCTGATCAGTGTGCCGGTGCAGTACAACTACGATGAGTACGGCGGATTGAACGATGATGCTTCGGTCAACGGGCTGAATATTCAGCCGGTTATCCCGTTTTCCCTGTCCGATACATGGAGCGTGATTACCCGAACCATTATTCCGCTTATTGACCGGCAGGATTTTCTGCTCGATGCGATGAACGAGTCAGGACTGGGCGATATTGTGGCCAGCCAGTTCTTTTCTCCGAAATCGCCGACCGCAGGCGGCTGGATTTGGGGAGTGGGGCCGGTTGAGCTGCTGCCCTCCGCGTCCGATGACATGCTCGGCGGTGAAAAATGGGGGCTGGGGCCGACCGGAGTCGCGCTGAAACAGCAAGGTCCCTGGACTTTCGGCCTTCTGACCAATCATATCTGGTCAGTGGCCGGAGATGATGACCGGGCCGATATCAATGCCACTTTCCTGCAGCCTTTTGTCAGCTATGTCACAAAGACCAAAACGACCCTGGCGGTGCAGACGGAATCCACCTACGACTGGGAAAACGAAGCCTGGTCAGTGCCGCTGATCGTGCAGGCCGCGCAAATGTTCAAGGTCGGCCCACAGATCCTCCAGTTCGCAGCGGGAGCGAAGTACTGGGCGGAATCGCCGGATAACGGCCCGGATGGATGGGGTTTTCGGGCGCAGTTGACGTTTTTGTTTCCAAAATAGTGCAATGTTTCATCTAAAATTGTAGGTCGGGTTAGCGTGAGCGTAACCCGACACATCTGCATTATGTTGGATATACCAACAATTTTAAGTGAAACCATGCAATAAAATGAAGCCCCTTTTTTTATTGCAGCCAAAAGTGCTTTGTCAGCTTTGATTTTGTGAGCTTTGCAGTCATGTTTCTGATGAAATGTGAATGAAAATTGGGGGATTCCCACAGAGAACACAGAGGATTTCCCACAGAGAACACAGAGGATTTCCCACAGAGGACACAGAGGGATTTATAAACAAAAAAAGGAGATAAAAATATATGGGGATTTTTTATTTTCCTGAGCTTTCGCAAAAAATTTTGGATTTGGCATATAAGGTTCATACTGAACTTGGGCCAGGGCTGCTGGAAAGTACATATGAATCCTGTCTGGAATATGAAATGGTGCAGTCTGGTCTGCATGTGGAGCGGCAGAAAAGACTGCCTCTGCAATATGGCAGTCTTCTGATTGAAGATGCCTACCGGATTGATTTGTTTGTTGAAAACAAAATTATTATTGAAATCAAATCAGTGGATCGTCTTGTTGATCTTCATTTCAGGCAGATTCTTACTTATCTTAAACTGGCACAGGTCAAAGTGGGTTATCTGATTAATTTTAATGTTGATTATTTAAAAAATGGCATCTCACGCAAAGTTTTGTAAACTCCTCTACAGGAAATCCTCTGGGTATGTTTTGTTTCCCACAGAGGACACAGAGAAAAAACTCTGGGATTTCTTTGGAAAACTCCTCTGGCGATGTTTTGTTTCCCACAGAGGACACAGAGGAGGAAAAGACCACAGAGAACACAGAGAAAAAACTCTGTGATTTCTGTGGGGAAATTCTCTGTGATCTCTGCGGGAAATTCTCTGTGTTCTCTGTGGGAAATCCTCTGTGTTCTCTGTGGGAAATTCTCTGTGATCTCTGTGGGAAATTCTCTGTGATCTCTGTGGGAAACTCCTCTGTCTATGTTTTGTTTCCCACAGAGGACACAGAGGAGAAAAAAACCACAGAGAACACAGAGAAAAACTCTGGAATTTCTGTGGGAAATTCTCTGTGATTTCTGTGGGAAATTCTCAGTGTTCTCTGCGGGAAATTTCTCTGTGTTCTCTGTGGGAAACAATTCACACAACAGAAAGGTATGGCAATGAAAAAAGCAAAGATATATTATTTCACTCTGACGGATGAAATGCGGAAAGAGGAAAAACTGAACTGGTTCAGATCCCATTCCATTGAGCAGCTTGAATTTGAATACATAAACCCGGACAAAAACAGCAACTGGATTAATCTTGCGGATACTGATTTTGAAAGTTTGCTGCCGCTGGCAAATAAAGAAACCAAATTGGGTAAAGGTGTCAATGCGGTTTTTAAACTGTTTTCTTTGGGAGTTGTGACAAACCGTGATGAATGGGTTTATGACAATGATAAAGTTGAATTGGAAAAAAAGGTGAAATTTCTGATTGAAGTATATAATCAGGATTTGGAAAAACTGAAAGGGAAAACTAAAATTGAAATAAAAGACAAAATTGATTATTCCATTAAATGGACAAGATCCGTAATAAATGATTTATCCAAAGGAAAAAAATACTATTTTAACAAAGAGCTAATTATTGATACCCTTTACCGCCCTTTTTCAAAAAAGAAGCTGTATTTCAGTAAAGAGTTGAATGAAATGCAATATTTAATGCAAAAAATTTGGGGGGAAAACGGTTCCGGTAAAAATTTTGCACTGTATATTTCTGGCAGTCCGGCTTCAAAACCTTTTCAGTGCATAACATTAAAAATTATGGCTGGGCTTGATTTTTTCGAAAAAACTCAATGCCTCCCGCTTTACCGCTATGACAAATCCGGCAACCGCGTTGACAACATCACGGACTGGGGCTTGGAGCAGTTCAGAAATCATTATCATTTGTCTGAACCGGGATTTTCAGGATTAAAGGATAAACAGGATTTAACAGATGGAAAGAAAAGGAAAAAATCAGGCAAATCCGTAAAAAGGAAAAATGCTGAAGGGGAGATCAGCAAAGAGGACATTTTTCATTATGTTTATGCTGTGCTGCATAATCCAGCTTACCGTGAAAAATACGAACTGAATTTAAAAAGGGAATTTCCCCGCATTCCCTTTTATGATGATTTTTGGAAATGGGCAAACTGGGGAAAAGCCCTCATGGATTTGCACATCAACTATGAAACCGCAAAACCATTTGATTTAAAAGAACATCATGCGGAAACAAAGGCAGATTCCCCCCGTTCCCACGCGAAGCGTGGGAACGAGAAAACTGCCAAAGAACCTGAAGCGGTTTATGCTCCGAAAATAAAACCCAGACTCAAAGCTGACAGGGAAAAAGGCATCATTGAAATTGATGAAATCACGTTTTTAAGCAGCGTTCCCAAAGAAGCATGGGAATACAGACTCGGCAACCGCAGCGCATTGGAATGGA
>CAZHPS010000182.1:0-12075 GCA_964534335.1 uncultured Desulfobacterales bacterium
CCTCTTGAGAGGGGATTAAGGGGTGTGTTCAGCACGGGGAACAGACACACCCCCTGCCCCTCTCAAGAGGGGAATTGATACCATAAAATCCAAATTGGTCATGTACTACTACATGACCACGTTGAATTTTATATATTCCCCTCTTGAGAGGGGCAGGGGTGTGTTCAGCACGGGGAACAGACACACCCCCTGGCCCCCTCTCAAGAGCAGGGCTGTTAAGTTCTTTAAAAATCCCCTCTTGAGAGGGGCAGGGGTGTGTCCGGAACTGTACAGTCCAATAACACACCCCCTGCCCCCTCTCAAGAGGGGAATGAGAACTTAACAGCCCTGCCTCTCAAGAGGGGATTTTCTAAGATTTATATAGAATCAATGGAGAATTGGTATAAATCCGGCAAAAGAAAGCATGCAATAAATGAACCATACTGTACACAATCAGATTGTAAGTTATATTTGGGGCATAGCAGATGATGTCCTCCGGGATGTTTTTGTCAGGGGCAAATACCGGGACATCATTCTTCCGTTCACAGTTTTGCGCAGAATTGATGTGCTGCTGGAGTACACCAAAGAAAAAGTGCTTGAATCTTTTCAGTTTATGCTGAAAAACAGAATTGAGGACAAAACCGGTCTCAGCAGAGTTTCCGGTTATCCTTTTTATAACACATCCTCTTTCACAATGGGACTGAATGGGCAGAAAGATTCAAAATATCCTTTTGTTTCCCTGCTTTCTGATCCGGGCAAAATTGACAGCAACCTGGAGGCATATTTAGACGGGTTCAGTCCCAATGTGCAGGAAATCATCAGCAAGTTCAAAGTCAGGAATCAGTTGGAAACCATGAGAGAAGCTGGTCTGACCTACGGACTGATTGAAAAACTGACATCAAACAGCATTAATCTGAGTCCCCATGAGGTCATCAATGCCAAAGGCGAAAAACTTCCCGGATTAAGCAATCTGGGCATGGGTTATGTGTTTGAGGAACTGATTCGGAAATTCAATGAGGAGAATAACGAAGAAGCCGGAGAGCATTTCACCCCCAGAGAAATCATCCGCCTGATGACCCGAATTCTCTTTGAACCGGTAAAGGAAAAACTGCGCAGCAAAGAACGGGGGCGTTTCACCATTTACGATCCTGCCTGCGGCTCAGGCGGAATGCTGACCGAGGCGGAAAAATTCGCAAAGCAGATTACAGAAAACAGATGTGATTTTTCTCTGTTCGGGCAGGAAGTCAACCCGGAAACATGGGCAATCTGCACCGGAGATATGCTGATTAAGGCTGAAACAGCAAAGGAATCTCCGGGAACCATTGCCTATGGTTCCAGTCTTTCCAATGACGGGTTTGAAGGCAAAGAATTTGATTTCATGCTCTCCAATCCGCCTTACGGCAAATCATGGAAAATTGATGAAGATGCGATTGTCAGCGACAGAGGCAAAAAAGGAAAGGAAATCATCAAAGATCCGCGTTTTCAGGTGGGACTGCCGTCCATAGATGACGGGCAGTTGCTGTTTCTGGTCAATATGATCTCCAAAATGAAGAAAAAATCGGATTTGGGCAGCCGCATTGCAACAGTTCACAACGGTTCTGCTCTGTTTACCGGAGATGCGGGACAGGGAGCAAGCAATATCCGCCAGATGATTATCGAAAAAGATCTGCTGGAATGCATTATTGCACTGCCCAAAAACATTTTTTACAATACCGGCATTCCCACCTATGTATGGATTCTTTCAAACAGAAAGGAAAAACACCGCAGAGGCAAAGTTCAGTTGATCAATGCCCTTGAAATTTATCAGAAACTGCGCAAAAATCTGGGGCAGAAAAACTGTGAACTCAGTCAAGAGCAGATAGAGGCAATTACCCGGATTTATCTTGATTTCAAGGAAACAGAGATTTCCGGGATATTCGACAATGAAGATTTCGGCTTCTGGAAAATAACCGTTGACCGTCCCCTGCGGCTCAAATCCAATATCACGCAGGAAGCGGTTGACAGTCTGCGCTTTCATAAATCCCTTTTGGATGAAATGCAGTGGATTTACGGGAAATTCAGAGATAAGGTTTATGAGGGGTTAAAACCGTATAAAAATGATATTGAGAAATGGCTGGAAAAAAATGAGATCAAAATCAGTCCGGCCAATAAAAAGAAACTCTTTGATCCGGATTTCTGGAAAACACAGAAGAATCTGATGGAAACCGCCCGGAAGCTGTTTGAAAAAATGGGTGACAGAGAATATAAGGATTTCAATGTGTTTAAAAGCAAAGTGGAGAAAACGCTGAAGCAGCTTGAAATAAGACTGTCAGATCCGGAAAAGAAAGCCATACTGGACGCTGTCAGTTGGAAAGATGAGGAGGCGGAACCGGTTATTAAAAAGACAGAAAAAGACGGTACAGTTGTTTATGAACCGGACAGTGACCTGAGAGACAGCGAGCAGGTTCCTTTACATGAGAAAATTGAGGAATATTTTACGCGGGAAGTGCTGCCCTATGTGCCGGATGCTTGGATAGATCACAGTAAGACAGTCAAAGGTTATGAAATTTCCTTTACCCGGTATTTTTATACATATGAGCCGCCAAGAAGTCTGAAAGAGATTGCCGCAGATATTGCAAAACTGCAGGAAGAGACAGAAGGGCTGCTGGAGGAGTTTATCAATGTTTAAAATAAATTTGAAGTCTTATAAAAAATATAAAGACAGCGGTGTTCAGTGGCTTGGGGAAATACCAATGGATTGGAAACTATACCCAACAAAGCGCATGTTTAGGCTTATTACAGAGGCTGCGCCCCCAAATAATAATATGGAATTATTATCTGTTTATACAGATATTGGCGTTAAGCCTCGAAAAGAATTGGAAGAACGAGGAAATAAGGCTACTACAACAGATTATTATTGGCTTGTAAAAAAAGGAGATATAATCGTCAATAAGTTATTGGCATGGATGGGGGCTGTTGGTATTTCTGAATATGATGGTGTTACAAGTCCTGCATATGATGTGTTGAGAAAAATAACGGATTTAAACCCTTATTATTATCACTATCTTTTTAGAAATCCATTTACGCATCAAGAATTAAAAAGATATTCAAAGGGGATAATGGATGTAAGGCTGCGCTTATATTTTTCAGAATTTGGACATATTATATTACCTCTGCCGCCCCTTGAAATCCAAAACCGGATTGTGGAATATCTCAACCGCAAAAGCGAACAGGCAGACACTTTTATTGAAAAACAGACACGGCTTATCGAACTCATGAAAGAGCAGAAAAAAGCCATCATCAATAATGCTGTTACCAAAGGCTTGAATCCTGATGCGCCCATGAAAGACAGCGGGATTGAATGGCTTGGGGAGATTCCGGCGCATTGGGAAGTGAGGAAAATCAGAAGATTAACATTGCAACATAAACAAGGATATTACACAACTGATGAATATGTTGAAAACGGTATAAAACTTATCAGAATTACAGATATTCAGAAAGATGGTAAAATTGATTTTTCAGATATGCCATGTGTCAAAATTTCAGAAAACGACAAAAAAATATTTAGAATTAAAAGAGGAGATTTTTTATTTGCCAGAACTGGAGGTGTTGGAATATTTGGTTTGATAGAAAATGATGAAGATGCTGTTTTTGCTTCATATTTAATTCGTTTTAGATTTAGCAAAGATGTTGATTTTGACTTTTTAAAATTTTCTTTTTTATCTGATTATTTTATTACGAGTTTAAAAAACAACATTCATGGTGGTGTAAATCAAAATGTTCATGCAGAAAATTTAAAAGAACAATATATTACACTACCATCAAAAAATGAACAACAACAAATCGTCTCCCATATCGAAACCAAAACAGCAAAAATTGACCAAGCCATTGAAAAAGCCGAAAAAGAAATCACCCTTGTGAAAGAATATCTGCAAAGTCTGATTTATCATGTGGTTACGGGGAGACTGGCAATCAATGATGAATAACAACCTGCCTGAGACCGGAAATTATTCACATTTGCTCAATGACATCGGCTTTCTCCTTGAGAAAGGGCGAAAAGCTGCCGCACAGAAAATAAACACTATTCTTGTGGAAACTTACTGGCAGATCGGATACCGTATTGTCGAATTTGAGCAGCAGGGCAATGAAAAAGCGGAGTACGGCTCTGTTCTGCTGAAACAACTTTCCCGTGACCTTAAACTCAGATACGGAAAAGGATTCAGCAAAAGCAATCTCTATCTTATGCGTCTTTTTTATCTGAAATATGAAAAATTCCAGACAGTGTCTGGAAAATTGAGTTGGTCAACCTATTGCGAACTGCTTTCCGTATCCGATGACCTTGCACGTTCATTCTATGAAAAACAGTGTATCTATGAAAACTGGTCAGTAAGAGAACTGAAACGGCAGATCAATTCCAGCCTCTTTGAAAGGGTGGCACTCAGCAAAGACAAAGCCGGTGTTCTCAGCCTGGCTGAAAAAGGTCAGATTCCGGAATCATCGCGGGATATTGTCAAAGACCCCTATGTTTTTGAATTTCTTAATTTCCCTGAGAGGGAACAATATTCTGAAAAAGATTTGGAACATCAGTTGGTGGAAAAGCTGGGACATTTTCTGCTTGAGCTTGGAAAAGGTTTTGCCTTTATCGGTCAGCAGTACCGCATTACCCTCAATAACTCTCACTACTATGTTGATCTTGTTTTTTATCACCGCATTCTGAAATGTTTTGTCCTTATTGATCTGAAACGGGGTAAAGCGGATCATCACGATATTGGGCAGATGAATCTCTACCTCAATTATTTCAAAAAAGAGGAGAATACCGATGGAGACGGAGAACCCATAGGAATCGTTCTCGCAGCGGACAAAGATGAAATACTCGTGGAGTATGCCACAGGAAGCATTTCCAATCAATTGTTTGTTTCCAAATATCAGATATATCTTCCGAAAAAAGAGTTACTGGAACAGGAACTGAGAATATTGCTGGAGAGATATGAAAACATCTGACACATCTGAAAAAGGTTTTCAGAAACTCATTGTCAGGGAACTGACGGAAAAACAGGGTTATGCAGAAAACAAATCAAATGATTTTGATCAGGATTTCTGCGTCATCAAAAAAAGCCTGCTGGAATTTGTGAAACAGAGCCAGCCCGACAGTTATGATTTTATCCTGAAAAAAGGTGAACATTCTTTTTTCAGCCGACTGGACAGCAAAATCGCCAAACAGGGCATTGTGGAAGTGCTGCGCAAAGGGGTGAAGCACTTTGATAAAACCATTGATCTTTTTTATCCCAAACCCAATTCACTCCACAATATCAAAGATCAGAAACGCTATGAAGACAATATCTTTTCCGTAACACAGGAACTGCATTACACGGGCGACAGCAGAAACCGCCTTGATCTGGTTATTTTTCTCAACGGTCTGCCCATTATCACCCTTGAACTGAAAAACGCTTTCACCCATCAGGCTGTTTTAAACGCTATTCGGCAGTATAAGCATGACCGCAATCCCAAAGACAGAATTTTTCATTTTGCCCGGTGTCTGGTTCATTTTGCTGCAGATACAGACCTTGTTTTTATGACAACGCACCTCAACGGCAAAGACACAAATTTTATTCCCTTTAACAAAGGATTAAATGACGGATTGCCTTTTCCGCCTTTTGGGTCGGGCAATCCTCTCAGCCCGCATGGAATGAAAACAGCCTATCTGTGGGAAGATATTTTCAGCAAAGAAAGTCTTTCGGACATCATTGAAAAATACGTGCAGATACTGACGGAAAAAGATCCGGATACAAACAAATCCCAAAAAAAACTGATTTTCCCCCGCTGTCATCAGTTGACAGTTGTTCGCAGACTGCTGGCCCATGCCAAAGAAAAAGGAGTGGGAGAGCGGTATCTGATTCAGCATTCAGCAGGTTCGGGAAAATCAAACTCCATCACATGGCTGGCTCATCAACTGACCGGTCTGTATGATCAAAGCAATATTCATCCGCTTTTTGACAGTGTGGTTGCAGTTACGGATCGCACAGTGCTGGATGAACAGATCAGAAAAAATATCAAAGCATTTGCACAGGTGAAAAAGATTGTGGAAGCCGTTACCGGCAATCCCACAGACATAAAAGCACTGGATCCGTCTGAAACCTGTTTTTCCAAAACAACCCACATGCGGCTGGCTCTGGAAAACAATAAAAAAATTATCATCTGCACTGTGCAGACCTTTCCTTTTGTTCTGGATGCCATACAGGAAATGCCGGGCAAACATATTGCTTTTATTATTGATGAGGCGCACAGCAGCCAGAGCGGACAGGGAGCGGCAAGCATGAATGCGCTGTTTGCGGATCGCAATATCACGGAACTGCCAAAAGACGAAGAGGGCAATATTGATACAGAGGATCTGGTCAATTACCTGATGGAAAACCGTAAGATGCTGAAAAACGCCTCCTACTTTGCCTTTACTGCAACCCCGAAGAACAAAACACTGGAAACATTCGGATGCAGGCAGGCGGACGGCACATTCAAAGCCTTTCATACCTATTCCATGAAACAGGCCATTGAAGAAGAATTCATCCTTGATGTTTTGCAGAATTATACAACCTATCAATCCTATTATAAAATCCGTGAAAAAAATGAAATGGGCAAACACTGCGGAATTTCGGATGATGATCTTTATGAGACGCGGAAAGCCCATAAAAAATTAAGAAACTATGTGGAAGGAAATGAACTGGCCATTGCAGAAAAATCACGCATTATGATTGACCATTTTCATGAAAATGTCCGGCATCTGATAAAGGGAAAAGCACGGGCAATGGTGGTGACAAAATCCATAGAAGCTGCCATGAAATACAAAGATGCGTTTGATGATTATCTCAAAGAAATCCGTTCCCCTTACAAAGCCATTGTCGCGTTTTCCGGCAAAAAAGCACATTACAGAACAGGAGAGGAACTGAGCGAGGCAGATATGAACTGTTTCCCGGACAGAAACAATGACATTCCCGGACAGTTCAAAAAAGAACCTTACCGTTTTCTGATAGCGGCAAACAAATTTCAGACCGGATTTGACCAGCCTTTACTGCATACCATGTATGTGGACAAAGAACTCTCTGATGTGCAGGCCGTGCAGACCCTCTCCCGCCTTAACCGGGCATGCAGGCCGTATAAAACCGACACTTTTGTTTTGGATTTTTTCAACAAAACAGATGATATTCAGAAAGCCTTTGCCCCGTATTACACAGCAACCATTCTGAGCCGTGAAACAGATGTCAACAAGCTTAATGATTTGCAGGACGAATTAGACAAAAGGCAGATTTACTCTGATGAGGATATTGACCGTTTTTTCAGCCTGTTTTATTCAAAAGCCGAAAGAAGCCTTTTGGATTCGATCATTGACAGTGCAGCAGCCGGTTTTGAACACGAGGATCAGGAAGAGCAGATAAAATTCAAATCAAATGCCAAATCCTTTGTCAGAACCTATGCCTATCTTTCCAAACTCCTTGATTTCAACAATCCGTACTGGGAAAAACTCTGGCTTTTTTTGAAACATCTGATTCCCAAACTCAAAGTGGAAGATGATGAGGACGAGGAAAATATTCTGACATCTGTAGACATGGAAAGCTACCGGACGCACCGGATTGGGACAGCAAATATTTATCTGAATGAAGATGAAAATATGATTGATCCCATACCGGTCAGCACCGGCGGGGGCAAAGCAGAGCAGGAATATGATACACTTGGACGAATCATTGCGGAATTCAATAAAAGATTTGGCAATATTGACTGGGGAGATGGCGTGGATGCAAAAGAGGCGGAACAGATTTTGGCAGGGCAGATACCGGAAAAAATGAAAACAGATTCAGAAACACTGCAGTCAATAAAAAATTCAGATAAGGACAATGCAAAAATCACATCAGACGGCAGGATTCTGAATCTGATGCAGAGCCTGATGTTCACGCATACAGGCATTTACAAAAAATTCATGGATGATTCGGATTTCAGAAAACAGTATCAGGAATTTGTTTTTGACATGCTGTGGCAAAATGTCAAAAAAGGAAAAGCATTGGATCAGCGTTAGATAAAACAGAATATGCAAAGGAGATGCTATGATGAAAATGGAAGAATTTGATCATGCGGATATGTTTTTTCAGCGGTATGAAAAAGGAATTTTCCATTATGCCGGAACCCATGAAGGGTGCAGCATTGAGGCTGAATTCCTGCCTTCATCCAAAATACTGAGTACCCTTTCCCTTTCTGCCAAAGAGATTTTCCGGGATATGGGCTGGACCCGTGTAATCATCCGGGACAGCGCGGGGAAGGTGATTCATAAAATCGGATAAAGTATAGTTCTTTTACCAATTTTTGTCCTCTGCAAACCGGATGAAGGAGTGCAAAAATTAAGCGGAGCGATTTTTTGCAAAGAGGACAAAAGTTGAGGAAAATATACCATCACTTGAAACATTTGCAGAGGTTCAGATTCAGATCTGAATTCAGCACAGAAAAACTCTGTGTGACTCTGCTGAAACTCTGTGTGACTCTGCGGTTAAAATCCGCCCGGCAGAATTACCAAAATGTTTTAAGTATCCGTATACTATAATAAAAACCGGTGATTTGAAATTCAGGATTTTTTGAAACTGCCGAACAGTTATGAAATCTGATACAGACAAAAATGAAATCCTTGCACACGCAAAGATCGGGCCGGAATCCCCCTGGTTTTCCGGCCATTTTCCGGGTGATCCCATTCTGCCGGGCATTGCCCAGTTGGGAATGGTGTTTGCAGCTATCCGCGAGGCTGTGGACAAAGATCTGATTCTCAGTGCTGTCCGGAGAGTGCGGTTCAGACAGATCATCCGGCCCGATGATCAGATGGAGATCAGCATCAGCCCGGATAAAAAAGATAACAATGACTATATGTTCCGCATAAACGTGAAAAATGGCATCGCGTGCAGCGGAATTATGACAGTGAAAAAAATGAAAACAAAGGAGATATAACAGATATGAATGTGAAAAGCAGTGAAATTGTCCTGCGTGTGGCGCAGGTGATGATTGAGGAACTGAAACTCGAAGATGTGACTCCGGAGACATTTGATCCGGAAGTGGATCTGGTGGAGGAAGTGGGAATTGACAGCATGGATCTTGCCACAGTGGCCCTTGTGCTGCAGGATCACTACGGCATCCGCATTGATGAGGATGATTACCCCAAACTGACCACAGTCCGCCGCATTGCGGAATATATTGAGAAAAAATTAAACGAATATACCATTACCTGAAACATTTGCAGAGGTTCAGATTCATATCTGAATTCCGCACAGAAAAACTCTGTGTTACTCTGCGGAAACTCTGTGTTACTCTGCGGTTAAAATCCGCCCGGCAGAATTACAAAAATGTTTTAAGTATCGGTATAATTCTATTTTCCGGAGAATTACGTGTACATCTCAAAGCAGAATATGACTGACCCGGGGCAGAATCAGGAAAAGAAAAGTCTGAAATTTTCCGAGATACTGGCTGATCCGGCTGTCAAAGATCGATGGGAAAAAGTGAGAAAATATTTTTTTCTGCGCGAATCCACATATGATATGACATCCAGATGCAATATCCGCTGTGAAGGCTGCTATTATTATGAAGGAGAAAAGCAGTTTGCAGAGGAAAACCGGAATCCGGAAGACTGGCGCAGTCTCATGAAAGCGGAAAAAGAGAGGGGCATCACCTTTGTGGTGCTGGCCGGGGCTGAACCGGCTCTGGTTCCGGAACTCTGCCAGGTCTGTTATGAACAGATGCCGGTTGGAACCATAGCGTCCAACGGTCTGAAACGCATTCCCGAATCTGTTGGATACAAAATCCATATTTCCGTATGGGGAAATGATCAAACCAGTCTTCGGGTGCGGGGCGCGGAACATATGCTGTCCCGCCAGATTGAAAATTACAAAGATGATCCCCGTGCTGTGTTTGTCTATACCTTCACCCGGCATAATATCTTTGAAATACGTGAAGTTATGGATATTATCGCAGAAAACGGGTGCAGGGCAACCTTCAATATGTTCTCCGCTCCGGTCGGTTACAGCGGAGAACTGCGCCATACACATGATTCCCTGCTGCATTGCAGGGAAACCATGATGCATTTGCTGAGGGAATATCCGGAGAATCTGCTGTATTCCGCGTATAATGCGGTGGCACATACCCATACAAAGGGACTTCACGATCTGTACGGATGTTCCTATCCGCGTATGAATCCGTCAACAGAGCTGGGACTGGGACGCTCTTTCCGGCAGTACCGCACAGATTTGAACTGGGACAGAAATGCTGCCTGCTGTGTGCCGGATACAGACTGCGCGGACTGCCGCCATTATGCTTCGGGCAGCGCGGTGGTCACAGCCCGGCTTTTCCGCCATGCAAATGATCCCCTCACTTTCCGGGCCTGGCTGGATTATGCGGACACCTATCTGGCCGTGTGGGTCATGGGATATGAAAAAGGGGAAAATCTCTGCACAGAACAGGTTGCGCCGCCCGGACACGGCCTGTTTGAAGATAAGGAATCTTTGTAAATGAAAACAGTCAGTTCTCTGCTGGATAGCCATTGGTATGAACGGTACAAACGCATAGCAAAACTCAATATCCGCAGTTCCATATATGATGTTACCAACCGCTGCAATCTCCGGTGCAAAGGATGCTTTTTTTTCTCATCCGGCGAGCACATGGTTGCAAAAGAGGAAAATGACATTGGCAAATGGGAAGCCTTTGTGGATAAGGAAAAGGAAAGAGGGGTGAATCTGGCGATTCTCATCGGGGGCGAACCAACCCTCTGCCTGGATCGCGTGGAAGCATTTTACAAAAGACTGCCCACTTTCTGCGCAACCAACGGCCTGATCCGGCTGCCCAGAGACCGTTTTCCTGATTTGATGGTGGGCATTTCCCTTTGGGGAGACGGAGAAGATGAAAAAATTCTGAGGGGAAAGGACACGTTCGCAATTTCCGGCAAAAACTATGAAGGGGATAAATATACCTATTATCTTTATACCATTACACCCCGGCAGATTGGTCAGACTGAACGCATTATCCGCAAAATCCGGGACGCGGGGCTGAAAGTCCATTTTCAGTTGCTTTCCAATGATGAGGGCGTGGACGGATTTTTCTGGAAACCCGAAGAACTGATCGGCATCCGTGCAGAAATGGATGATATGCTGGATAAATATCCTGATACCGTGATTTCCTCCAAATACTATCATGAAATCATCTGCACCGGAAAAATGATGGGACGACCATTTGGATGGAAAGAATGTCCTTCAGTGACAGAGCCTCTGGACACCCGGAATCCCAAACCAAAACGGCTGATCCATTTCATCCGCTGGGCTTCGGATCTGCATACCATGCACCGGTGCTGCACATCTGAAACCCGTGACTGCTCCACCTGCAAGGACGGTGCAGCACATATGAGCTGGGTAATGGTCAACAAGCGCGCACATATGAACAGCACAAAGGATTTGCAGAACTGGATTGAGGTATATGAGATGTTTGCGAAACTGTATCAGTTTATTCCCTGGTGACAGATTCGGGTTTTTACGGATATTTTAACTGCATCCGCAGCGGCATTTCAATGCAGTCATTTTTTTCCTCCTGTTTTCTGATATAAAAAAACGGGAGTTGCATATCACATTTTTATCAGTATAAAATCCCACTATTCAGGAGGGTAGTGGGACTTTTCATGCTGATAATGTCAAATTATAATGATCACCAAAACTTCGGATACGGATTTCATGAAAATCATCACCACGGCTGAAAGAAAGTGTTTTTCTGACCGGATTCGGGCATCTCTGACGCAGTGTGCAGCTGAAACGTTCAGTGTGCGGAGTCTCCCCGCTTCCCTTTCCTGATGCCCGGTGACGTTTTGGGGGAAGAACAGCGGCATAACTTTCCCGCAGATCCGTGCAGCAGACAGCACGTTTACGGTAATCAGCAGGAAGTGATTCCCATAAATTCCGGCATGTTTCAGCGGAACTATCTCCGAATGCGACTCCGGCAATACGCAGCGTCTGACGTTCCGGTGCCGGCCAAATCCAAATCTGATCCGATTTTTTTCCGGCGTAATACCAATTCGCTATTGAATTTATACAATAAGGTGAGTTATTTCCTCTGTGT
>CAZHPS010000183.1:0-12050 GCA_964534335.1 uncultured Desulfobacterales bacterium
GCCCTTGCTTTTGTAAATCCCTTGTACTTCAGCCATTGTACCACACGGGCACTATCCTCTTCCGAGGGTCAGGGTCAGTAACACATTATCCATCCGTCTTTGGGAAGAAGTTTCAGATTCACTCTGGAACCGTCAGATTCCGGAGGCACCAGTGTATAGGGAAGATACAAAGAACCGCACAGAACTGTATCCACATCATATCCCGCGTAAACAAAAACCACTTTTTCTCCGGCCATCATCAGTTCTCTGACTTTTTCCGGCATGATTCTGGGGGCTTTGTTGCCTTTGGGAAAAGCATCCCATTTTTCCCACCATTGTTTTTGCCCGCCCTGTCCGCTGTTTGCAAAAAAAAGGCATAAAAAAAATGAAATTATACATACCGTCTTTTTCATAAATCATGTTTCCTTTCATTTTTTTGCTGTTATTTCAGGAGATAATTCCATATCAAATGTACCAGACCGGTATAAGCGGATAAATGCCCCGGAAGCGGCCACCAGCAGAAACATGTATTCATAATATACCTGATTGATAAAGGAGCCGGCAGTGCAGTATCCCATAAGCGACAATTGCATCATCCCTGCATAATGATACAGTTTCATATTATTTTCATGCAGGCTTTTCCGCTGAATTTTTCTCAGTATCATAATGATATGACAAAGCATAAACAGATATGTCCCAAGACCGATAAACCCCAACTCAGCCGACATTTTTATCCAGATGGAATGCGGTTCATATGCTCCATCTCCCATCTGATTGACATATTTATGGTAATGCAGCCCCCAGCATCCGGTTCCCACGCCAAAAAGCGGATGATCCATTGCCCCGCTTATCCCGGCTTTCATCAGAATCATTCTTGACTGGGCCGAACCTTCTGTCTGCTCTGCCCCCACCTCTATGGTCTGAAGCCGTTGAATTGCATAATCCGGTATAAAGGGAATAAGTGTGGGCGTAAAAAACAGAAAAAGAAAAAGATTGCGCCACCGTTTCGTTCCTTTCCGCATAAAATTCAAAAACAGCAAAATTCCCAGCCCAAGCATTGCCCCTCTTGAATTGGAAACAATGGCACATAATCCCACAAAAAATGAACCTCCAAAAAACCCCCATTTAAAAAGTTTTTTTTCTGAAAGCAGCCCCAAATAATACCACAGCGGCCAGGTCATCACAACACCTACGGCAAAATCATTTCTTTCTGACATCTGACCGCCAATGCCCATATTTTCAACAGCACGTCCACCGGACAGACCGTGAACTGCGGACTGAATGGCCCATATTCCCACAGAAAAAGCATATGTTATGACAATGGTTCTGAAATCCTTTTCATTGGAAATACTGTTGGAAATCAGAACAGAAGGCAGAAGTATTTTAAATACCTGCACAAGCTTTTCCCAGGCTGCCTCTCTGGTGGAAGAAAAACAGTAGGACAAAAAACACACAAAAAGGATGGAACATAAATGAATGGAACCAGTATTCCATCTGAAAGTCAGTTTTCCTCTGGCAGCTCCAGACAAAAGGGAAAATACCAAAATGGCAACAGCTATGGGAACCAGATTCGAAATAGGAACATATGCAAAATCCTGTGGTCTGAAAAGAGTCACCCAGGAATAAAACCACATTCCGCCAATCGGTGCCCTAAGTCCCCATATAATTCCTCCCAAAAGAAGCAGCAGAATCAGTTTGGAACGCATAAAAATATTCCATCTATAGGCTTTAAAAAAATATTTTTGGGGTTTACTGCAGATTGGGGGGGGTGAGGAACGAACCCAAACAAATTCAGTATGTTGTGTTTCACTGAGTTCACCCCAGCCTACCCCAAAATATTATCTGAAAACCTATAATTAAATAAAACTTGAAATTATCCTTATTTCACAGTCAGTTCAGCAAAAGCTGGAATCCTGTAATACCAATTCTCCATTGATTTGATACAATATGTATTGTCAGTTTTTCCCGGTTCCGCGTGTGCAAAAAACCGCTTTGCTTAATTTTTGCACTCCTTCGGTTTGCAGTTTTTCCCGGTTCCGCGTGTGCAAAAAACCGCTTTGCTTAATTTTTGCACTCCTTCGGTTTGCATTTCGCATTGTATAAAACCAATGGAGAATTGGTATAATTCCCGCATATTCTGAATATCGGTTTTCATCAGCATGATGGTGACATAAGGTGATTTCTGAAAATAAATATCCCATTTCAGTTCACAGGCACAAGCCGGAAACTTGTGCTGCTTTGGCGGGATATTCTTTTCCGGAAATCACCTAAGATGGAATATTATTTAAATTTTTCAGACAGTTTTGAAATATCTGACACCACCTCCGGATAATCCGTGATAAATTTCATCCGATTTCTGTTAATGGTTTCCATATGCTGTTCAATATTTTCAGTATCAATTATTTGACCAAAATCACTGTAAATTTCATCATCATTTTTCTGATGGCCGAATATACGGTCAAGTATCATATTGCCCGTCTCTTTTTTGTAATGTCCTGCTTCCCAGTACCATTTCATCTTTGTTTCTGTATCTCCTGCTTTGGGTACAGGTTCTGCTGTAACGCTGTTATATCCGCTGAAATCCCAGAGAGGAACAGGCGAATCACTGGCTGATTCTTCCCTGACTGTTTTTGCAAGTTCACGCTTCCACTGCTCAAACAAAGGCCATAAACCTGAAATTCTTATGGTTTCATTCAGTCTGACATGAAAAGGATGAATATACAGATACAGTCTGATTTTATTTGTTTTGCATATGCGTATGATTTCACGCAGACAATCAAAATGAGGGGAGGAATGCGTACCTGAGAGAAACAAATTATTCGGTTTTTCCTTATATTTTTTAATATTTTCCATATCTCTGTGCAAAAATATGGCATAATGCCCCTCTTTCCGAACATGTGCATTGTATTCTTCCAGAGGATTGAATCCGTTCACTGTCATATTTTCGCTGTGCTGATCAATAATTGTCCTCACTGAATCTGTTAAGGCAGTCAGAGAAAAAAGAGTGGTGATACCTGCTTTAAAGAAACGTCTGTAATGAAAAGATGTCTGCCATTCGCTGTTGTTTATATCCAGCCACTGCTCAAATTCTTCCGGTTTTGTTTCGTAAATTGTATCCGGTGAAATCGGGAAATCCATAAAATCAAGCCCCATTACCACACAGGAAATTTCCTGAACAGACAAGGCGTGCTGCAGACAGCGCAGAGAAGCATAAATTGTACTGCCCGGAATCCCCAGATTATATACAGGCTGCCCGTCTTCCGGCCATGCACAATACAAAGGATCCAAACCGATATCCACCCTTGAATTGCCCAGTGCAATGGATTTGGGTTTAATCAGCTTTATCCCGTATGCCTTTGCCATGCGGATTTGGGTGGAAGCCCTTGGTTTCTCACTGTTTATGCCTTCAAAACGGAAATCCCTGTATATGCCGTAGGGATCAATGACATAGTTGAAAATTCCTGTCAGTGTTACAAACATGACAGTGACCAATGCTGAAACAATTATATATCGCCTGATTGCCATATTAGAACTGAAAATAAAGAAATTCAGATACCTGTGTAAGAGCAAGAATACTGACAGCCGCAATCATGCCGGAAAAAAATGCCCATTTCACAGATGGTTCCCAGCATAATATTTTTATCTTTTCCATTTCCGAAGAAATCCTGAAATTGTATACCGGTTTAAATTTTCTGAGAATTTCCTGTGTATTGGGCATAAAAAAAACAATAAAAAACAGACAGACAATCCATATATATGTGGCAGCAAAAACCGTGCCGCCTCCCAGACCGAATGTAATTCCCAGATGTTCCAGAATTCCCCTGACCGGTCCCAAAGCATATCCGACTGCTGCGGGAAGGCTGATACCATTGCATCCAAACATTCCCCTGAGCATATTCACTGCGGCTCCATAGCTTTCCGCACGGAAAAATACCCAAGCAGCAACCACTGCTACGAAAGTGACAAAGCGGGACATGAAACGACTGAAAATGCTTTCCGACTTTGTCTGATGATATTTTCTTTGAAATTCCATCCAAAAATGATGAATGACAAGATAAAACCCGTGAAGCCCGCCCCATAAAACAAAAGGCCAGCCCGCTCCATGCCAAAGTCCACCCAGCAGCATGGTAATCATCAGATTGACATAACGCATGAACATTCCTTTCCGGTTTCCGCCTAAAGGAATATAAAGATAATTTTTCAGAAAACGTGACAGCGTGATATGCCATCTGCGCCAGAATTCTGTTATATTTTCCGATTTGTATGGTGAATTGAAATTCATCGGCAGACAGATGCCGAATATTCTTCCCAGCCCGACAGCCATATCTGAATATCCGGAAAAATCAAAATAAAGCTGAAATGTATAGGAAAGTGCGCCGCCCCATGCCTCAAAAAAGGTAAGAATTTCTCCGGCCTGTGCATTTTTGAACACCGGAGATGCATACACAGCAATGCCATCTGCCAAAACCGCTTTTTTGAAAAGTCCAAAAAAGAATATGGTCAATCCCACTGCCAGATGCTCATAGTTCGGTCTGAAAATTTTTTTTTCTGCAAACTGTGGCAATACCTCCTGGTGATGAACAATCGGCCCTGCAATAAGCTGCGGAAAAAAAGTGACAAACAATGCATAATGAAAAAAACGGTATTCCCGTGTCAGTCCTTTGTATGCATCCACCAGATAAGCAATCTGCTGAAAAGTGAAAAATGAAATTGCCAGAGGGAGAATAATGGGTTCAAGATGAAAACTGCTTCCGCTTACTGCGTTCAGATTGTCAACAAAAAAATTGGCATATTTGTAATATCCAATCAGGGCAAGATTCATGCTTATGCCAAAAGTCAGCATGATCCTGTTTTTTAAACCGCTGTTTTCCTGTTTCCCCAAAACTTTCCCGGTTCCGTAATTGAATACCATTGATCCGGTAATCAGCAGCAGATAAGCGGGATTCCACCATCCGTAAAAAAACAGTGAGGCACATACCAGCCAGACAATGGCTGAACTGCTGTATCCTTTTGAACCGATCAGAAAGAATATGAATATGGTGACAGGACAGAAAAGAAATATAAATTCATATGAGTTGAACAGCATGATTCACCATTTTCTGAATTGAGTGCATATTTTTTTATTCTTTTTAAATTATTATCAGAACAAAACAATGCTGAAAAATAATTTCTGAAATTCTGATGCATCCGCCATCAGATGCTTATTATGCCTGTATGTTTGGATGTTTTTATATTCACGTTCATCTTCAGAAAAAGTGCCATAACCATATAAAACATTGAATAATATGCTCTGTTAATGACTGATGGTGGACTTATTTCATTCTGCAGCATCTTTCTGGCATCCTCAAGTGTGGTCATTGCCTGATGCAGACGATATTCAAATAATACCTGTCTGTCATTCATATCCTGATTCCTTCATTCATAATGTTTTTTATGACAGAGGAAGACCTGAGAGGCGAATCCGTCAGATCATATCTGGAGAATATCAGAGGCGATATGACTGCCCTATTTTCAATTCCGACTTTCCATGTTATATCCTTTATTATTTCTTTCATTTCCCTGTTCAGGGTCTCTGTCTGAATAAAAACATCAAAATCCGAAAATTCATCTGCATCCCCCCGCGATCTGGAACCGAACAGCCGCATATCCAATAAAATTATTTTATCGGATAATTTTTTTTTCAGCTCGCAAAGAATTTTGTAATCGCTCTCTTTGATCATTCTGAACCTCAGCAGAGATTATCTTTTTCATTGGAATATTCAACCCATCTTACTGGTCATGTGCTGGTAAAACCTTCTTAAAAGGAATCTCATTTTATGTATATTTTCACTGTTGAACGGCGACAGCGAATTTCGGATTTTCATATCAAAATCAAAGGTGTCAAAGGTCAGATATTTGGGATAATGGACATTTTTGCCATATCCGATCAGCAGTTTTACTGCTTCTGCCACAATCAGACATCCAATCATATTGGTGACAAAATTCAGAGACGGTGAAGTGGCATGAACCCAGGTTTTGTCAAACGCTGTGATTTCCTCTGCACTCATTTCTGTCAATGCCTTCTGATTTCCGTATTTTATTTTTTTCCAAAGCCTTTCCAGAATACTTTCACAGGAAGATTTCCGGTAGTCAAAGGTCTGGACACGGCCCCCTGTGACTGTGGCAAATCCGTTGACCAGAGGAATTTTATATTTTTGTGCATACAGATAAAAAAGTTTGGCAGAGGGACGATCCGCATTCTGTATGATGATGCCCGCTCCTTTTACAAAAGGTTCGGCATTTTCATTATTGGCAAGTCCGCGTACTGACATTTCCACCTTTGCATAGGGATTGATTTCCTTTATCCGCTCTGCTGCCGCATCCACTTTGTACATGCCCAGTGTTTTTGAGGTGGCAAACAATTGCCGGTTCAGATTGCTTGCATCATACACATCCATGTCAAAAAGGCGGAATCTCTTTACTCCCCAGCGCGCCAGCAGTTCCACTGTAATTGCACCCACTCCGCCTATTCCGGCAATGGCAAACACGGTATTTCTGATTTTCTCAACCGCAGCTTCATCCATAAACAGCCTTGTCCGTGCCAGCATTTCGGAAACATAGCTATTTTCATCATTCATATCTGTGACAGCCTTTCTCTTTCCCGATAGCCCTGATTCTGACAGAAGCAAATTTCCTCACAAAAAAATCTCTGTGATCCTGTGAAATCTCTGTGTCATCTGTGGGAAATAAAAAACATCAGATTATATTGAATCTGTAAAGGGTCAGGAACCTCTTTTCTTTGCCTCACTGACAGCTCTTTGATAAATTTCGGGATAAACAGCAGTGGTTTTCTCCCATGTATGATGCTCCCGCACCCATTTGAATCCCTCTGTCTGAAATTTTGTCCGCAGGGTTTCATCCCTGAGAAGTCTGTCCAGTCCCGCAGCAAGGGCATTGGCATTTCCGGCAGGAAACAGAAAACCGGTATGATTATGCCGAATCAGTTCTTTATGACCGCCCACATCACTTGCAATAAATGCCTTTCCCATTGCCATTGCCTCCAGCGGTTTCAATGGCGTAACCAGTTCAGTCAGACGCATGGAATGACGGGGATAAGCCAGAATGTCAATCATTGCATACACACCCGCGATTTTTTCATGATCAATCCGTCCCGGCATAATCATTTTATTGCCTATATGCAGCAAATCTGCCTTTTCTTTCAGTTCCTTTGCCATTTCTCCGCCCCCGACCAGGAGCAGCACAGCATCAGGATGACGGTCTGCAATCTGTGAAAAAGCCTCCACCAGCAGATCCAATCCTTCATAGCGGTAAAAGGAACCGATAAAACCGATCACCTTTTTGTTTTTCAGTCCCCAGTCTGCGACAAACTGCGCATCCGGATCACACAAAGCAAAATTTTCCGGATTGACCGCATTGAAAACCGGTGTAATTTTCTTTGCATCAATTCCTCTTTGGATCAGATCATTTTTCAGTCCGTGACAGAGAACAGCCACATGATCCGCTTTTTGGCATACCCATGTTTCAATGGCACGGGTCAGTTTATATTTCCATGAATTTTCAGCATATGTGCCGTGATCCACAGCCGCATCTTCCCAAAAAGCCCGGATTTCATAAACGACCGGAAGTTTCAGTTTCTGTCCGATCCAAAGAGCGGGAATGGCATTGAGTACAGGCGAATGCGCGTGAAGAATATCAGGTTTTTCTTTTTCTGCAACATGTTCAATGCGCTTGCTGAGTGTGAACATCAGGTTGGATTCATATGCAAGAGGAAAATGTGACGGAGCCACCGCACCGCTGCGGTAATAGGTGAAGTCTCCTATATCTTCCTGCCAATGCCATTCTCCTTTCCAGCTTTGCTCATGTTTGGGGGAAGTCAGTATCACCGGATTCCATCCTCTTGCACGCTGGGCAAGAAAAATATTCTGACTGCGAAACGTATAACCGCTGTGCAGCGGCAGGCTGTGATCAAGAATATGAAGAATTTTCATTTATGCACCAAACAGCAGTATTTAAAATTATACAATGCGAATGAAGAGTCAGATTCCAACAAGATTTGACAATTTTCAGAAAGTTGTCAAATCGTATTCAGAGAAAGCGGATTTTTCGGCTGATTACCATGAAACTCTTTCTGCATCTGCAACTCCGGACGCACACACAGAACAGGCAGCCAGCCCGGATTTTTTCCCTCACCTGCATATGCCCCTCTGAACTGGGGATCTCTGACAGAAGCGTTGAAATCCAAATGGGAATATTCAAAATCCCTGAATATATCAGCAGCAATGGCTGTTCCTTTGAGTTTCTCTTTCATGGGAAAAGGATCAAACAGCCCCGGTTCTGCAAAAGCACAGTGAACATATTTTTCCGCATTGCTGTATCTGTCACCGATATTGTCCTTTTCCTCAGAAGCACCGTAAATGGGCGTATCAGCAAAAACCGCATTGCCAATTACCCTTTGACGGTACAGGGCATCAGATCCGGAAATTCTGATTCCTTTGCCCCTGCGAATAATCAGTGTATTGTAAAATACGCTTATATTCCGGGGGGAAAATCCATTGTGGTTCTGAAAAACAATTCCGCCACCGTCCAGATGATTAACGCATATATTATTGTAAAATGCAATGGTTCCTGTTCCCTGAAAAAGATTTTCAGAAGGATTCTGATAAAAAAAATTGCCGTAAATTTCATACAGATCGCCGGAACCATATCCGGTTGCAGGGAAATTCCCCACCAGCAGATTGGGTCTGGCATCAGAACCCGATGATGCATTTTTTTCTTTGCTGAACACATTGTAACGGATTAGGGTTTTGCCTTTTGACGGCATTCCCCCAACCGTCCGGGTTCCTTCATTCTGATGCTTGATCTGCATATTGTAACCAATGGTATTGACTATCAGATTGTATTCAATCACTCCGTTTGCAAAAGACTGGGATCCATCTGAATTTCCCAGATAAATCCCTGTGCCTGCTGCCTCAATCGTATTTTTTCTTATCACCCAGTCCCACGCGGGGCATTTGCTGCTGATTCCGCAGGTCATCTGATCTGCGCCGTGACCTGTGATATGAAGATTTTCAAGTGTGATATGATGCACCCTGCTGCCGGGTGAATTTTCTGCTTTCACAGCATCAATTGATGGAATGTTTTTGCCGTCCATTTTCAGATTTTTTATCACAATATACGAGGCATTGACAATGCTGACTGTATTTCTGCCCTCTTTCCCTGTGAATACCGCAGGTTCCCCTTTTTCAGGACCGGAAATGACAATGGGAAGCGCACTGCTTCCGTTTCTGTTTTTTATTTTCAGCCCGCCGGTATAAATTCCCGAATGCAGAGACAGTGTATCTCCGGGTTTCAGGCCCGGCAAATATCCGGCATAATCCACTGGCCCGGCAGTAATAATTTGACAGCATACATTAGCCGGAAAAACAGCAATCAATAAAAACAATGTGCAGAAACGGTATTTTTTCCACATGTTCACAGGCAGTTGTATGAAAAAAATCAATTGAATCTCCGTATCATATTGTCAATTTCACAGATATTTTTTTCCCAGTCAAAGAATGCTGTTATATATTCTCCTGCCATTTGCCCCAGTTCATCCCGCAGGGATTTGTTTTTCAGGATTTTTATCACCTGATGGGCAAAATATTCAGGTTCATCTGCAATCAAAAATGGCCTGATTTTATCTGTCCTGATTCCCTGGACTGCTGTTGATGTCGTGACAACCGCCTTTTTCATGGACATGGCTTCCAGCACCTTGTTCTGAACCCCTCTGGCTATGCGCAGCGGAATCACACTGACATCAGCCATTTCATAATAAGGCCGAATATCTTCCACAAAACCGGTCACATGCACATCTTTGATTTTTTTCAAATCCCTGACCCTGGGATCGGGTTTGCTGCCGACAATATAAAACTGTGCATCTGTGTATGTTTCTTTGATGATGGGAAAAATATCTGTGCAAAACCGGCATACGCCATCCACATTGGCATAATAATCCATTGCACCGGTAAAAAGCAGAACAGGCCCTTTTTTTTCCGCAAGGGGAAGAGCAGAATCCTGTGGAGAAAAATATTGATGATCCACGCCATTTGGAACAACAACTGTTTTGCAGGCACGCGGATACAAGTGATAAAACAGACTTGCTTCCTGCTGCGATATGAAAATGGAACGGTCAAAATTCCGGTTTATTTTTTTTTCATATTCCAGCAAAAATTTGTATTCCATGCGGTAAATCAGATTCAGTGGAAACGCACAATTTTCAGCATACTGGCGCCATTTGTCTGAATCCAGATCGCAGAAATCCATGATCAGTCTGGGATGTTTTTTTTCTGAAAACAGATTGTTTCTGCTCTGTGACGCGTACAGATATTCTGCCATGGGAGAGGAAAAACAGACAATGGCATCGTAATCCTTTTGGGAAAGAAGCAGATCAATCTTCTTTTGCAGAGATTTGGAATAAAAATATCCCACTGACAGGGGCTGGCCCTGAATCATCCGAAACAGTCCTCTTACTTTGCCTTTCAAAGGATTCAGCGGGGCAAGCATCACATTTCGGCAATACTTTTTCAGATCAGATTCATATCTGAAATCTGCTGGATTGTCCACCATCGCGGCCAGATCAATTTCATGAAAAGAAGAAAGATACCTGATTTCATTAAAGGATCTGATTTTATCCCCTTTGTTGGGCGGATAGGGAATCCGATGAGAGAGGTAGAGAATTTTCATGTCAGGCCCCTGTGTATTTTTGTGTAACAGCGGAAAGCCATAATTCCCAGCACAACGCCCAGTCCATTGAGGAGCATATCCAAAAAAGAAAAAAAACGCCCCGGAATCATCATCTGCACCAGTTCATTGAATATTCCGTATCCGTTTGCATACAGAAAAACCGACATGCTCTGTTCATGCGGACTGCTGACACCATGCAGCCACAGAAAAGCAAGAATCATATAAACAGGAATATGCAGCAGATTCTGCCATTGGGGCTTTAAGTCAGCCAGAAAACGGAAAGACAGGGATTCATCCGAAGGCAGTGCTGACAGAATGAAAATCAGCATCATATAAAAAAGGAGAAATATCCGGTTCCGTCTGACTGCGGATGACTCAGGGAACATATTTGACAATCTCCGGCCCGATAATTTTGGTGGCCCATAAAGGCAGTTTTCGCCATATTTCTATTTTTTTCTGATACTTGGGATTTGCCGGACTGATATTCGGCACTTCCGCAATGGTGTTGAGATAATAGCGGTAATGCAGCAGCCGGGGTTCAAATCCCCAGTGCCGTTTGAAATGAAAAGGCCCGGTATCTTTCTTGCTTCTGCCAAAATCAAAAATCCGGTATCCTTTTTCAGCCGCATCATTCATCAAAGCCCAGTACAGATAATCATTGGCAGCAAGATTCTGGGATTCCGGAACTGCACCGGAATAATAGGGAATGACCTGATCTTTGAAATAAAAACTGAGAACTCCGGAAAGAGCTTTGTCATCTTTGAAGATAATCAGGAGATTGCATCTGTTTTTGAATTCATTCAGAATATTTTTCAGGTATGTTTTGGAAAAAACCGGAGATCCCAGCCGATGATAACTTCGGGCAAACAAATCATAAAATATGTCAACCAGTTCCACACCGCCAAAACGGGCTTCCAGTCCGTTTTTCATGCCCTGACGGATCATTCTCCGGGTTTTTCTGGGAATGCTGTTGAGATTTTTCTCATTGTCAGGATCTATTTCTTTTTTGAACACATAATACAAATCTTTTCCCGGCAGATCCGGCAGCAGATTTTCCTCATTTCTGATTTCCAGATATTCCAGAGATTTGTCTTTTGTCAACTCCACTGCTTTGCAGTAAAGCTGCTGTTCAATCTTTTTGTCATCAGCAAGAATTCCGCCGTATGTGCCAAAAGGTACGGACACCATGGATTTGCCAAAGAGAATACTTTTGACGGAAAACAGCGGAAACACACCTTTAATCCGAAAATTTTCCTCATATATCAGATAAAAGGCTTTATGTCCAAAGGATCGCTCCACAACCTTTTTCCATCCGCTCAGATGAAAAAAACTGCTGCGGAAATGGTGCA
>CAZHPS010000184.1:0-11977 GCA_964534335.1 uncultured Desulfobacterales bacterium
TCAAATTTTTCAAAAATTCACACCCTCATCAAGTCAAACGAGGGACAATACCAAAATTTTCGTGTATTCAAAAAACCGGATTTTTTAGGAAAAATCCGGTTTTTCTGAAAATTTTATACCCGAAAATTTATGGAACCTTACTTATACCATTACTCAGAAGATTTGATGATACAGCCACGAATTGCACGAATGACACGAATTATGGTTTGTGCAGTTCGTGCATATTCGTGTCATTCGTGGCTTATTTTAATTACAGTATTTTCCTCAACTTTTGTCCTCTGTGCAAAAAACCGCTCCGCTTAATTTTTGCACTCCTCCAGCCGGTTTTGCAGAGGACAGAAGTTGGCAAAAGAACGATATATTAAATTTATTTCGGAGTCTGGAAGTTCCGGAAACAGAATAACCGAAATATTTTACGTATCGGTATACCATAAAAATAGTCGCCCTTATGGAAAAGCCGCTCTTTAATCAAAAGCGGTATATGGAGAAGTTCCGAGTCCCTTACCTGGCTGCTGAAACAGTTTGTGTTTTATATGTGAACAGGGAAAATATCAAGAGAATTTGATCATATGGAATTCTGCTGAAAATGCAAAGAATGAAGAATGTCAGGCTGTGATGCAAAGGTCTGCTGTCACATCCGAATCATTTATCACCGGAAATTTCCCATACTTCTCTTGACATCCCCCCCAATTTTCTGCAATAATCCGATATTTCCGGCAATACCGAACCACAGGAGGTCTTATGGAAGCTCTTCAGGAACTGCGCACAAAAAAAAATCCGGAACTGATTTTTTATTCAAAAAAATCAGATGAATATTCTGTTGACAGAAAAGAACATTCAGACAGATTCCGGGAAAATCCGGAAGAATTTGAACATCTTAATATACCAGTGGAGGATGGAAAGCCTTTGGAAAGCAACTGGCACCGGATTCAGATGAATCTGCTCATAGACTCCGTGCATGCCCGGTGGCAGGATCGGAATGATTATTTTGCAGGCGGAAACATGTTTATCCATTACAGTGTCCGGCAGATAAAAAACAGGGATTTCCTGGGTCCGGATTTTTTTGTTGTCAAAGACACGGACGGAAAACGTAAGCGGGACACATGGAATGTGTGGGAGGAAAACTGCCGGTTTCCGGATGTGATTGTGGAACTGGCCTCACCTTCCACCATTCAGAAAGATCTGGGAAAGAAAAAACGCATATATGAGAGCATCTTCCGAACCCCTGAGTATTTCTGCTATAATCCGGAAACACAAAGACTGAAAGGCTGGAAGCTCCGTCATGGCAAATATGAGATGATTGTTCCCAATGATCCGGGCTGGCTGAAAAGTGAGGAACTTGGACTGTGGCTGGGAAAATGGGAAGGGGAAATTTTCAAACTGAATGCTGTATGGCTGCGTCTTTATGATGATAACGGGGAACCGGTTCCCACACAGATGGAGACTGAAGCACACCATGCAAGGACAGAGGCACAGCGCGCGGATATGGAAGCACAGCGCGCCCAGTCTGAGGCACAGCGTGCGGATATGGAAGCACAGCGGGCTATAGCTGAGGCACGGCGTGCAGAAATGGAAGCACAGCGTGCACAGTCTGCGGAAGCCGAACTGATGCGTCTGCGGGCATTTTTGGCGAAACAGGGAATTGAAGTGCCGGAAAAAGATTGCCGGACAGACAAATCTATGAAAAATATTGACACTGCCTGACATTAACTGATACATATACAGTTTTATGAAAAACGTCGCTGTCCGGATGCGGGAAACTGGCATTGCGGAAGCGATGTTTTTTTGTTCACGGATTTATCTGCTTCTTATTTCAATTTATTAAGGTAAAAAAATATGTCTGAAAAAATCAAAAAAGTGGTGCTGGCCTATTCCGGCGGATTGGATACCTCGGTTATCCTGCGCTGGCTTATCGAAAAATATGACTGTGAAGTGATTGCCTTTTCCGCTGACATCGGCCAGGAGGAGGAACTGGATACTGTGGAGGCCAAAGCCATGAAAACCGGGGCATCCAAAGTCTATATTGATGATTTGAAAGAGGAATTCATCCGGGATTATGTGTTTCCCGCGTTCCGGGCCAATGTCATTTATGAAAGCCAGTATCTGCTGGGTACATCCATTGCACGGCCTCTGATAGCGAAACGTCAGATTGAGATTGCAAAAAGGGAAGGGGCTGATGCGGTCAGTCACGGCGCAACCGGAAAGGGAAATGATCAGGTGCGTTTTGAACTGAGCTATTATGCCCTGAAACCGGATATCAAAATCATTGCGCCCTGGCGGATTTGGGATCTCACCTCCCGGACTGCGCTGATGGCTTTTGCGGAAAAGCACGGCATTCCCGTATCCTCAACTCCGAAAAAACCCTACAGCACAGACCGGAACATGCTGCATATCAGTTATGAGGGAGGCATTCTGGAAGATCCCTGGAGTTCTCCGCCTGAGGATATTTTCACCCTTACGGTTTCTCCCAAAAATGCGCCGGATGAGCCGGAGCATATTGAAATCCGTTTTGAAAAGGGAAATCCCACTGCCATTAACGGAAAAAGCATGTCACCGGCTGTTCTTTTCAGGGAACTCAACCGGCTGGGCGGAAAACACGGGGTTGGCCGGGCTGATGTTGTGGAAAACCGTTTTGTGGGCATGAAATCCCGCGGGGTTTATGAAACTCCGGGCGGAACCATTCTGCGCGCTGCCCATATTGCTATGGAATCCATCACTTTGGATCGGGAAGTCATGCATCTGCGGGATTCCCTGATTCCCCGGTATTCGGAAATGATTTACAATGGATTCTGGTTCACTCCGGAGCGGGAACTGATGCAAATCATGATAGACGAAACCCAGAAAAACGTTTCCGGTGTGGTGAAACTGGAGCTTTACAAGGGCAACTGCCGGGTGCTGGGACGCAAATCTGATTATTCCCTTTACAGCGAGGATTTTGCCACATTTGAGGATGACAGTGTTTACCGGCAGGGCGATGCAGAGGGATTTATCCGGCTCAATGCGCTCCGGCTGCGTATCCGGGAAATGAACAGGCAGAAAAGAGGATAGCGTAATGTCTGAAAAACCCTGGGATGGCAGATTTTCCCAAAGCACGGACAAACTGGTGGAGCGGTTCACTTCTTCCATAGCAGTGGATCGCCGTCTGTACGCGTATGATATTGAAGGCAGTATTGCCCACTGCACCATGCTGGCAAAGGTTTCCGTTATTTCCGATGAAGAACGGGATATTTTGATCAGAGGGCTGCGGCAGATCCGGAACGAAATCGAAGCCGGCCAGTTCCGCTATGATGACAGTCTGGAAGACATTCATATGCACATAGAATCCCGGCTGTCTGAAATTGCAGGCAAAACCGCTCGCAAACTTCATACAGCCCGAAGCAGAAATGATCAGGTGGCACTGGATATCCGCATGTGGCTGCGTGCAGAATCCCGTGAAGTGATTGCTTGGCTTCGGCAACTGCGCAAAACCCTTACAGAACTTGCAAAGCAGCATCTGCATACCGTGCTTCCGGGTTATACCCATCTCCAGCGCGCTCAGCCGGTTCTGCTTTCCCATCATTTCATGGCCTATTATGAAATGTTTCAGCGGGATACGGAAAGATTTTCCGACTGCCTCAAACGCATCAATGTCATGCCATTGGGCAGCGCGGCTCTGGCAGGCACAACCTATCCCATTGACCGGCATTATACTGCACAACTGCTTGATTTTCCCAAAGTATCAGCCAACAGCATGGATACGGTCGCGGATCGGGATTTTGCCATTGAATTTCTTTCTGCTGCCAGTATCTGCATGATGCATTTAAGCCGCATGTCTGAGGAACTGATTCTATGGTCTTCCTCGGAATTTGCATTTATTGAAATTTCTGATGCCTTTACCACCGGCAGCAGCATTATGCCCCAGAAGAAAAATCCGGATGTGTGTGAACTGGTGCGGGGCAAAACCGGCCGGGTGTATGGCGATCTGATCACTCTGCTGACTTTGATGAAATCCCTGCCCATGTGCTATAACCGGGACATGCAGGAAGACAAGGAACCCCTGTTTGATGCAGTGGATACCCTGAAACTCTGTCTCGCTGTGTTTGACCGTATGCTTCCCCATATCCGGATCAAAAGCGATGTTATGACAAAGGCTGCGGAAAGCGGTTTTCTCAATGCAACAGATATGGCCGATTATCTGGTAAACAAAGGCATCCCCTTCCGGGAGGCGCACAGCATTGCGGGAAAGGCTGTGGCCTATGCAATTTCCCGGCAGAAGGAACTGCATGAACTTTCTGTTCCGGAACTCAAGGATTTTTCCGATCTGTTTGAGGAAAACCTGTTTGATTATCTTGGCACAGAGCAGATGCTCAGCCGCAGGCAGTCTTTTGGCGGAACAGCAAAGGAAAATGTGAAACAGGCCATTGCTTTGGCACAGGAAAATCTGACACTTGAAACTGAACACTGACACCTGAAACCTTTTCCCGGTGTTCAGGTGTCAGGTTTCAGTGTTCAGAAAGTCTCATTTTGACACCTGACACCTGAAACCTTTCCCATTGTTCAGGATAATCTGAAAAATGAAAAAATATGATTTATTCCCTTTGGCATTTTTTTTGCTACTGTTTTTTTGTCTGTCTCTGAGTGGGTGCGGAGTCAAAGCTGATCCCGTTCCACCGCAGCAGTTGCCTTTGCCTCAGCCGGAAAAACTGAACGCGGAAAAGGACGGAGACAATCTGCATCTGACATGGACTGTGGCTCTTTCGGACAAAACAGCAGTTCCTGCGGAATTTGCTGTGTACCGTTTCAAATCTCCGCTTTCCGCAGAAAAATGCAATGGATGCCCCATTCCATTTGAAAAGGCTGCAACTGTGCGTGCGGAAGACAAAAAACTCTTTTCCTATACGGAAACTTTGGAAAAGGGATTTCTGTATATGTACAAAGTCGCGGCAGTCGCGGGAAACGGCAGTATGGGCAGCGATTCTGAAACCATATCCGTTATCCACTGAGAACAGCATGACAGCATCATTTCCGCATAAAGCATATATCGCGGTCGGCTCCAATATGGGCGACAAGCTGGCCTATTGTCAGACCGGCATTGCACAACTGGAAAAAAACGGGACTTCGCTTGTCACAGCCTGTTCCCGTTTTTACCGGACAGAACCGGTGGATTATACAGATCAGGACTGGTTTGTGAATGCCGTAATCAGAATCAGCACTGCTCTCAATCCCTGTGAACTTCTGACGGAACTCAATACCATTGAACATTCTGCAGGCCGGATACGCACAGATCAGCGTTTCGGCCCCCGTACTTTGGATATGGATATTGTTTTTTACGATGATGTGATAATGGATTCACCGGAACTGATTCTGCCCCATCCCAGAATGCACCAAAGACGTTTTGTTTTGCAGCCGATCTGTGATATAGACGCAGCGTCTGTTCATCCCCTGTTCCGGAAAACTGTTTCCGCACTTCTGGCAGAACTGGAAAAAATTGGACAGGAGATTGTTCCGATGTCGATATAGTGTTCTGTCAAGTTTGAAAATGTAGGTTGGGTTGATTTTCCAATTTTTTCAAAAAATTGGAAAATCAACCCAACCTATACCATTACTTGAAACATTTGGCAGAGGTTCAGATTCAGATCCGAATTCCGAACAGAAAAACTCTGTGTGACTCTGCGGAAACTCTGCGTTACTCTGCGGTTAAAATCCGCCCGGCAGAATTACCAAAATATTTTAAGTATCGGTATACATTTTCAAACTTGACAGAACAATAGGGAATCCCGCATGGATGTCAGATCTGAAAAACAGATAGCAAAATTTATAAAATATTTTGAAAAAATTATCATATGTGTGCTTCTGGCACTGATGATGGTCACTGTTCTGATTTCCACGATTGAACTGGCTGTGATCCTGTGGCAGCAGATTGGCAAACATCCTCTCAGGCTTTTGGATGTGGAAGAAATGATTGAGGTATTCGGATTTTTCCTCATGGTTCTCATTGGTCTGGAACTGCTGGAATCCATCAAAAGCTATCTTGATGATGACAGTATGCACGTGGAAGTGGTCTTTCTGGTCGCTATGGTCGCTGTTGCCCGGAAAATCATTATACTGGATTACAAGGAGTTTGATCCCAAAATGCTCTGGGGCATGTCTGCCATTATCATTTCTCTTTCGGTGGGTTTTTATCTGGTGCAGAAGGCTTTGCAGAAAAAAAGAGAAGCTGTTTTAATGGAAAAAAAATTTGAGTGTGACGGAAAAAAAGCAGACCTGTGAAAGATGCCGGAAGACTCAGAAAAAATAAAATGCAAAACTGCGGAAAGGACAGCGAAAACAGATTGTTCAAATTACTCATCATTGCCGGAATTGTTTATTTTATTTACAAAAAACTCAAGTCACTGACATTGCAGGGAGGCTGGTCTTCCCATAAGGTATCCGGACAGGAAAATCCTCCCATTGACGATGTCATGATTCAGGATCCTGTTTGCAAAACCTGGTTTTCCAAACGGGATGCTGTTCATCTGCACATTGACGGACAGGATTTTTATTTTTGCAGTACCCAGTGCAGGGACAGTTTTCTGAAAAAGTAGAACAGGCTTCCAGCTTGTTCATAAGCAGAATCACAAAGCAGAACATGCTTCCAGCTTGTGTTATAAGCAGAATCACAGGCTGGAAACCTGTGCTATTTTTTTTCATATCAATTCTTTAGGAGGAAAAAGGAAACAATGAAGTTTTTTATTGATACAGCCAATGTGGATGAAATCAGAGAGGCCCATCTCATGGGAATGGCCGACGGTGTAACCACAAATCCGTCTCTGATTGCAAAGGAAGGCAGGGACTTTGAAGAGGTTATCAAAGAAATCTGCACAATTGTGGACGGTCCGGTAAGCGCGGAGGTCATCGCACTGGATACCAACGGCATGGTCATTGAGGCGCGTGAACTGGCCGCGATCCATGAAAATATTGTGGTCAAAATCCCCATGACCGTTGACGGACTCAAAGCAGTGCGGGTGCTGAAGGAAGAGGGCATCAAAACCAACGTGACTCTGGTTTTTTCTCCGCTGCAGGCTTTGATGGCAGCCAAAGCCGGAGCCGCGTATGTCAGTCCCTTTGTGGGAAGACTTGATGATCTGGCTCAGGACGGACTGGTTCTGGTGGAACAGATTGTTGACATATACAGCAATTACGGTTATGAAACAGAGATTATCGTGGCAAGTGTAAGAAATCCGCTTCATGTGCTGGAATCCGCTCTCATGGGTGCGCATATCGCCACCATTCCCTTCAATGTTCTTTCCAAACTTGCCGCGCATCCCATGACAGACAAAGGGATCAAGGCATTTCTGGATGACTGGAACAAAAGGGAAAAATAAGGAATTTTTGGAATCAAAGCCGTGAGTGTGAGCCGGCACCACGCTTCTTCTCACGGTTGCAGCTCAGAGCGGTAAGGGTTTTAAAAACCGAAAACACAGGGGAATATAAACAAATGGGTTTAAGGGAAAAAACTGTAACATTACTGAGCAATCCCAATTTTCTGACAACATTTCGCATGGCTGCCGCGCCCGGAATTGTGGTGCTTCTGCTGTTTCCCAACCGCTTCACCACATTTGCGGCAGCCATTCTCTTCAGTCTGGCAGCCATTTCAGATTATCTGGACGGATTTTTTGCCAGAAAATGGGGACTTACATCCAATTTCGGCAAGGTGATGGACCCGGTCGCGGACAAACTGATTGTCTCATCGTCTTTTATCATGCTGGTTTCTCTGGGCTGGATACCGGCCTGGATAATCTGCATCATCATCGGAAGAGAACTGGCTGTCAGCGGACTGCGCAGCATTGTGGCAGAAAGCGGTGAGGATGTGTCTGCCTCCTGGCTGGGAAAATACAAAACCGGTTTTCAGATAGCCGCCATCATTCCCCTGCTGATCCATTTTCCCTATTTCGGACTCAATTTTCACGCCATAGGCATGTTTTTCCTGTGGGGTGCATTGGTGTTTACGCTCTGGTCAGGGGGAGACTATTTTTTCCGTTTCCGTAAACTGCTGCAGACCTGATTTTCTGATTTTTTTGTAAGTACCCTCCTTCCTGTAACTTAGACTGCTCTGTCAAGTTTGATTTTATGCGTTGAAGTATACAGAAAAACCGGATTTTTTGGAAAAATCCGGTTTTTGCAACTCGCAGATTCAAGACGGCCAGAGCAGTACTGACTTCCATAAATACACCACAGGTTCATCCCTCAATCTGAAGGTTTTCCAAATCCTCAGCAGAAATTTAACCGGTGGCGTAATTGCGGAAGCCGGTACTTAGCGGATATTTTTTATAACATACTGTTTTTATGACAAACAAATATTTTTTATATTCAAATGGGAGCACATGTTATAGTTTTGTCCGGGACTTCCTTAAATATTTCCATGTATACAATTACTTGAAACATTTCGGTTATAAAATACCGCATTCGAAAGGCATGCCTCAGCAGAGTTTTTAAGTATCGGTACAGTTTAAACAGCCACGAATAACACGAATCTGCACGAATGCACAAACCGTAATTCGTGCAATTCGTGGCTGTACCATCAAATCTTCTGAGTAATGGTATATATCCAACACTGTCACAATCTTTCGTATTATATAAATAATATAATGATTTATCATAAAAAAAAGGAGCGGTACTGTATGTCAGAAAACCTTAATTCCGGAATGGAAAAAGAAAAAATCCTCTGCATTGTGGGCATAGGCCCGGGCGGAAGTGATTATATGTGCAAACGGGCAGTCGAAGTGCTGCACCAGGTGGAGGTTGTCGCGGGATACACTACATATATTCAGCTTATTGAACCCCTGATTCAGGGAAAAAAAATTGTGCAGACCGGCATGAAAAAGGAAGTGGAACGGGTGGAGGCAGCAATAGAAACCGCTTTGAACGGAGAATCCTGCGCTATTGTCTCCAGCGGAGATCCGGGCATTTATGCTATGGCGGGTCTGGCTTTTGAAATCTGCCGGAAACGGAATATCCCCATTTTCCCGCGGGGCGCAAACAGCAATGGCGGTCTGCAGATTGAGGTGGTTCCCGGCATTCCGGCCCTGGCCGCGGGTGCGTCTCTGCTGGGTGCGCCTTTGACCCATGATTTTGCAGCCATCAGTCTCAGTGATCTGCTCACACCCTGGGATTTGATTGAAAAACGCATTGAGGCTGCTGCAATGGCCGATTTTGTCATTGTGATTTACAATCCCAGAAGCAAAAAACGGAGCGGGCATCTGGAAACAGCTCAGCAGATTATTCTCCGGCACCGCTGTCCTGAAACCCCGGTCGGCATTGTCACCGGAGCCATGCGTGACAACCAGCGCATTCAGCTTACCACTCTGGGAAAACTCCATACAGCAGAAGTGGACATGCAGACCACTGTTTTCATTGGCAGCACTTCCACCTTTTTTTATGGGAATTTTATGATTACGCCCAGAGGATATGCCGAAAAATATGATCTTGGATCAGACGGATAAATCCTGAATGGAAGGCATTATACCAATTCTCCATTGGTTTTATACAATGCAGAATGCAAACCGGAGGAGTGCAAAAATTAAGCGGAGCGGTTTTTTGCACACGTGCAGCAGCGGAAAAACTTACGGTATTGTATCAAACCAATGGAGAATTGGTATAAGGTTCCATAAATTTTCGGGCATAAAATTTTCAGAAAAACCGGTTTTTTGAATACACGAAAATTTTTGTTTGCCTGCTTAACGCAAAGATTTCTGACGCTGCTGACATAAGAATGGAGTCAGAAGATTATGAACGCACACAAACCGGCACTGCCCGGCAAAACAGAACAGCGGAAAGGATGTTTCGGGATGACGGGTTCAACTTTGGGGTGGGTGATTCTTGTCTATTGCATCTATTGCGGAATTCTTTTCATTTTGCAGAGACAGATGCTCTTTCCCCGTGATCTGACTGACACCCCGCCCTCTTTCCGGGATGATGTCCCAGGATTGGAAAGAATCTGGCTGGAAACAGCAGACGGAAAGGTGGAAAGCTGGTTTATTCCGCCTGTACCGGGAAGCGAAATTCCCGCTCCTGTGATGATATTTGCGCACGGAAACGCAGAACTGATTGATTTCTGGCCGGATGAATTCACTGCCTTCACAGGTATGGGAATGGGACTGGTGCTGGTGGAATATCCGGGATACGGCAGATCAGGGGGACTGCCTTCACAGGAAAGCATTACCCGTGCGTTTACAGCAGCATATGATATGCTTGTCAAACGCAGTGATACTGATCCCGGCCGGATTGTGCTGATGGGACGTTCCCTCGGAGGCGGGGCAGTCTGTCAGCTTGCGGCAGTCCGGCCTTCGGCTGCACTGATTCTTATGTCAACCTTTACCAGTGCACGCTCCTTTGCCAAAAATTATCTTGTTCCCGGTTTTCTGGTTCGGGACCCTTTTGACAATCTTGCTGTTGTGAAAAAATATGCAGGGCCTGTACTCATTATGCACGGGCAAAAGGATGAAGTGATTCCCTATGATCACGGCCTGAAACTTCATAAATCTGCGACTCACGGTTCAATGATAACTTACACTTGCGGACACAATGACTTTCCTCCGAACCAGCGCATTTTTGAAGCAGATGTGGCCGGATTTCTCCGGAATGCCGGTATTATCCCAGCAGATCTCCTGAAAAAGCAGTGAGTTGTCAGTATTGAATCTGTGATTGCCGACTTTGCCTTTTTAGGGCCTTCTTTGCATCCTTTACAGTTAAAACTCACTTCCTCACTGATTTGTGCAGAATCATCTGCCTGCTGAAACAGGCAGATTCCGAATTCATCTCCTGTTTTTTTACTTTACGGCTTTGAGAAAGGCTTCCAGACTTGGCAGATCAAACACATTATGCACTTCGCAGGCATAATCTTTGGGAATGATTTTTTTCACCAGACCCGTGAGAACCTTTCCCGGCCCGACTTCCGCAAAGATTTCCACTTTTTCCGCCATCATTTTCAGCACAGAATCATACCAGCGCACAGGCGAGCATAACTGCGCTACCATGATGTCTTTGATTGCATCATGAGATGAAACTGCATCAGCATTGACATTGTGAATCACTTTGCTTTTGGGCGCATGAAATGGCATTTCCTGCACAAAGGATTTGAATTCCGCCTCTGCGCCGCGAATCAGTTCAGAATGCCACGCTCCGCTCACTTTCAGGGGAATGGCTTTGGCTTTTTTTGCTGCCGCAAGTTCCCCTGCTTTTTTCACGGCTTCCGGGGAACCGGTAATCACAATCTGCTTTTCGGCATTGTGATTGGCAACAGAAACCGTGCCTTCGGATTTGGCCTGCTCCACGATCTCCCGCACTTCGGCAATGGAAATGCCGATGATGGCAGACATCGCGCCTTTGTGCTTTTCCGCCTCCCTGTGCATGAGTTCGCCTCTTTTGTACACCAGTCGCATGGCATCTTCCTCAGACACAATGCCTGCCGCGCACAGTGCGCTGTATTCTCCGAGGCTGTGACCTGCGGAAATCGCCGGGATAATGCCTTCTTTGTTTAACAAATGCAGACAGGCCAGATTGATCAGCGTCACAGCGGGCTGCAGATTGACAGTCATGGTCAGATCCGCCATCGGGCCGTTAAAGCAGAGTTCTTTCAGGCCAATGCCCGTGATTTTCTCTGCCATTGCAAAACGCTCTTTCACACTTTCATATTTCTCATACAAATCCTGTCCCATGCCCACAGCCTGAGACCCCTGACCGGGAAAAAGAAATGCGGTTTTTTTCATTGTTTGCTCCTGAGTTGTGTATGATCTTCAAAAAAAATTGCAGTTGCAGGTCAGGCCAAAGTCCGTAACCCGTGACATGATTATCTAAAAAAACAATGAAATACAAGGTTTCAGATTTGAATTACAGCCGGATTCGTACAGGCCGAATCCGGTATTTTTGTGCTTAATGAAACAGTAAATACGGTTCGGATTGTGAGACCCAGCCCTTTCAAGGTGGCTTTAAGTTGAGTTTAAAAGTAATTTGAAAACAG
>CAZHPS010000185.1:0-11910 GCA_964534335.1 uncultured Desulfobacterales bacterium
ACTGCTGCGGAAACAACCGGGCCGGCCAGCGGTCCCCGGCCGGCCTCGTCTGTTCCTGCAATCCTTGCAAAACCCATGTTCCGGGCTTTTTCCTCAAATGTCCGCATGGAAGATGACATTGACTATGCGTTCACAAATTTGCGTTCTTTGATACGTGCAGCCTTGCCGCGCAGGTTGCGCAGATAGTATATCTTGGAACGGCGTACCCGTCCTTTGGTGACCACTTCGATCCGGTCAATGGAAGGCGAATGGAGCGGGAAGATACGTTCCACACCCACACCGTAGGAAATTTTTCTTACCGTGAAGGCGGCATTGATCATGCCTTTGCGTTTGCTGATGACAATGCCCTCAAATGCCTGAATGCGCTCTTTCTCACCCTCTTTGATTTTCACATGCACCCGGACAGTGTCTCCGGGAATGAAATCAGGGAGATCCAGGCGCATCATTTCTCTTTCAATATTACCAAGTGTCTTCATTAATATCCCCTCTCTGAAAGATATTCTCTTATTATCCAGTAAAAAAAATAATGTGATGTGCAACTTTTCCCGTCATACCGGCGAACACCGGTATCCAGACCATTTGAGTGGATTGCAGTTTGCACAGGCACGGCATAAGCAGGCCGGCAAAAATTTCCGTGTATTCAAAAAACCGGATTTTCTGAAAATTTTATGCCTGAAAATTTATGGAACCTTTTAACAGATATTACACAGTCTTTAAAAAAATCAGCAGACTGCTGTATCAAAGTCATTCCGCCAAAAGCCGGAATCCGTTACTTCCAGGATATTGCAAACAGCATTTTTGCCGGTATGACTGTGGTGCATAACAGGAATTGTCAAATTGCCATTCCCGGTGTATGGCACGGAATTTCCCATCTGTCCGGTCAGCATGAAATGTCCCTGATATACAGAAACAGATCGGAATTTATTCCCCCAGCAGCCGATCCAGTATGACGGAAGCTGCGGATCTGACCGAAAGGTGGTTGTAATCCGTATTTCCTCTTACCGGTTCCAGGATATGGTCAGCACCCGCGATGAAATCCGGGGAAATTCCCCATGCAGTGCCGAACATCAGCAGGCAGGGCTTTCCCTTATCCAGCATCTCCCGGAAACGGCTGAAACGCAGACTACTAGGATGATCTTTTGCACAGGTGACAACTGTTTCCGGTTTTTGTTTTTCCTGTTCCTGAATCTCATGTTTCACGGTTTCAACTGAGTCCGCTATGCGAATCAGGCTAAGGGCTTCCCCTCTGGCAGGATTGTACTGCGCTCCCCCTCCCTCCAGCCAGTGGGACAGCAGGCGTCTGACCAGTTCCTGCTGGTCTTTGAGCGGCGTGACCACATAAAAGGTTCGGACACCATAGGTTCTGGCCGCTCTTGCAATATCATGCAGATCCAGATTGGTCACTGCCGAGGCAATGATCTGACCGTTTTTGTTTACGACCGGATAATGAATCAGAGCCAGATACAGTCTGGGTTTGGATAATTGTTTCAATTTCCGAACGCCATTTTTTCAGTATCTGTATCTCCAGGATGTCCAGTTGTCTGTTTTTGATCAGATCCGGTCTTTTCAGGAAAGTCCGGATCAAAGCGTTTTCCATACGCCATTTTTCAATCTCCTGATGATGCCCTGAAAGGAGCACTTCCGGTACGCTTTCTCCCTCAAATATCATGGGCCGTGTATAATGGGCATGTTCCAGCACTCCGCCTGAAAAGGAATCCTTTGCAGCAGAATCCGCTCCGCCCAGCGCGCCCGGAAGCAGACGGGTGACAGCATCAATTATGACCATTACCGCCAGTTCCCCGCCGGTAAGGACATAATCTCCAATGGAAATTTCCGCGTCGATCATGCTGACAACCCGTTCATCAATACCCTCATACCGGCCGCAGACAAAAATCAGGGAATTTTCCCCGGCCATTTCCTTTGCCAGGTTCTGATCAAAACAGCGTCCCTGGGGTGTCAGAAGAATTGTCTTTGCCAGAGGATCATTATGTTTTGCCCAGCGTATGGCTTCTGCAAGAGGAGCAGGTTTCATGACCATTCCGCACCCTCCGCCGTAAGGTGCGTCATCCACAGTTTTGTGTCTGTCCCTGGTGAAGTCACGGATATTTGCCGATTTTATGGATATGATGTTCTGATCCGCGGCCCGCCGGATAATGCTGTTTTCCCGGAATGAGTCAAACATCTCCGGAAAAAGGGTCAGTATGGTGAAATCCATCTTCAGCCCGCTGTCCGCAGTCCGGATTCACTATAACATTGACATATCATTGTCATAATCCTTCGGGCAGTTGCACCTGCATGGTTCTGTTTTCGATATCAACTGCCATCACCACAGAAGCGATTGCCGGAATCAGCGTTTCCTTTTTCCCGTTTTTTACGACATATACATCATTGCTTCCGGTGGGCATCACTGCGGTCAGCTTTCCCAGAAAACTGTTTTCCGGGGTGAAAACAGAAAGTCCGATCAGATCAGACCAGTAATAACTTCCCTCTTCCGGCTGCGGCAAAGCAGATTTTTCGATAAACAGATCGGAACCCACCAGACTTTCGGCATGACCCCGGTTTTCGATTCCCTCCAGGTGCAGGAGAAGTCCCCGTTTATGCGGTGCGGATTCTTTTATGGTATGCGTAAAGATTTCCCCTGCGGAATTCACCAAAACCGGAGAACCCGCTGAAAAAAGGGCATCCGATTCCGCATAGGAACAGATTCTCAGAACTCCTTTGATCCCGTGGAGTCCGACAATCTTTCCGATGAGAATATGCTCATTTTCTGACACGGTATTATTCCAGAATCTCCAGCACTGTCCGTTTTTTCACTTTTGCAGAGGCAGCACCCAGTATGGTGCGCATGGCTCTGGCTGTCCTGCCCTGTTTCCCAATAACCTTTCCCAAATCCTCTTTTGCCACTTTCAGTTCCAGTACAGATGTCTGGTTTCCTTCCACTTCTTCAACTGTTACCTGTTCAGGATTGTCAACGAGTGCCTGGGCAATATATCTGATCAGCTCTTTCATAGATCTGTCTCCTTTGTTGGTTGCTGAGAATCAGGGAGGAATCAGCTATGCCGGATTTGAAGAAACACCCTGCTTCTTCAGCAGAGTTCTTACTGTATCCGTAGGGACTGCGCCCTGATCCATCCAATATTTCACACGTTCGTTTTTCACCTTCACTTCCGCCGGTTTCAGCAGAGGATTGTAGGTTCCCACTGATTCCAAATATTTGCCGTCTCTGGGACTTTCACTGTTTGCGACGACTATCCGGTAAAAGGGTCTTTTTTTCGCGCCATATCTGGCAAGTCTGATTTTCACTGGCATGTCTGTGTGTTTTCCTCCGAAACATTTAAAACGGCAGCATTCCCCGGCCAAGACCGCGCATACCGCCTTTGTTGATTTTTTTGATCATTTTCATGACCTGTGTATAATTTTTCAGGAGCTGGTTCACATCCTGAACACGGGTTCCGCTGCCACTGGCAATCCGCCTGCGCCGGCTGCCGTTGATAATGGCGTGGTGAGCCCGTTCCTGGGGCGTCATGGAATTGATAATCGCCTCGATGCGCACCAGTTCCCTTTCATCCACATCAAGATTTTTCAACTGTTTCATTTTGTTCATTCCCGGAATCATTCCAATGAGATCCGTAAGTGATCCCATTTTGCGGATCTGCACCATCTGATCCCGGAAATCCTCCAGGGTGAAACGGTTTTTCCTGAGTTTTGTCTCCAGCTCAATGGCCTTTTCCTCATCCACCACCTCCTGGGCTCTTTCGATCAGGGAAAGCACATCCCCCATTCCCAGAATATTCGAGGCCATCCGATCCGGATGGAAGGGTTCGAGCTGATTCGGTTTTTCTCCCACACCGATGAATTTTACGGGTTTTCCCGTAACTGCCCGGATGGAAAGTGCTGCGCCCCCCCGTGCATCTCCATCGGTTTTGCTGAGAATCACTCCTCCGATATCCAGCGCATCATCAAATGATTTTGCGATATTGACCGCATCCTGTCCGGTCATGGCATCAGCCACCAGCAGTATGTCCGAGGGATGCACAGTGTCACGGATACGGACAAGTTCCGCCATCAGTTGTTCATCTATATGAAGGCGTCCCGCAGTATCCAGCAGGAGAACATTGCATCCCTCTTTCTGAGCCGCTGTCCGCGCCAGTCTGCAGATCTCAGCCGGATCCATGCCCGTATCAGAGGGAAATACCGGAATTTCCAGTTGCTGGCCCAGCTTCCTCAACTGATCAATGGCCGCTGGCCGGTATACATCTGCGGGCACCAGATAAGGCTTTTCCCCGTTTTTGCGGAGATAAAGAGCCAGTTTTCCCGCTGTCGTAGTTTTGCCTGATCCCTGCAGCCCTACCAGCATGATCGAGACCGGTCTTGTTCCGGCAAGGTTCAGTTTTTCATGACTGGAACCCATGAGCCGGGTCAGTTCATCCCGGACAATTTTGATCACCTGCTGCCCGGGTGTCAGGCTTTTCATGACTTCCTGACCCAGGGAGCGTTCCTTTACGTCCGCTATGAATGTTTTTGCGACCCGGTAATGAACATCCGCCTCAAGAAGGGCCATGCGGACTTCCCTGAGCCCCTCCTCAATATTTTTTTCGGTCAGTTTCCCGTGACCTTTGAGTTTTTTGAATACGGATTCGAGTCTTCCGCTCAGATTGTCGAACATAGTCCCACCATTGTGTGTAAAACGAAATCTTAGATTCTAATTTGCAATTCAGTATATGTCAAGTAAAAACCGGCATCCGTTTTTTTCTGTGTATTCCCGAAAAGAGAAATATTCATCACCGGGTTTGACTCTCTGTATATTTTTTTCTTGCCTGTCTCCGCAAAACATGTATAACTGAATATCAGCAGATTGAAAAATTTCCGGAACCGCACAGATATGCAAAATACAATTTTGCATTCCGGGATTTCCGTACAGGAAGAGATCGGAAACCGGTCTGCGGAAAATTTTCCGCTCCACTGAATTTCAATCTGCTGAATTGGGTGGCCGTCAGTTATACCGGTACGCGTGTCTGTCTGTACGCTGCAAATCTGTTGCGGTTTTACGGCAGATGTGATATGAATGCAGAAAAATGCCCAAACCCGGAACAAATCCGAAAACATGAATTTATATTCAGGGAGAGGATTATGGCAGAATATGTATACAAAGGAAAGAACAAAAGAGGGGTTACTGTCAAAGGGATTATTGAGGCCAACAGCCTGGATATTGCCACAACCCAGGTTGCCAAACGGGGAGTAATCAATCCAAAGGTAAAGCTCAAACCCAAGGAACTGTATGAAAGCATTCCCATCCTGGCCCCCGGTGTGACAGCCAAGGATATTATTATCTTCTGCCGGCAGTTTTCCACCATGATTGACGCTGGTCTTCCCATTATCCAGTGCCTTGATCTGCTGGCTTCCCAGGCAGAAAATCCGACCTTTAAAGTGAAAATGAAGGAAGTGAAAACAGATGTGGAAGGCGGCACAACTCTTGCGGACGCTCTGAAAAAACACCCTGACCAGTTTGATGCCCTGTTTGTCAATATGATAGCCGCAGGCGAGGCAGGCGGTATTTTGGATACAATTCTGAGAAGACTGTCTGAAAACCTGGAAAAAGCTGCCAAACTCAAGGCCAAGGTGAAAAGTGCCATGATGTACCCCACCATCACCATAGTAGTGGCTGTTGTCGTGGTTCTGGTCATCATGGTTTTTGTTATTCCCGTGTTTCAGAAAATGTTTGCGGAAATGGGGGCCGGGCTGCCTGGGCTGACTCAGCTTGTCATCAATATCAGTGATTTTATTAAAAGTAATATCATTTATATTCTGGTCGGTGGTGGTCTGGCCGGTTTTTCCTTTAAAAAATATTATGCTACAGAAAGAGGACGCCGGACAGTAGATGCCTTTGCCCTGACCCTTCCGGTGATGGGCATTCTGATCCGCAAGATTGCTGTGGCAAAATTCACCCGGACCATGAGCACCATGCTCGCCAGCGGTGTGGCCATTATGGATTCTCTGGACATTGTAGCCAGGACAGCCGGCAATATGTCGGTGGAGCTGGCCATCTACGATGTGCGTGCCGGTATTTCCGAAGGCCGGACCATGGCTGATCCGCTATCGGAAAGCGGGGTTTTTCCTCCCATGGTATGTTCCATGATTTCAGTCGGTGAATCCACTGGTGCACTGGATACAATGCTGGAAAAAATAGCGGATTTTTACGATGATGAGGTGGACGAAGCTGTCAACAATATGACGGAAATGATCGAACCTGCCATGATGTGCTTTCTGGGTGTCGTGGTCGGCGGGCTGGTCATTGCCATGTATCTGCCCATTTTTACGATGGCAAATGCCGTTGGATAAGCATGTTGCTGGATAAGCTTTCCACAGAAAATTCAAACAAAATAATCTGCCCGGCGCAGGTAGGATTAGCAAAACGTAACCCGACAACGTATACAGATATACAGATCCAAATTTTTGTTTTACTAGGTTCTGTTGACATTTTTATAACATGCTGTTTTTGTTTGTCCGTAATGCTCTGAACCGGACAGAAGGATTTTCACCTGTCCGGTCCGAAACAGCAAAACACGGCATTATGGCACGGACGCCGGTTCAGATTTTCGGACTGAACCCGCACCTGAATTTGAAATGTCAACAGAACCTAAAACAGGAACAACTTCTTATAACCCGGTTTGAAGCAATTTATGTGCCGGAAAAAACCAAAGTTGGATCGTTATACTGAAAAGCGGGCAGTTTATTTTTTGAAAAGTCCCTGCATTTCATAAGCTGCATAAATGGGCTGAGGCTGAACTTTTGATATTCAATATCGCACATTCAGTGTTTTCAAACATGGGCAGCAGGACACCTCCGGCTGAAACGGACAGCGATTTCTGGCATAAGCTCAAGTGGCTTATGTTTTTCCGCGTGCTGTTTACCACTCTGCTTCTGGGCTCCACCATTGTGCTGCAGATGGGGGAGGATATTTCCGCACTGAGCAGGCCTATGATTGTTCTGTATGAACTCATAACCGGGCTGTATATTCTTTCTTTTGTATATACACTGGTACTCCCACGGACCCGGCGGCTGTTACTGTTTGCCTATATCCAGATTTTTATTGACACCGGAGTTGTCACACTGATCATTTTTCTCACAGGCAGTTTTGCCAGTCTTTTTTCCTTCCTCTATCTGGTGGTCATCATTTATGCCAGTATGCTGCTTTTCCGAAAGGGAAGCATGGTCATGGCCGCAGTCTGCAGCATACAGTACGGCATTCTGGTGGATCTGGAATACTACGGCATTTTCAGACCCTTTGGCATGGAAGAAAATTTCATGGCCCGGAACTATGAATGGAGTTTTGTTCTGTACAAAATTCTGATCATCATGGTAGCCTGTTTTGCAGTCGCGTTTCTCAGCGGTTTTCTGGCCGAGTATGCCAGAAAAAAGGAAAAAGAACTGGCTGCCATGGAATCCCAGGTGAAACGGGTGGAAAAAATGGCAGCCATCGGTGAAATGGCCGCGGGGCTGGCCCATGAAATCAAAAATCCCATAGCCTCTCTGAGAGGCTCCATACAACTGCTGCAGGAAAGCGGCAATCCGGATCCGGACAATGAAATCCTGATGCAGATTATTCTCAGAGAAGCAGACAGGCTCAATTCCCTAGTCAGTGATTTTCTTCTTTTTGCCAGACCCCCTGCCGGAAAGCCGGAGCGGATCGATCTGGGCAGAACATTGCATGATATTGTAAGCATTTTTGAAAATGACAGAAAAAACTGCATGGGAATAAAAGTTTCCCGGAATATTGCACAGGATGTTTGGATAGAAATGGATTCAAATCATCTGCGCCAGATATGCTGGAATATTCTCTTAAATGCGGCAGAATCCATAGCGGATAAGGGGCATGTTGAAATAGGAATGTCTGCGGTAAAGGAAAACAGGGACAGATACGCCATAGTCACTATCCGTGACACTGGCTGCGGCATTCCGGAAAATGTCCTCCCCACCATTTTTGATCCCTTTGTCACCACAAAGAAAAACGGGACAGGACTGGGGCTTTCCATTGTGCATCGGATTATGGAATCCTACAAAAATCGGATGGATGTGGAAAGTGAGGTGGGAAAGGGAACGGTTTTCACTCTGCGGTTCCGGCAGGCAGAATAGCATCTGTCAACTTTGATTTTAGGTGATTTCTGAAAATAAAAATACCATTTCCGTTCACAGGCACAGGGCAAAAACTGGAAGTTTCTGATACTTTGGAGGGTATATTCTTTTCCGTAAATCACCTTATGATCTGAAGTGTACAAAAAAACCTAATTTTTTGGAAAAATCCGGTTTTTGCAGCGCACAGATGCAAGGCTGACAGATATAGTATTTTCCTCAACTTTTGTCCTCTGTGCAGAAAACCGCTCCGCTTAATTTTTGCACTCCTCCGGATCTGGATTCCGCATTGTATAAAACCAATGGCGAATCGGTATAATAACCGTTATACAAAATCACCGTTGAAAATATGTTTTTGAAAAAAACAATCCATTGTAATCAGACAGAAAAATATGATTTTATTGTATAGAATCAATGTCTATTTGGTATAAAACCAATGGCGAATCGGTATAATAACCGTTACAAACCATCTGGGTTTCCGAAGACGTTGGCTGGCTCTGCCAATTCCTTTGGGAAATAGGGATTTTTGCCAAACTTTCAGTTTGGCACTCCTGTTTTTAAGTCAGCAGCACTTTGCCAGTGTACAGGAATCCTTACCGTGCCGCCCGCTTTGTTCTGAAAAAGCAGATAACCATTCTTCTTCCCGTATAAAAACAGATCCCTTGTCACTTCCACATCTTTGCGGCAGTATCTGACAATTTCCTCAATTTTTCCCTCTTTCCACCATTTCAAAGCCTGCAGACCGTCCGCACTTTTTTGTGTTCCCAGCGTGATCCGGGCCAGATGATCCAGAGACAGCCGGTATCCCAGTTTTTTATGCACATCATCGAGAATATCCAATGTGGGAAGGGAGGCAAAATTAAAATCCGAATGCCCTTTCAGCACATGGTAGTCAAAGCGCCGGATATTGAAACCCACAATCAGATCCAAATTTTTCATATGTGACACAAGCGCATCCACCTGTTCCTGCATAAAATCAAAAAAATTATCTTTTTCTGAATCATACAGCACTGCGCAACTGATTCCCATGCGATCTGCCCTGTGCCAGCCGCCCACTTCCTGGGCAGAACGCCGGGTTTCAATATCCAGCACGCCGAAACGTATGGAGTTATTATAACCAGACTGATCCTTTGAATAAACAGTCTTTACCGTTTCCCTGTTTACCGGGATTTCATACAGAGATGAGGACAGGGCGGATTCCCTTATATCATTTCCATATCCGGCTTTGCTGTTTCCCTGTTTAAGAATCTCCGGCATATATAAAGGTGTGACAGATTTCCGGGCTGCCGGGGAATTTTTGCTCACCGGAAAATCCGGAGTGGCAGAAACTGAAACAATATCTGTTTTTTCCGTCTGCCCACTTTGGATCTGTTCCAGAATGAAAACAGCGGCCTGTTTGTCAATGGGCCGGTTGCCTGATCCGCATTTGGGGGAATGCACGCAGGAAGGGCAGCCCGATTCGCAGGGACAGTCGCGGATAACTTTCAGGGTGGCTTCCAGAAGCTCCCCTGCTTTGTAATATGCCTGACGGGTCAGGCCCGCGCCGCCGGGTACGCCGTCATAGATGAAAACAGCGGCATTCTGAACCTGAGAATGAAAATCTGTGGAAATGCCGCCCAGATCGTTTCTGTCGGTCATAACCAGCAGCGGAAAAATGCCGATGGCTGCATGTTCTATGGCATGAATGCCTCCCATGAAATGACGGTTTGCAGTCTCGGTATTTTGCCGCACTTCACGGGGAATACGGAACCATATTCCCTCGGTTTCAAATATCTGGGGCGGAAGATCAATTGGCACGATACCAATGGATCGGGAGCCGTGCATCTGCCGCTTTTCATATCCGGTGACCTGATCCGTGACTTTGAGTTTTCCGCAGAAAACACGGGTTCCCCATACGGCTTTTTCTTCGCTGATTTCAAGAATCTCAGTGGTTTTCACAGATCGGACACGGGTATAGTAGGAAAGCCGGGCTGATGTCACCTTTACCGTCATGGTTGCCGGATCAAGGGTATTGACCAGAAAGGTTTCTCCATTGTGGATATAGACTGCGCCCGGATGGGTTTCTCTGAAGGCACGGAATCCGTCAATTTCACCCATGTTTCTGCCGGTTTTCGCACAGATGATGGCAAAACGGGTTCCTGTTCCCCGCAGATCCACCCCGCGATGGGGAGATTTGCGCCGGGAATACAGTTCTTTGCCGTCCTCACTTCGCAGCAAATCCCCCTTTTCTTCCAGTTCAGCCACAGATTTGCGCACTGGTTCAGGCACAAGGAATTTCTCATCGGTTCTAATTGGCAGTTCCGCTGCCGCGCAGATCAGGTGTTTTTTCACAATTTCCGGGTTAAAGGGATTGACCACAGCCGCCTCAGGTTCCCGCGTCATCAGTTCCTGCGGATTGCGCAGAAAATACTGATCCAGTGCATCCTCTCCCGCGACAAGAATCACAGCAGAATCCTGACCGGAGCGTCCCACGCGTCCCGCCCTCTGCCATGTGGCAACAATGGTTCCGGGATAACCGGTCAGCAGACAGAGTTCCAAATCGCCAATATCAATCCCCAGTTCCAAAGCACTGGTGGAAATTACGGCCAGCAGGCTCCCGTCTGAAAGCATGGCCTCAATTTCCCTGCGTTCTTCGGGCAGAAAACCGGCACGGTACGCGCTGATTTTTTCTGCAAAAGCGCCGGATTTGCTTCCTGCCCAGATAGCAATCAGTTCCGTGAGTTTGCGGGACTGGGCATAAACAATTGTGCGCAGTCCCCGGTGAAGAGCAGCTTTGAGCAGCAGAATGGATGTCCGTGCAGGTCCGGACAGGGATTCCATGAAAAGCAGATATTTCCGGCCACGGGGCGCGCCGCTGCGGGTCACAGTCTCCACTTTCAGGCCAGTCAAATCAGAAGTCAGTTCTGTTGGATTGGCAACGGTCGCTGAACTGAAAACAAATACAGGAGCGGAGCCGTACAGCGCGCATATGCGCAGAAACCGCCGGAAAACATTTGCCATGTGAGATCCCATCAGTCCCCGGTAGGTATGCACCTCATCCACCACGACCAGATCAAGTCCGGAAAGAAATTCACTCCACTGCATATGCCAGGGCAGAAAGGAAAGATGAAGCATTTCCGGGTTGGTCAGCAGAACATTGGGAGGATTCTCCCGGATTTTTTTCCTTTGCCATGCAGTGGTGTCTCCGTCATATATGGCAGCAGACGGTCTGATTCCTCTGATTCTGCCGGACATTTCCCCAAAGGCACGAAGCTGATCCTGAGCAAGGGCCTTGAGAGGGAAAAGGCACATCGTTCTGGATGCGGGATTTTTGAGGATATTCTCCAGAATCGGGAGGTTGTATATCAGGGTTTTGCCGCTGGCCGTGGGCGTGGCAACCACTGTGTGACGGCCTGCGCGGATATGATCAATGGCCTCAGCCTGATGCCGGTAAAGGACGGAGATCCCGGAATCCTTCATGATACGGATCAGTTCTTCCGGCAGGGGAACAGCGGGTTCTGCAAACGCTGCGGGACTTTCCGGCAGCAGGGTGTGAAACACGACCTGATCACCCATGCGTGCAGAAGCCCGGAGAGAGGCAATATATTCATTGATATCCAGGGAATTTGTCATAGGAGAAATCTTTTTTTTTCAAAAATACCCGGTAAAATATTTTATGGTCTTGCATGGATTTCCAAAATGTGCTAAAAGTGAAAAATACTGTCGGGGCGTAGCGCAGGCTGGTAGCGCGTCTGCTTTGGGAGCAGAAAGTCGGGGGTTCAAATCCCTCCGCCCCGACCA
>CAZHPS010000186.1:0-11879 GCA_964534335.1 uncultured Desulfobacterales bacterium
TTCAAAATCAGTCAGAATCATTTTTATTTGGTATATTCATTTCAATAAATAGCCTGACAGAACACGAGCTACCCAGTGGCAGTTTGTGTTCCGCGGGAAATAATCAGAGTTGACCGGTGCTGTCCTGTATGTTAATATCAATGGTTCGGTAATATTTTCTGCTGTGCAGCCTGATAAATCAGGCAGTTAAAATATAAGTCCCTGATATTTTTCAACTCAGGACAAAAGCTGAGTTTGAAAAAAATAAAATACAGGGAAAAATAGCTCCAAAATTTGTAGCTTCATATTTTAACTGTCTGAAATTTAAAATAATAAAAAAACAAAAAAATTACCGAAGTATTGCTTATAACAATGGCTCGGTAAAAAATTTCTAATTTAATAATTTCAATAGGTTATAATTTCATGCCTGAAAATTGGTATTTAATGATTTCAAGATGTTATATTTTTGCAGCTTGAAAATCAGAAAAAATTACCGAACCATTGTTATAATACTGTCTGAAATTCTGACCGCCAATAATTTGGAACCCTATCAGTACGGTCATAATTTCGCAGACGGACATCCGGCAGAAAGGGCGCTGACGCCGTACTCCGATGAGGTGTGCATTTAAAAGGCTGCCGAATGTTTTCATAAACTCATTGATCTCATAATGCAGTTCTGTGAAAATCTGCACATTGTCCTGATTCGGGTCAGCGGTTTTCATTTTTTCCTCCAATTTAAAAAGGTTAAGGCTGCATGAAAAGCATTTTACAGTATTTTTGAGGTTATGTCACTAATAATATGGATAAACTCATAGAACTCACGTGACAATAAATTTTTTTCCGTCAGACTGCGGCAAAATCCGCTTCGGAAATCTTATAAATATTTATGGTCGGTTGCTTATAACGAAAAATCGGAAAAGACCTGTTTTCTCTTGCAGGAAAAAACCGGGCGTGATAGTTTTTCAGGTGTCAGTTTTTCACCTATCCGGGGCTGGGGAATTACAGTTCTTTTACCAATTTTCTGAAAATTATGAGAACCCAACAGCCCTGCTTTACAAAAATGGGGAAAAAACTGTCTGATTTCACAGATAAAATTTGTATGTCGAACTCATGTTGACATACAGAATTGAGGCATCTTCTTTCATGCTGAAAAAAATCATGCAGTCCATGAGTATCAAGGCAGGCATTGCCACAGCCGCGCTTGCTTTGGCAGTGGCTTTGGGAGCCGGGGCCGTATCCTACCATGCAGTTGCAAACAAACTCAGACAAATCCTGCAGAACAAGACAGACAGCCGGGCCATGATTATCTCAACCCATCTGGGAAACGAACTGCGGAATATTTCAGACACTCTGGAGGAGGCAGCGCACAACACCCTGTTTGCCAACGCGCTTGCCGACAGTACCGGAAGGGACAATTATCTCAGACCCTATCTCAACAGTTTCCGGCAGGTGGGTTCCATACCGGTGCGGGTGGTGCTCAGTGATTTCCGCGGACAGCTTCTGGCCGCGAACACGGTTGAATCTCTTGCCGAACCTGCCCGTTCCCTGTTACAGCGCACAGTGGATTCCGGAAAACAGCAGTTTCAGGTGGATGCAGTGGGCACTGATATTGTCATCACCCTTTTCTGCCCTGTTCTGTATGCCAATACCGGCCTTCCCGAAGGTTCTCTGCTGTATCAGTTTTCCATACGCGCCCTGTGCCGCAATGTTTTCACACAGGAGCAGAACGGGAATTTCCGTTTTCTGCTGACCGGGCCGGAAAAAGGGCAGGTATATTCCTTTGTGCAGGGAAATCCGCCTGGGGAAAACAGTCTGTTCAGCAAAAGCCAAATCAGCATATCCGATATTTTTCAGGGCTGGTCGTTTTACACAGAGGTATGGGAAGACGGTGTCTGGCTTGCCCATGAACTGAAGCGGCTGACCTTCAGTTATATCTTTATCGGTGTTCTCGGACTTCTGATTATTGTTCCGGCCAGTCTTATGGGAGCAAGGCGGATGCTGGCAAGGCTGAATGCTTTGGAAACTGCTGCGCGCAGTGTGATGGAAACCAGATCTCTGGAACAGAAATTCCCACAGGATGGGGAAGATGAGATTGCCAGTCTGGGACAGGTTTTCAACCGGATGCTTGACGATCTGAATCAGGCATACCAAACCCTGAAAAGCGATGCAAGCCGGGAAATGAAACTGCAGTCCGAGCGTTTCCGGCGGGTGCTTTCCGCGACTCTGGAAGGCTATATCCGCATTGATATGAAAACCCGTATTGTTGAGGAGGTGAACGAGGCATTCTGCGGAATGAGCAAATCCGGGTGCGAAATATGGGAAGGACAGCCCGCGCCCGCGTTTTTGGAGGAACTGCTGAAACGGGCAGAATCAGAACACAGGCCTGTGGCATGGACAGAGGAAACAGAAATCATCTGGGAAGATGGGCATAAAAGCGCGCTGCTGATTCACTGCAGTCTGGATATTGATGAAAACAGCAACCGCCAGATGGTTGCTTTTCTCACGGATATTTCTGATCTCCGGGAGGCTGAAAACAGAATACAGTCTGCCAACAGACAGTTGGTGCATACGGTCAGCGCATTGGAAAAACGGGATCGGGAACTGACTCTTCTCAACCGCATGAATGATCTGCTGCTGGCCTCCCGGAAAAGTGAGGAAGCCTTCGGGGTTCTGCGCATGACAGCAGCGAAACTTTTCCCCTCGTATTCAGGCGCGCTCGCAATTCTGAACCAGGAAAGGCAGGTTCTGGAAACCGTCATCACCTGGGGAAACGAAAATATCATGGCTCCCCATTTTCATATTGAAGACTGCTGGGGAATGCGCCAGGGACGGCTCCATGAAACAGCAGCGGGTGAAGACGGACTTTTCTGCTCCCATCTGACCGGAAAAACAGCGCGGAGTTCCCTGTGTATTCCGCTTGCTGTGCAGGGAAAAACCCTGGGACTGCTCTGGTCTGAAGTCAGCGGAGAAAATCATAAGGAAATCGAGGGAATGCGGCAGTTGCTCATTTCCCTGGGAGATGCCATCAAACTGGCGATTTCCAACCTGGAACTGCGGGATGCCCTGCAGGAGCAGGCCATTCGTGACCCTCTGACCGGTCTGTACAACCGCCGCCATTTTTCAGAAGTGATTGTCCGTGAACTGGCCCGGTCCCGGCGTTCCTCTCTGCCCCTTTCCCTGGCCATTGTGGATTTGGATCATTTCAAATCCCTTAATGACAATTACGGTCATGATGCAGGTGACCGGGTTCTTATCGAACTCGGCAGACTTCTCCGGGAAAATGTGCGCATTTCCGACATCGCGTTCCGCTTTGGCGGTGAGGAATTTGTGCTGCTGCTTCCGGAAACCGATGAGCATGGAGCAGGGGAGTGTCTGAACGGTCTCCGCACACGTCTGGAAAAACTGCATATTTTTCACAAAGGACAGGCTTTGCGCACTGTCACCATGTCCGTAGGCGTGGCACTGTTTCCCCTGCACGGTGAAGACGGGGACGCTCTGGTGCGCGCGGCAGACAGTGCGCTTTACCGGGCCAAAGAACTGGGACGCAACAATGTGCAGATCGCACAGATTACTGAATCAGAAAAAAAATAATGGACTGTCAAAAAGTCGGACAGATTATACAGTATCGTATAATACCGATTCTCCATTGAAAATATACTTATGATTCGGTTTCCCACAGAGGACACAGAGATAAAAAACCACAGAGAACACAGAGGAAATAACTCACCTTATTGTATAATTTCAATGGCGAATTGGTATAATACCGATTCGCCATTGATTTGATATAATCTGCACCTGATCCGGCGGAGTGCAAAAATTAAGCGGAGCGGTTTTTTGCACACACGCAACTGCGGAAAAACTGACGGTATTGCATAAAATCAATGGAGAATTGGTATAAAAACTTCCGAAGTTATCGGAAAGGAGACAAAAACATGCAGCAGGCTGCCCTGAGTTATATCACAGAAGAGGAATATCTGTATCTGGAACGGGAATCAGACATCCGGCATGAATATTATGACGGTGAAATTTTTGCTATGGCCGGAGCCTCTGAAAGGCACAATCTGATTGTTGTCAATCTGATACGGGAACTGAGCAGTCAGTTGAGGAAAACACCTTGCAGGCTCTATCCGGGGGATATGCGTCTCAAAATTGAAGCCACCGGACTTTATACCTATCCGGATCTGATGATTGTATGCGGCGGGCGGGAGTTCAGTGAAGACGATCAGCCGGATACTCTTTTAAATCCTGATGTCATTGTTGAAGTGCTTTCAGATTCCACCGAAAGTTATGACAGAGGCAAAAAATTTGAGAATTACCGCACATTGGATTCCCTGAAAGAATATATCCTGATTTCCCAGAACAGGAAAAAGATGGAGCGGTTTTTCAGAAATGAGCGGGGATACTGGGAACTGAATGAATCAGATGGGGAACATCCCCAGTTGCATCTCAAAGCCGCAGGATGTGAACTGCGGCTGGAGGATGTGTATGAAAATGTGTTTTAAAAAAGGTATATACCATTACTCAGAAAATTTGATGGTACAGCCACGAATTGCACGAATTATGGTTTGTGCATTCGTGCAGATTCGTGTTATTTGGGGCTGTTTAAACTTTACCGATACTTAAAAACTCTGCTGATGCATGCCTTTCGAATGTGGTATTTTATAACCGAAATATTTCAAGTAATGGTATATGCCTGATGACTGATATTCCTGACACAGAATTGTATGGCAAATATAAATTGCTACAGAATATCCTGAAGGAAATGGGAAATCTTGCAGTGGCTTTTTCCGGCGGGGTAGACAGCACACTGGTGCTGAAAGTGGCCGGGGATGTACTGGGAAAGAATGTGCTGGCAGTTACGGCTGTATCTGAAACCACGCCTGAACATGAGAAAAAACAGGCTATTTCTTTTGCCCAATCTGCGGGAATATCCCATATCTGCCTGCGGACAGAGGAACTTTCTGATCCAAAATTTGTTTCAAATCCGCCGGACAGATGTTATACCTGCAAAAAAATACGGTTTGGAAAACTTGTCAGCCTTGCCAAAGAAAAAGGATATGAATGGGTCGCGGACGGAGAAAATCTGGATGACAGCAAAGATTACCGTCCGGGCCGCCGTGCAGTCATGGAACTTGGAATACGAAGCCCGCTCCGGGAGGCCGGTTTTACAAAAAGCGATATTCGGGAACTCTCCAAAGAACTTGGGCTTTCCATATGGGAAAAACCGGCTTACGCGTGCCTGGCCTCCCGGATTCCCTATGGTCATAAAATTACAGCAGAAAAACTCCGGCAGATAGACGAAGGCGAAGAATATATCCGTCACGCGGGTCTGGCCCGGCAGGTGCGGGTGCGGCATGAGGGAGATACAGCAAGAATAGAAGTGCCGGAAGAGGATATTGCCAAATTTTCAGAGCCCATCATACGGAAGCAGCTTGTAAATTATTTCAAAAATCTGGGATTTCATTTTACCGCCCTTGATCTGGATGGATACCGCATGGGAAGTCTTAATCAGGCCATTTTGCAGGAAAAATAAGGAGACAGTACATGGATCAGCAAGAGTTGATGAAACTGCTGGAACAGGTGAAAAACGGTCATACAGATGTGGATACAGCCTTTGCACACTTAAAAAAACTTCCCTTTGAAAATCTCGGATTTGCAAGGATTGATCACCACCGCTGTATACGGAACGGGGTTCCTGAAGTGATTTACTGCGAAGGAAAAACAGTGGAACAGACCGGTGCAATTGCTCAGCGGCTTGCACAGCATCACTGCAATATTCTGGCTACCCGTGCAAATCCGGAGGTGTACGAAGGCATTAAAAGCCTGACAACTGACTGTGTATATTATGAAACAGCCCGGATTGTTGTAATAAAACCCAGGGAAAGGGAAAAAACCGGCAATATTGCAGTTGTTACAGCCGGGACTTCTGATATTCCTGTGGCAGAAGAGGCAGCGATTACAGCAGAAACTTTGGGAAATCATGTCAACCGCATCTATGATGCAGGAGTCGCGGGAATCCACCGGATTCTCAATGTTCAGGAAGAGTTGTTCCGTGCCAATGTGGCTGTGGTGGTCGCGGGCATGGAAGGAGCATTGGCAAGCGTTGTTGGCGGTCTGGTTTCCTGTCCGGTCATCGGTGTTCCCACCAGTATCGGATACGGAGCCAGTTTCGGAGGCGTTTCAGCTTTGCTCTGCATGTTGAACAGTTGCGCTTCAGGTGTGTCAGTTGTCAATATTGACAATGGTTTCGGCGCGGGGTATCAGGCCAGTCTGATTAACAAAATCGCATCCAAAACTGCTTCTTCGGAATCCCATGAGGAAAATATTTTTTGATTCCGGCTTAGGTGATTTCCAGAAAAGAATATCCCACCAAAGTAACATAAGCTTCCAGTTTGTGTCCTGTGAACTGAAATGGGATATTTATTTTCATACCAAGTTGCTTTCAAAGTTCGGGGAATGCCTCTTTTTTTGCCACGAAAAACACGAAAAATACGAAAAAACAGCTTTTGGCATGCTCATGTTTTGAAAGCGAATTGGTATCAGAAATCACCTTAAATTAATGGCATTCACGGCTCCATTGATTATCAGAGCGGACAAAAATCTGTAAAAAACCAAAAACCGGGCAGAATCATTCTGACAGATTTGATTTAAGTCAATGCAATCAGACGGACAACTGTTTATTTTTGATGCCAGTTAAGGTTTAAAAATTTCTGAATTTCATGAAATGATTGGAAAACTCATGTGAATTTATTTAACCTGAAAAAAAAGGAGACTGATCATGCAAAGTTCAAAGACAAGAGCGGTTATGCTGTTTTTTCTGGCACTTACGTTTGGTGTGCTTATTTTCGGCGGCTATATCATCCACAAAGAAAAACCGCCGATTCCTACCAAAATTGTCAGTGCTGACGGACAAGTCATCTTTACCGGAGATGATATTATCAACGGACAGAATTTTTATTTTTCACGGGGCGGTCAGCACATTGGCACAATCTGGGGGCATGGTTCTTATCTTGCACCGGACTGGTCTGCGGATTTTCTGCATCGCATGGGGCTTTATCTGGCAGCCCGGCATCACGGACTTGGTACTGAAAAGGCCGGATATTTTTCTCAGGAAGAGTTTGATGCACTGGATGCTCCGACAAAAGGGCGGTTAAACGCGATAGTTGCTCAGGAAATCAAAACCAACCGGTATGATGCAAAAACCGGAACCCTGATATTCACCCCGTATCAGACAGAAGCGTTTCATGTTCTGAAAGATTATTATACCGAACTTTTTATTCACGGCAGTGAACCTATGGGACTTCAATCCGAGATTGTGAAAAATCCGGATGAAGGTCATGTTCTGACCGGCTTTTTTGCATGGCTGTCCTGGGCTGCGGGAACCAACCGGACTGACAGGGATTATACCTACACCAGCAACTGGCCCTTTGATCCGCTTGTGGGCAACACACCTCTGCCCGGAACAGTTACATGGTCTATTGTCAGCGTAATTTTGCTGATTATGGGCATTGGAGCCGCCTTGTTTGTTTATCTGCGGTATATCGGAAAAGACGAATATCAGCCTGCTTTGATAAGGGATTTTCCCGAACCAAGTCCCACCCCCAGCCAGAAAGCCACATTGGTTTATTTTTTGGTGGCCGTGCTTTTGTTCATCATTCAAATCGGCATGGGCGCGGTGACTGCGCATTTTACCGTTGAAGGAACCTCTTTCTTCGGCATTCCTCTGGGAAAAATCATGCCCTATGCGGCTGCACGGACATGGCATATTCAACTGGCAATTTTCTTTATTGCCACCTGCTTTCTTGCCGCAGGACTGTTTATCGGCCCTATGGTGGGAAAAGAGCCGAAAGGACAAAAAGGATGGGTGCTTATTCTGTTTGGCGCACTGGTCGTTGTCGTGGTGGGAACATTGGGAGGAACCTGGATGTCAGCTCTGGGAAAAATGGGAAATGACACATTTTATATGGGGCATCAGGGCTATGAATTTATCGAACTGGGAAGAATATGGCAGTTGCTGCTGATCTCCGGAATGCTGATTTGGCTGGTACTTATGTTCCGGGCGATTTCTCCTGCGCTGAAGGATGAAAAAGACAGCGGAGGACTGACGCATCTGCTGCTTTACAGTTCCATTGCCATTCCCTTATTTTACATGGCAGGGCTGATGTACGGCAAAGGAAGCCATATCTCAGATGCGGAATATTGGCGGTGGTGGGTGGTTCATCTGTGGGTGGAAGGTTTTTTTGAAGTGTTTGCTACGGTTGTAATGGCATTTCTGCTGTCCCATATCGGCGCGGTCAGCAAAAAATTTGCTTTGACAACAGTGAATTTTACAATATTTCTGTATCTGGGCGGCGGAGTTATCGGAACATTCCATCATTTATACTGGTCAGGCAGTCCGATCCCGATTATTGCTCTTGGCGCAGTGTTTTCCGCATTGGAAGTTGTGCCACTGACCCTGCTGGGATTTGAAATCGTGCATAATCTCAAAGTGGTGCGTGAAGGCGGACACGCGTATGCATATAAGTGGCCTGTGTATTTCTTTGTTTCCGTAGCATTCTGGAATCTGGTCGGTGCCGGGATTTTCGGATTTCTCATCAATCCGCCGATTGTGCTGTATTATGCTCAGGGCATCAACACCACGCCGATTCATTCCCATACTGCCTTATTCGGTGTCTATGGAATGCTGGCAATCTCGCTGCTGCTGTTTTCGGTGCGGCATATTGTCACCCGTGCGTCATGGTCGGACAATCTGCTGAAATGGAGTTTCTGGGGACTCAACGGCGGACTTGCTTCAATGGCAGTATTCAGCCTGATTCCATCGGGATTTTATCAACTGCAATATGCCATCAAATATGGTTTGTGGTATGCCAGAAGCCCTGAGATTGCTTCAGGAACTGTTATCCGGACACTGGCTTGGGCAAGGGTGGTGCCGGATATTATCTTTGCAGCCGGTGCAATTCTGCTGTTCCTGTTTCTGGTAAAAGCGGTCAGACTGTCATTTTTCAAAAAAGCATAATGTGATCGGGCAGTATCATCGTCATTATCACTTTGATTTTCCGGAAGATACTGCCCGAATTGAAAATATACCATTACTCAGAAGATTTGATGGTACAGCCACGAATTGCACGAATTATGGTTTGTGCATTCGTGCAGATTCGTGTTATTCGTGGCTATATCCTGACTTTTGCAAAAGAGGCAAGCAGATGACACAGAAAAAATTTAACTGCTGGGAATATCTGAAATGCGGCAGAGAACCGGGCGGAGAAAAGATTGCCGAGTTCGGCGTGTGCCCTGCTGCAAAGGATTCTTCTTTTGACGGATTAAACAGGGGAAAAAACGGGGGAAGAATCTGCTGGGCTGTTGCAGGCACATTCTGCGGAGGAAAAGTTCAGGGAACATTTGCAGAAAAGCGGAAATCCTGCATAAACTGTGAATTTTACAAATCTGTCAGAAAAGAACAGGGAAAAACAGATTCACATACCAAATTTCTGAAATTTATTTCCGGTGATGCTGACAGTTCTTTTCTGAAAAAACTGACCTTCCGGCATGTAAAAGCCGGTGAAAGATTTATCAGGCAGGGAGAAACCGGGACTGAAGCCTATATTGTGGAAAGCGGAACCTGCCTTATCATTGTTGAGAAAAACGGGGAACTTTATCCTGCCGGACATCGCGGGGAAGGCGATATTGTCGGTATCACCTCCATTTTGACAGGAGAACCCAGACCTGCCCATGCCGAGGCAGAAACAGAAATGGATTTGTGGGTTATCAAAAAAGCGGATATTGATGATATTTCAAAACAGGAGCCGGAATTAATCACCTTTCTCACAGAAATTGTTGCCAGCCGTTTTGATTCCAAAAGACCGGTGGCAGATCGGCACATTGGCAAATATATTGCAGCAGACATTATAGGAACAGGCGGATACAGCATTGTATACAAAGGTATGCATCCGGGACTGAACATGCCGGTTGCCATTAAAATGATGCGCCATGACATGGTTATGAATACGGAATTTTACACAACATTCTGCAATGAAGCCAAAATTGTTGCCAAACTCAGTCACAGGAATATTATCCGGGTGTATGATATTGAGGAACGGTTCAAAACCGTGTTCATAATAATGGAATATCTGGAAGGCCAGTCTCTGAAAAATATGCTCATTCATCTGAAAACCATACCGCCGGATCTGGCTGCCGATTTCTTGTTTCAGATTTGTCTGGGACTTGATTATGCCCATCAGCATGGCATTATCCACAGGGACATCAACACAGTCAATATTTTTGTGCAGACAGGGGACTGTGTGAAAATACTGGATTTCGGGATTGCCTGTCCCATTGGCACAGATGATTTTATTTATGGAGGGGCTCTGCCCTATATGTCTCCTGAACTGATTGAGGGTGAACCTGCTGACTGCCGAAGCGATATTTACTCTTTGGGAATCACTGCCTATGAAATGCTTACAGGCAGACTGCCTTTTGATGAAAAAAATTCATGGCAGATTATGAAGGAGCATTTAAGCAGGGATATTCCCAATCCTGCTGAAATCATACATGATTTGCCTGAATCGCTGTGCAGATTTGTTATAAAATGCGGAAAATGCAATCCTGAGCACAGATATGCCAATATGCAGGAGGCATTGGAGGATCTCAGCATTTTTGCAAAAAAATCTGAAACAAAATATATGTCTTTGCCAAAAAGAAAAATGACGAATCTGCTGTTAAGCTACACTGAGGAACAGGAGCAGGAACTCAGCAGGATTCTGGATGAATTCAGTGTCAGAATAAAAGAATCAGGAGCTGAATTAAAAATAGCATATTTTCAGGACAGATAAGGACTGCATGACACAAAAACTGCCCAACTGCTGGGAATACATGAAATGCGGAAGAGAAAAAGGCGGGATAAACGCTGAAAAATCAGGTGTATGTCCTGCTGCCGCTGACAATGTTTTTCACGGATTCAATTCAGGCATAAACGGAGGCCGGATATGCTGGCTTATGGCAGGCACATTCTGCAATGGAAGAATTCAGGGAACATTTGCAGAAAAACAGCATTCCTGCAAAAACTGTGAATTTTACAGACAGGTTCAGAATCAGGGGACAGCCTGTTTTGACACCGGCAATGTCAGGGTTTTTGGAACAACGCATATCGGAAAAGCAAAAAAAACAAATGAGGACAGATTTCTGATTAAAAAACTGTCTGACAGTTCCCTGCTTATGGCAGTTGCAGACGGACTGGGCGGTGATGTGGCAGGCGATTATGCGGCTGAAATCATAAGAGCCAGGCTTGCAGGCACAGATCAGATTGAAAAAGGTCAGGAACAGAAATTTCTTGCCGAACTGATCAAAGATACAGATGTGTGTGTCAGAAAACAGGCTGAGGAGGATTCTGAACTGGAAGCAATGGGAACAACCCTTATCTGTGCGGTACTCAGGGAAGGAACTGCCTACTGGGTTCATGCGGGAGACAGCAGGCTGTATCTTTTCAGAAACAGCAGACTGATGCAGATAAGCAAGGATCAGACACTGGCCCGTTTTCTTTTGGAAGAGGGAGTTATTGCTTTGGAAGAAATTCCTGCGCATTATTCAAGGCATGTCATGGATCAGTTTGTTGGATGCGGATACTGCGAACCTGAAACAGGCCATATAAAAACCAGGACAAAAGACCTGCTTGTTCTTGTGTCTGACGGCCTGCACAAATATGTAAGCAGTGAAAAAATTTCCTGTATTCTGAATATTGAAACCGGTATTGAAGGCAAAGCAGAATCCTTAATCCGTTCAGCTTTGGATGCAGGCGGGGAAGACAATATTACCGTTGTGCTGTGTGAATGCAAGTAAGGTTCCATAAATTTTATACCATTACTTGAAACATTTGCAGAGGTTCAGATTCAGATCTGAATTCCGCA
>CAZHPS010000187.1:0-11878 GCA_964534335.1 uncultured Desulfobacterales bacterium
GATTTTTACACACCCCCTGCCCCCTCTCAAGAGGGGATTTTTTAAAGAACTTAACTGCCCGCCGGGTTTGTCAAATCTGTATCTTTTTTATGCTTTTGTAAAATAAAAAGGGAGTATGCCTGTAAAGCATAACTCCCTTTATTTTTTGGTGCCCGGGACGGGAATTGAACCCGTACAGGGACTAAGCCCCGAGGGATTTTAAGTCCCTTGCGTCTACCAGTTCCGCCACCCAGGCAATTGTTTTTTTTTGTATGATGAAATCCTGCACAGTGAATCCGGGTTCAGCAATTATGGCAGTAATACTGATTCGCCATTGGTTTGATCCAATATGCTGTGCAAAAAACCGCTTCGCTTAATTTTTGCACTCCTCCGGTCGTAGCTGTGCAAAAAACCGCTCCGCTTAATTTTTGCACTCCTCCGGAAGTGTGTGCAAAAAACCGCTCCGCTTAATTTTTGCACTCCTCCGGAAGTGTGTGCAAAAAACCGCTCCGCTTAATTTTTGCACTCCTCCGGAAAGTTCTCTGTCTGCGTGTCTGTATAATTCATCTTTGGCAGAATTTCAAGAAAAAAGTCAGAATCTTTTCTCAGTACCCCTCTTTCCTTGCCCGATCCAGATCCCGCTGCCCGTCGCGTTTGCGTATGGTCTCCCGTTTGTCATACTGACGCTTTCCTTTTGCCATAGACAAAGTCATTTTGGCTTTGCCGTCTTTGAAATACACATTCAGGGGAATCAGGGAATATCCCTTTTCCGTGATTTTTCCGATCAGGCGTCTGATTTCATTCTTATGCAAAAGCAGTTTGCGGGGACGTTCCGGATCATGATTGCCGTAATAGGCAAAGGGATAGGGATTGATATTCATCTGATAAACGAAAATTTCCCCGTTCACGACTTTGGCATATGCGTCCTTGAGATTTACCCGGCCTTCGCGCAGGGATTTCACCTCTGTGCCTTTAAGGACTATGCCGACCTCGAATTTTTCTTCAATGGTATAGTTGAACCGGGCTTTGCGGTTGTCTGTTACAAGTTTTATGCCTTTTTTTTCCAATTTGCTCACCTTTTTCCTGCTGTGCCGGGTATTGGGGGACTGTCAGTCTTATACCGATTCTCCATTGAAAATATACTTATAAAACACACCCCCTGCCCCCTCTCAAGAGGGGATTTTTGGGGATTTGTATAAAATCAATAGAGAATTGGTATTACAGGCAAAAACAGAATTTCTGCAATCCTCTTTCTGAGCGTGTCAGCCCAGCCATGTCTGTTCCACGATATGCCCGTAGATTTCTTTCAAAAAGGCATTGGCATCCCCGGCTGTTGTTTTGTTAAGGATTTTTTCAGCAAAATCCGCTGTTTCTTTCATATGCAGGGAACGGATTGCATTTTTCACTGCCGGGATGGACTGGGGAGTCATGCTCAGTTCCGTTATGCCCATTCCCAGCAGTACCGGGATATAAGCCGGATCACCTGCCATTTCTCCGCACATGGACACCCGGATTCCCTTTTTCCGAGCGGCATCCGTAACCTGCCGGATCAGGCGCAGGACTGCGGGATGAAGGGGCTGGTACAAATGGGAAACATAACGGTTTCCCCGGTCAATGGCCAGAGTATACTGAATCAGATCATTGGTGCCAATGCTGAAAAAATCCACATCTTCGGCCAGAATATCTGCTATCACCGCAGCCGAAGGAACTTCAATCATAATGCCGGTTTCAATATCGGCACGGAATGTTTTGCCTTCCTCTGTCAGGCAGTCTGCGGCCTGACGCATCATTTTTTTGGCTTCCAGAACCTCGCTGCGTCCTGAAATCATGGGAAAAAGAATGCGGACATTGCCAAACGCGGCCGCTCGCAGAATCGCGCGGATCTGGGTTTTGAAAATATCAGGCCGTTTAAGGCAGTAGCGGATCGCGCGCAGCCCCATCGCGGGATTTGCCTCGTCAAAGTTTCCGGTATAGGATGCTGCCTTGTCTCCGTTGATATCCAACGTGCGGATTGTCACCGGATGGGGAGCCATGATTTCCACCACATCCCGGTATTTGTCAAACAGTTCATCCTCGGCTGGGAACCCGGAACGGTTCATGTACTGAAATTCCGTGCGGTAAAGTCCGATGCCGTTTCCGCCGTGATCCCTTACCAGAAAGACTTCCTCAGGCAGTTCGATATTTCCCATGACCTGAACAGCCACTCCGTCTTTTGTATCGGCAGACAACTGACTGGCCCGTGTAATCATGGCCTTCTGCCGTTCATACCGGCTTTTGCGCTCCTCGTATTCCACCAGAGTGTAATCGCTGGGATTGACAATAAGGGTTCCGTCTGTTCCGTCAACCACAATGATTTCATCATTGCGGATAATGCCTGTGGCATTGTTTATCCCCAGAACCGCTGGAATCTGAAGGGTTCTGGCAATGATGCCTGTGTGGGATGTCATCCCCCCGCCCTCGGTGACAAAACCCTTGATCCGTTCCAGTTGTATCTGACTGGTTTCAGCAGGGGAAAGATCGGTTGCCACCAGAATCACGCGTTTGTCAATGGCCCTGATACTGACCTGTTCCTTTCCGGTCAGATTGCGCATAATCCGGTCTGAAACATGGACAATGTCAGCAGAGCGTTCCCGGAAATAGGGATCTGCCATTTTGCTGAACATGGTTTTTAGATCTGAAACCACACGTCTCAGTGCCCATTCCGCATTGATTTTTTCATTTTCAATCTGCTCAATGGCCTTGCCGTAAAGCATTTTGTCCCTGAGAAGGGCCACATGGGTTTCCAGAATAGCGGCATGCTCCCGGAAATCTTCGGGCGTATCCTCAATGATTTCCCGAAGCTCTTCTGTGGATTTTTTCACGGCTGTCTTAAAGCGGTTTTTTTCATCTTCGAGTTCTGCATCCGCAATATGGTAGCGCCGGATGACATTGACCCCTTCCCTGTATACCAGATATGCCTTGCCGATGCAGATGCCCGGAGCTGCGGCAATGCCTTTGAGCACAATTTCCCTGTTTTCCGTATCAGTCATTCCCTTATTCTCCGAACCCGTCTTCCACAAGCGATACAATCTCGTTCAGTATTTCCCTGTCTGCATCGGAATCCACCCGTACAGCAATCTTTGTTCCTTTGGCACAGGCCAGTGTGAGCATGTCAATAATGCTTTTGGCATCCACGGATTCCCTGTCTCTGATAATCTGCACATCTGATTTTGCCTTTTGGGCAATCATGGCGATTTTCGCGGCTGATCGGGCATGAAGGCCCAGATCATTAATGATTTCCACATTCCTTGAAAGAGGATCGGGTCTGTTGATCATAAGATCCGTTTCTTTGCAGACTTGTGTTCTCTGCGTGAACTTTGCGTTTTTTTGCGTAAAATAAAAAAATTTGCCTGACAGTCTGTCAAACCCGGAATACGGTTCCTGAATATTCCGGCTCATAACAAATCGCTTTCAAAGTTCGGGGAATGCCTCTTTTTTTTTAAGCCACGAAAAACACGAACAGCACGAAAAAACAGCATTTGGTATGCCCATGTTTTGAAAGCGAATTGGTATCAGACCGGAGTGGCTGACCTGGCTGCTTTTTGCAAGACCATGAAATATCATACTAAAAAGATTGGTTATTTTAACAGAATCCGTAGAAAATGTCAATCTGAATTTATGATCGGATTCGGACTTCCTCTTTCAGCATACAGCAGGCCACCCGGAATTCGGGTTTTCCGTCCGGCAGATACTGCAGATTGTCCGGCTGGATGAGCCTGTTCATGACACAGCCTTCGGGAATGTTCAGGTGAAAAAAATCGCTTTCATTCAATCTGGGCATTTCTGTCAGGCGATCTTGTGCAAAGACCATCGCGTGAAGGGGAAAATCCTCGCACAAAGGACAGCGGTAAACCCTGCCGTTGGGAAATATGAAATAATTGTCCGCGCACAGCCCCGCACATTCAAATATTTCATTTTCATCCAGAAAAACTTTGGGAAAGGTCACAGCAATGCCCAGTTCCGCAGCCTTTTCCGCAACCGGGGGCACAATGCTGCGCCATTGTTCCGCAGACAGTTGCAGAGAATTCTCCTTTTTGGCAGATTTTCCCCGTATGCCGATGACCTGAATGAAAAAGCGGGAAATGCCCAGATCCGCAAGCAGAGCAGGCATTTTCTCCAAATCCCGGATATTGAGACTGCTTACGGTATAAATCAGGCTCGCGGCAAATCCTTTGGCAAGGGCTTTGCGGATGCCTGCGGTGCAGGTGTCAAAAACGCCTTTTCCCCGAATCAGGTCATTGGTTTCCGCATCAGGCCCGTCCAGACTGAAACTGAAATAATCCACTTCCTGCGGGCTGACTTTTTCCAGAATATCGTGGAAAAGATACCCGTTGGTATCCACTGTCACGGATTTGACACCCATTGATCTGGCTTTGCGTATGGCTCCGGCCAGATCCGGGTGCAGCGTGGGTTCGCCTCCGAGAAAAATGACATTGGCCTGTGCTGCTCTGTCAGAAAACGCGTCCAGCCATTTTTCCATGATCGGCAGTGGCAAAATTTCATCTCCATGCTGCTCCGGATTAATATAGCAGTGGATGCAGCGCAGATTGCACCGGGTGAGGATATGAAAAAAAATATTGGTGGCATCTTTGGAAAAAGATACAGTTTGCCGGATATTCATGAATATCTCATCTGCATTGTCAGGTTTCAAGACAGGCTTTGGAAAGGTTTTCATCAAAATGCACAGGATAGCATCCGTCAAAACATGCCTTGCAGAAATGGTTTTCCGGATTTTTCATGCCTGTGGCATCCAGCAGCCCCTTCAGGCTCAGGTAATACAGACTGTCAAGCCCCAGATAATCACTGAGTTCCTGAACTGTTTTGCTGGCTGCGATCAGTTCCCCCTTGGTCGAAAAATCAATGCCGTAATGGCAGGGAAAACGATGCGGCGGGCCGCTGACGCGCATGTGAATGCGTTTCACCCCGATTTCCCGCAGCGCCTTGACCCTGGTTCGCACGGTTGTGCCCCGGATAATGGAGTCCTCAATAATAATGATGTCTTTTCCTTTGAGCAGACTTTTCACAGGATTGAGTTTGACACGCACTCCGAAATCCCGCATGCTCTGGCTGGGCTGGATAAAGGTGCGTCCCACATAATGGTTGCGTATCATGCCCATTTCAAAGGGAATGCCTGATGCCTCAGAATAACCGATGGCTGCATAGTTTCCTGAATCCGGAAAAGGCATGACCATATCCGCGTCCACCGGGGACTCCAGAGCCAGACGCCTGCCGTGTGCCTTGCGGATTTCATAGACATTCAGACCGGAAATGGTGCTGTCGGGTCTGGCAAAATAGATAAACTCAAAAATGCAGAAACTGCATGTTTTGGGCGTAGGCGAGCGCAGACTTTTGATGCCGTTTTCATTGATGATCACGATCTCACCCGGATCCAGCTCCCGGATCAGTTCTGCTTCGACCAGATCCAAAGCGCAGGATTCTGAGGCCAGCACATAACGTCCGTTAAGTTTTCCCAGACACAGGGGCCGAAAACCGTTGGGGTCCTTGATGCCGATGAGTTCCCCCCGGCTGGTGAGGAGAATAAAGGAAAACGCACCTTTAAGCCGGGAAACCGTATAACTGAGAGCCTGCTCAAACCCGTATTTCAGATTGCTGACAAAAAAGTGAAGAAAAACCTCGCTGTCCATTGTGGTCTGAAAAATGGAACCCCCTTCCTCAAGTTCTGATTTCAGGGTATGCGCGTTGACCAGGTTGCCGTTGTGGGCCACCGCGTAGGATTTCTGCCTGTGGTGAACCACAAAGGGCTGCGCGTTGGAAAGAATGGAACTGCCTGTGGTGGAATAGCGCACATGCCCCACCGCACTTGTGCCCTGCAGTTCCTCAAAATGGGTTTTTTCAAACACATCTGCCACCAGTCCCATTCCCTTGTGGGATAAAATGGTTTTGCCCCCTGCAGTGGCAATGCCCGCACTTTCCTGTCCCCTGTGCTGCAGGGCATAGAGACCGAAATAGGTCAGCCGCGCGGCATCAGGATGTCCGTGAATGCCGAATAATCCGCACGCTTCGCGTGGTTTGTCATCTGTCATTTGTATTTGTCCTGCCTGTGAAGATTGGTTTTTGCGGAAAACTGATGATTCCTTTACTGTAAAACAGATCAGAGAAACAGCTATGAAAATAATTTCAGAAAATTTTTCAGTTCATCCAGAACCGGATGATCCAGATTCCATACAAATTTTTTGTTTTTCATGACATATTCAAATCCGGCCATGCTGCATTTGGCGGCTGCCTGCCTTCTTTCCCTTTTGGAGCAGGTATCGAAACGGATATAATGGCTTACCCACAGTTTGTCAAATTCCCTGTCTGATATTTCTTTGTGTTTTTCTTTCAGACAGGTTCGCCAGTTTTCAAGACAGTCTGCATAAACAGCGTCCTGAACCCTGACGGTTTTCAGTACAGTCTCAAGTTCCCCTTTTCCATTGACATTCATCAGAAAACACGCGATATTCAAATCATAATCCTCTCCGTTGATCCGGGTGCATACCGGGGCAAACAATCCTGTATCTTCCATTATCTGATCTGTTCCGAAAACATTTTTCACTGCTTCACTGACCAGATGGAGCCGCTCTTTTTTGCTTTTGTCATCCTGATCAATAATAATGCCGATGCGGTCAAACTCTTCTTTCAGGAGTTTCCGTTTCATTATGGTCAGGCATTCTTCCAGTTTTGCACTGTTGAGCCCATCCATACATTCATAATCATCCGGCTGGCAGATGGGAATATCAAATCCGATATTTTCCATATGCAGATGATCAATCACTGCCTGAACAAAAAGCATGTCATTTTTGCTTTCCACCAGCAGTTTAGCGTTCACCGCGAACCTCCACCCCCCGTTTCAGGGTATAATCCAGTTCTTTCACATCTCTGCAAATTCCTGCAATCCGTCCTGTTCTTACATTGCGTATCAGTTCGGTATAGGCAGCACAATCCCTGTCCTTCTGCTGCAGTCCTGTTTCCGCAAATGCCTGAATCATTTCAAGGCTGTGTGTGGCTGCAAATATCTGAATGTCAAACTCAGGCGCAAGCCTGAAAAGCATTTCCCACAGTTTCCGGTGATTGGTATAATGAATGCCGTTTTCAATTTCATCAATGAAAAGAATCCTCCCCGGCCTGCTCACAATCCGTACTGTATAATCCATAATTTTTGCAATGGCTTCACCATAAAGGGAAACCGGCAGGAATTTATCCCCTTTTCTTTTCAGATACAGCAGGGGTTCTCCGATGCTGAAGGTGCGTATCTGCTCCATCAGAGGCTCGGTCAGGCGGACGGCGTGCAGAATATAATCACCTTTTCCGGCAAGTTCAGCCTGATCATATTTTACAGCAAGTTCTGAAACCGGATCAGAGGACAGGATAAAATCAGCCTGCATAAACGCCTGTTTTTTTCCTTTCCTGCTGATATTGCGGATGCGGATGCCTTTGGAATCCGCATCCATACGGAAAGTGATACTGCCGGGATTTTCACCGCTGATTTCCCATTCCATGAACAAGCGGGAAGGCCCGGAACTTTCCGGATCAGTTTCTTCGGACAGAGAGGAAGAAAGATATGCCCTGAAACTGTTGGATGATCCGTTTATCTTTGAAACAATCTGAATTTCTTTTTCCGTATCCAAAAAAAAACTGTCCCATGCCCTGTCAGGTGCAGTTTTCAGAAATGGCAGACTTTCTTTTCTTATCTGCCGTATGGTTCTGATCCCCTGTGCGCTTGGACAGTTCCCCAGAAACAAAGCTTCCAGAAGAGCGGTCTTGCCCGAATGATTCAGCCCACCGATCAGGTTTAGCCGTTTAAATCCGGAAATTTTTGTTTCTTCAAAACATCTGAAATTACGAATTTCAATTCCGTGAATCATTTTTCTTTCAGCATTTCCTCCACCCGGATTTTATACTATTATACCAATTCTCTATTGAATTTATACAACAAAGTGAGTTATTTCCTCTGTGTTCTCTGTGGTTTTTTCTCTCTGTGTCCTCTGTGGGAAACCGAATCATAAGTATATTTTCAATGGAGAATTGGTATTACTCAGAAAATTTGATGGTAAAGCCACGAATTGCACGAATGACACGAATTACATAAATTATGGTTTGTGCATTCGTTCAGATTCGTGTTATTCGTGGCTGTTTAAACATATTTAAAACATTTTTATAAACTCTGCTGAGGCAGGTCTTTCGAATACAGCATATTACAACCGAAATGTTTCAGGTAATGGTATATATAACCCAAGTTGCTGCCTATAAAATTATAAATATCATATAAACAGTATGTTATAAAAAATGATGATATTTTTGTGAAAAATCCGATACCTGATATTATTGAATTTTTTCATAGGCAGCAACTTGAGTTATTTTATACCAGGGATTTTCTTATGGTGGAAAATGGCAGATACAGATGCAGATTATTTTCCGGAACAGGAAGAAAACCAATTTTTTTGTAATACGTTACAGCCGTATCTTTGGCTTCCACATAAAGGGCAAGACCGCCTATGATTCCATTGACGATAAGAGATTCTTTCATAACATATGCCAGCAGTCTTTTTCCAAGCCCTTTGTTCTGATATTCTGAAGATATGGCAAGCCTGCCCAGCAGAATTACGGGAACGGTTCCGCTTTTGGGATACTTTTTTGACACTGTGTAAGGAAAGTGAGATGGTGATACCGTATGAGCCGGAAGGGTGTAAAAGCCCGGTATGCTGTTTCCGTACTGTTCATCAACAGGAACATTGGTTTTGGCAGGTTCCTTTTCAATGTGCTGCAAAGCGGTTTGTTTCAGGTATGCGTTCAGTCTGTCATTTCCGCAGTCAAAATCAGCCCTGTTATGTATTTTAGACAAAAGCCCGGTTTTCAAGGGTTCCCCTGTACGCTTTCACAGCCTCTTTCAGATATTCATTCGGTTCCGGCGGGTTTTCGATATTTTCCCAAAAATCTGTGGAAGCCGTTTCGGACAATACAATGGTGTCACCTGTTTCAAAGGATTCACCTTTGCAGACAGGTTTGTCGCAGTCAGTTTTTATCCGTTGAGGCATTACAGCCTGAAAGATTTTTTTCTTTTCCGTTTTTGCTGCCAGCATTTTTCCCCCTTTTCTATGAAAGAAAATATATCTTTTTTCACGGCAACTGTCAAGAGGAATGGCGGGAATATAAATGAGACAAAAAAGGGACTGTCTTTTAAAAACAGTCCCTTTGACAGGATTTAACTACACTGAAAATGTTCTGGAATATGTTACTGAAACACTTTCAACTTCTTCAGGAAGATGTTTTGCTGTGTCATATACGCATTTTTCAAGTTCATCATGAAGAGAGTTTGCAGATTCCGACAGTTTTGCCCATACCGGATGATTTGCAACTGTTTTCTTTGCTTCAGAAAGACTTGTCTTATAGACCTCTCTTATGATTTGCATGGAACCGATAACAGAGAAGCCCATATCATGCAGTCTGACAACAGACACTTCAGGCGGCAGTCCGTTTTCTGCTGCCTTCTGAACTGCTTTTAATGCTTCACTGTTTGCTGTCTGTAATTTCATTTGTCACCTCCCTGAATGTTATCTCTATATGCACATGATGCCCCGGATTTGCAGATGTACTTGAATGAAGACGGTCTCCGGTTATCATCATTTTTTTAAAACCCAGTTTCTTTGCAGCCTTACGAATCTGCCTTCGCAGTGACAAAATATTTTTTATCACTTTTCCCCTGAAGTTTACCTGTCCCTGCGGATAAATTGACAGATCCCTGAAAAATATGGTGTTCCCGTTATCAAGGATTTCAATTTCTGACATTATCTCAATAACACATATATCGGCATGGATTACAGCACAAAAAGCACCATCTGCTTTATAAGTGTCAAAGTTTGAAACAAAGTCGTTTTCAAACCTGCTGAGGTCTTTTATGTTGCAGTCCACTGTCTGCCCTCCGGATCACAGGAGTGTTCCGGTGTTCGTTCCCAAGAAAAACTATCTGTCTGCAGTTTCCTGATTTCAAAAAATTTTCGGGATTCATCCGGAGAAGATTTGCATTTTGAGGCGATCTGCCGATTCATATATCATTATTATTCTAACCCCAACCATTTAAGAAGATTAATATCGACTCTCTTAAAATCTACCAAACATGAACCATCCAATCCATTTCTTTTTACTTCAACTTTTTCAACAAAAGGAAGATCGGCTACTATTTCTGCCAATTTCCTTTTTGGCATTGTTTTTGATAGTAAAATACATTCGTTAGATAAAGGATTATAATAACATTTCAATGCATCTGGTATTGATATTTTGATATTTTTGTACCGCTCTTCCTCGGTTGGATGCATAGCAAATATTGAATTTTTTTTCCTCCTGATAACAAATTTTTTATTAAAATCATCAGCGATTTTTCTTGGGTCATATCCAGCTCGTGCGGCATATATTAGCCCTATTCTGTCAGCGTCATATTCACAATTTCTGCTCAATGGAAGTTCAAAAAAAGTATTAGTCGTTCCACCAAAGGTTTCAAATGAAGCAAACTTAACTATTTCTTTTAACTTTGGATTTTTAATGATAAAATCTATGTTTTGAAGCAAATGTTTATCAACTCCCTGCGTTAAATATATTTCAAATATGTTTAATGCAAGTCCCCACATCATATATTTTATAATATGTCTTTCGGTATTGTGTGCTATCTCATGAGCAATAAAAAAAGCCAAAGCATTAGGAGCATCACTTAAATAATATATCAATTTATCCGTAATATATATATTCCCACCTATCATTGAGTAAGCCTTTCCTCTAATGTCATCAGGGTTACTGTCATCAATTATTATTTTGAATTTCCATTTATTTTTATAAATATCCGGAGCAACTTTGGCTATTCTGTCTCCAATATTCTGTACAACCATATCCATTTCAATATTTATTTTTTTAGATTCGAAAGAATTAAATTCGTCATCAAAAAATTTACCAAAGAATTCCATTTCCTGTTCCGGTGGAGCAAATTCATCTAATAAAAATCTTCCAAGATTTTCCATGCAATATGATGGCATTTCAATTGTATTTTGATTTGAATGTGTTATCTTCTTATTAACATTAGAACAAGATATTAGTCCATATATTAAAATAAATATTATTTCAGCATAAAAAAATTTTCGCAACATGATTAAATTCTCAATAAATTTTGGATTTTTGAACATTAATGGCAGTACAGAATTCCAAAAAACCAAATGAAAAAATCAATTTGATATTTTTAAAATATCCCAGTTTTTATTACTTTTATCCCAAAATATTTGGTATCTATAGCCATAGAAAATTTGTCTGATAATTGGCATGTTCTCTTTTCCCTTTGTTATAATTTTAATAAAAGAGGTGTTTGTATATAAAGCATTTTTTTTAGGTTCTATTTCTTCATAATCCCAATCTTCCCCATCCTCACTTAAATAAAAACCTATAGTTGAATCCCCTGAATTTATAATTCCAAGAGTATAATCGGAATGAGGAAGACCGGGAACGACTGATATTGGAGTATGTTGTCCTCTACATCCAATTATTAATGAAAAAAATAAAACAAAAAGAACTTTAAATTTAAATATATCAAACATATAAAACCTTTCAATTATTGGTTATCATTCTTTCCAGAATCTTTCCCCAATAAATAACCTGCGATAGTTCCGAACATCCCAATTACAGGCGTAATATATTTTATATCAAAACTCATGCAAGTAAGAAAAAGAGTTCCAATGATTATAAGTGTTACGGTAAAAATTCTCAATATAAATTCAGGTGGAAAATTTTTTTCTTTTATTAAGAGAAATTCTATGATTACAACAGACAGACCAGCCCTTTCAAGGTGAGTTTTGGCAAATTCAAATCAATTTTTTAATCAAAA
>CAZHPS010000188.1:0-11815 GCA_964534335.1 uncultured Desulfobacterales bacterium
AATATTTCATTGAATTCAGTTAATATACACGAAAATATATGGAAGGTTACTTATAATGTTTCAACTTTGGTTTTTTGTGGCACAAAAATTGCCTGCCGTCAGGAACATATTTTTTCAGCCTGTCCGGAGGGTTTTTCAGATCAGAAAGGATGATTTTTTCCCGGCCGGACCGCATCGCAAAAATCATGCCAAAAAAAACCAAAGTTGAAACATTATATTCTTTGAGTTTTTCCGTGTCGAGAAAAACCCGAACCCCTGATCCTTTGTATTTGTCATACAGACTCAGGGCAAAACGTCCCAGATGAATGATTTTCATCCAGTTGTTGCCTGCTGTGCAGGGTGTGAGCAGTTGTATGGCATCCGGCAGACAGTTGGTGGTTTCACAGATCGCGTCAAAAAGCGTGTTTGGGGGAATATGCGTCAGGGCCATATCCACCATTTTTCCCCCGATAATCAGCCCCGGAGCAGGATGTCCATGAAAAGATTTTATAAAATCAATATATTCCTCAAAAGTGAATTCCTGACCTGCATGGTTGCGGCACCAGAATTCATGTGCATGGGAATCTTTCCGGTGAAGTGAAGATGGATTTGTCATTTGGAGTTAATGGCTATCCTTTCAGGTTTGTATTTTCTGACAAAGAAATCATCCGATACCACAAATGCTTCCGTTATGTCAATATTGATATAGAGAAAAATGGAAAAATACATGTTTTCTGCTTGCAGGAAAAAACAGGGCGTGGTAGTTTTTCAGTTATCAGTTGTCAGTTTAGGAGTTACGCAGTTGGTTTTTCAAGTGCCTGATTTTTAAAAAAACGGTTTTGTGCAGTGCAATATTCGCTTCCATAAAAATCAGTATGTTAAAATTCAACTGCGTAACTCCTGCAGTTATCAGGAATCGGTTATCAGATTATAGTTCTTTTACCAAATTTTGTCCCTGTAAAACCGGAGGAGTGCAAAAATTAAGCGGAGCGGTTTTTTGCACAGAGGACAAAAGTTAATGAAAATACTATACCTTACGCACTGCCGTCATACCGGAGAAAGTCTGTATCCTGAACTGGTTTATATTACTGGATTCCTGCTTATACCGATTCGCCATTGGTTTGATCCAATACCGTCAGTTTTTCACAATAAAGAGCTTATACGGATTATCCCATTGCGTATTCGCCATTGGTTTGATCCAATACCGTCAGTTTTTCCGCAGTTCCGGGTGTGCAAAAAACCGCTCCGCTTAATTTTTGCACTCCTCCGGATCAGCCCGGATAGTATCAGGTCAATAGCGAATTGGTATTACACCACTATGACAATCAAATGACACAGGGGGAACGGGGTAAAGAACCGTGATGAGTCATGAGGCTGATCCGGAAAAACTGACAGGAGAAAAGGTGCAGATATTGAGAAAATATATTTCACATCTGTTTACAGTCTTTTTTGTGCTGATGCTGTTTGCATGCACAGAGGAAAACCGTAACTCTTTTCAGGGATATGCAGAGGGAGAATTTGTTTATGTGTCTTCTCCCATCGGCGGAGAGCTTGAACATCTGGCGGTTCACAGGGGGCAGACGGTTGGGAAAGGGGATTTGCTCTTTTCACTGGAGCAGGCATTTGAAAAAGCGGGTGTTCGGGATGCTGAGGAAATGCTCAAACAGGCAAATGACAGACTTGCCAATCTGCAAAAAGGACTCCGGCCTTCTGAAATTAATGCCATCAATGCACGGCTCAGACAGGCGCAACTGTCCCTCCGGCTTGCAGAGGCCGAATACAGACGCAGAGAAGCTTTGTCCAAAAAACAGGGCGTATCGCAGGAAGATCGGGACAGAGCGCACACATCATATGAACATGAACAGCAGATGGTAAAACAGGTGGAAGCTGAACTTGCCACCGCGCAGACAGGGGCAAGGGAAGATGAAATCCGTGGTGCCGAAGCACAGGTCGAATCCGCAAAAGCAAAACTGGATCAGGCAAACTGGAATCTGGCGCAGAAAACCCGTATATCACCTCATGCCGGACTGATTTTTGACACCTTTTACCGTCCGGGAGAATATGTTCCGGGGAGTCGTCCTGTGCTTGCCATTCTGCCTCCGGAAAACAGAAAAATCCGTTTCTTTGTTCCGGAAACAGTTGTCAGCCAGTTCAAAACCGGGCAGCCGGTAAAAATTTCCTTTGACGGTATCCAAAATCCGATAACTGCCAGAATCAGCTATATATCCCCGCAGTCAGAGTACACACCTCCGGTTATTTATTCCAGCACCACCCGTGCAAAGCTGGTTTTTATGCTGGAGGCGGTTCCCGAAGATCCGCAGGCTGCGCCTCTTCTTCATCCGGGGCAGCCGGTGGATGTAATCAGAAGGTAAAGGGACAAAGGCGGCTTTTTATCGAAGAGCATGGATAAAGAAAAAAAAAAATTCGTAATTGATGTTCAGGGAATCAGCAAATCTTTTGGCGCAAAAACTGTGGTCAGAAGCCTGGATATGCGTGTTGCCGAAGGGGAAATTTACGGATTTCTCGGCCCCAACGGATCAGGAAAAACAACCTTTATCCGTATGTTATGCGGTCTGCTCCGGCCGGACAAAGGAAGCGGAACCTGTCTGGGATATGACATTCTCAGCCAGTCGGATCAGATCAAACCCCATGTGGGTTATATGTCCCAGAAATTCAGCCTGTATGAAGACCTTACGGTTTATGAAAATCTGGATTTTATCGCCCGCACCTACGGACTGGAAAACCGTGGGGAACTGGTAAACCGCTATATTGAAATGATGGGACTGGAACGGTTCCGAAAGCAGTTGGCCGGAAGTCTTTCCGGCGGTTGGAAACAGCGGCTTGCGCTGACTTCCTGCATTCTGCATCAGCCCAGACTTCTTCTGCTGGATGAACCCACAGCCGGAGTTGATCCGGGTGCGCGCCGCGATTTCTGGGATGAGGTTCACCGGCTCGCGGCAGAAGGGATCACTTCTCTGATCAGTACGCATTATATGGACGAGGCAGAGCGATGTCACAGGCTGGCCTATATTGCCTACGGGGATTTGCTTGCTTCCGGAACCGTTGAGGAAATGATTCACAATTCAGGGCTTGTCACCTGGCATGTGACAGGAAAAGAAATGCACAGTCTGTCGGAAAAACTCAAAAATCTGCCGGGTGTGGAACAGGTTGTGGCATTTGGAAACACCCTGCATATCAGCGGTGTGTGTCAGGAAAAAATGGAAGACAGCATCAAACCTTACAGGAATGAGCTTTATCAGTGGAAAAAGGCAGAGACAAATCTGGAAGAGGTTTTCATTCATCTGATGCAAAAGGCAAACACCCGCTGAGGTTAATCCATTTTACCAAAAACCGGATTTTTTTGAAAAATCAGGTTTTTCAGGCATAAAAGAATCTCCCCATGTTTAAACGATTTTTCTCTTTCAGCCGCTTATGGGCAATTGTGGTAAAGGAATTTATCCAGATGAGACGCGACCGTCTCACCTTTGCCATGATGATAGGAATTCCGCTTCTGCAACTGGTTCTGTTCGGATATGCCATCAATTCCGATCCCAAACATCTGCCCACAGCCATTCTCTGTGCTGACAATTCTGTTTTTTCCCGCTCCATTGTCGCTGCTATGCACAACAGTGCCTATTTCAGTGTGGAGCAGAATATAAAAACCAGGGCTGAAGCCGACCGGCTGCTTCGGCTCGGTGCGATTCAGTTTGTGCTGACCATACCCCAAGGCTTCAGCCGCAGACTGATTCGGGGGGAAAAACCGGTTCTTCTGCTTGAGGCAGATGCCACAGATCCTTCTGCCACGGGCGGAGCAGTCGGCGCATTCCGTGAGATTGTCAGAAGGGCAGTTTGGCAGGATTTAAAAGGTTCACTGTCACATATGCGGGCAGATGATGAAGCTGTGACTGTCCGGATTCATGCTGATTACAATCCTGAGGGAATTACCCAGTACAATATTGTTCCCGGACTCATGGGAGTGGTTCTGACCCTTACTCTGGTGATTATCACTGGCCTGGCAATCACCCGTGAAAGTGAGCGGGGCACAATGGAGAATCTGCTCTCCACACCGGTCAAACCCCCTGAAGTGATGCTCGGAAAAATTATCCCCTATATTCTGGTGGGATATATTCAGATAACTTTGATTCTCACTGCTGCCCATTTTCTTTTTCATGTGCCCATGCAGGGAAGTCTGCTGCTTATCTATCTTTTGTCCCTGCTTTTTATTGCGGCAAATCTCAGCGTGGGACTTACCTTTTCCACTGTGGCAAAAAACCAGTTGCAGGCCATGCAGATGTCTGTGTTTTTCTTTCTGCCTTCCCTTCTTTTATCCGGATTTATGTTTCCTTTCCGGGGGATGCCGGTATGGGCGCAGTGCATTGGCAGTGTACTGCCTCTGACGCATTATCTCAGGATTGTCCGGGGCATTCTGCTGAAAGGGAACGGACTGGCCGAATCCCTTCCCCATACTGTCCCGATAGTGATTTTCTGGATGGCAGTGATTTTTGTGGGACTTATCCGCTACAGGCGGACGCTGGATTAGCGTAAATCCTGTCAGAATCACATTTTGATGATACGCATCTGCTGAAGAATTTCCTTTGGAAGACCGAAAAGTTCTTTTGCCGCATCAGCCGGACGGATCCTTTTTCCCGGTTCTGTCCGCACCATGATTTCGATTTCATCCGGAGAAATACGCTCCAGCCGCAAAACCGCATCCTTTATATTTACTGTCTGACTTATGCCTTTGCTGTTTGTCCGGGTGAAAATAATTTGAGAGGATTCGGAAAAATATTCAAATCCCCTGTCCTCAAAAATTCCCTCCGGCAACTGAACCCGGTAAACCGCTGATTCTGCTTTTTTGCGCGCAGATTTGGCCGGAGCTATATGACAGCGCAGAACCCGCAGCCCTTCGGGAAGACGGGTATTGAGCATATCCGGTATATCTGCCGGACGGATACGATCCGTCACTGTTATGAAAAAGCATTCAGACATGCTTTCCATGCCCACAGGAAGCGGATCCCCAAAGGAAAGGGATGGCATGGGATGAAATCCCTGTGAATAGGCAACAGGTATTCCTGCTGCCCGGATCGCCCGGACAAAAAGTCCCACCATTTCCAGATGACCGAAAAACCGGGCTTTGTCCCGCTTTTCATAAAAAATCTGAAAAGTAAGGGGTTGGGGGCCGGAGGCCGGGGGCCGGGGACTTGGGTATGTTTTTTCCACGGAAACCGCATCGCATATTCTGGGGGCAAGGGTGTCAAAGTCGCACACACCGCAGAGATTGCATACACCTGTCCGGCAGTCTCCGGTGCTTTCCCCGGTCAAAGCCTTTTCCCACTCTGTTTTCAGAAATTCCTTTGTAACACCTGTATCCATATGATCCCAGGGAAGCGGTTCATCTGTATTCCGGACGCGTTCTGTGAAAAATCCGGTATCGGTTCCGCATTCCTCAATGGCTTTCTGCCACAAATCAAAACGGAAATGATCACTCCATCCGTCCAGACGGCAGCCTTTTTCATACGCATTCACCAGCAGAGCGGAAAGTCTGCGGTCTCCCCTGGCCCATAGTCCTTCCAGAAAACTGATTTCCGGACGCTGCCATTTGAACTGAATTCCGGGCATTTTCATCTCATCGCGAAGCCGGAAGATTTTATCCCGTGCCTCATCAGCGGAAATCTGCGGAAACCACTGAAAAGGCGTATGGGGTTTGGGAATAAACGTACCCACACTGACATTGATTTTGCCTTTTTTGCCACCTGATCCTTTGATTTTCCGAAGTTCCCTGACCAGTTCCGCAATGGCCTGAACATCCTCTTCTGTCTCCGTAGGCATACCAATCATAAAATAAAGTTTGATGACCTGCCATCCCCCGTCAAAAGCATCTTTCACCGTGCCAAAAATATCCTGGTGCGTGATGTTTTTGTTGATCACATCCCGCATCCGCTGACTTCCGGCCTCAGGCGCAATGGTAAACCCGGTTTTCCGCACCTTTCTGATCTGCGCCATCATTTCCGGCCCCAGGGTTCCGGCCCGGAGGGAGGGAAGGGAAATTGCGGTATGCGAATCCTGACACCGATCCATGAGCCGTGACATGAGAAAATCAATACAGGTATAATCGCCTGTGCTAAGGGAAAGAAGGGACATGTCTTCATATCCTGTGGATGCAAGGGCAGATTCGGAAAGGGCAAGCAGGGTTTCCGGAGAACGCTCCCGCACCGGTCTGTAAATCATTCCGGCCTGACAGAAGCGGCATCCCCGTGTGCATCCCCTGGCCACTTCCAGACGCAGACGGTCATGCACCGGTCTTCCAAAAGGAACCACAGGCGCGTCCGGAAAGGGTGCTGTATCCAAATCCGGCACAACCACCCGCTTTACTTTGGTATATTCCGGAAACCCGGGACTGAGACGCTGAAAACCCTTTTCATCATACGCAGGTATAAAAAAGGAAGGGATATACACACCCTCTATGCGGGACCATTCTTTTAACAGAAGTTCCCTGTCATTTTTCCCTTCCTCTTTCCATTTCAGCCAGGCCCGCGTCATTTCCGTAATGACAGATTCCCCATCCCCCAAAACTATGGCGTCAAAAAAATCCGCCACAGGTTCGGGATTGCAGGTGCATGGGCCGCCAGCGATAATCAGGGGATGGGATTCATTGCGTTCCGCAGCCCGGAAAGGAATGCCTGCGAGATCAAGAATGGTGAGAATATTGGTATAATTCAGTTCATAGAGCAGACTGAAGCCTATGAGGTCAAAACGGTTCAGAGGAGTTCCGGATTCCAGACTGGCCAGAGGCTGCCCCGAAGATCGGAGCCGGGCTTCCATGTCCGGCCCGGGCGCAAAAACCCGTTCCGCGGCAACGCCATCTTCCCGGTTAAGGATATGGCAGAGAATCTGTATGCCGAAATGGGATGTCCCGATTTCGTACAGATCCGGAAAAGCCAGAGCAATCCGGAGCCTTACCGTATCCGGATTTTTTCTGACTGTGTTGATTTCTGTGCCCAGATATGCGGAAGGTTTTTCCACCAGAGGCAGTATGTCTTGCATGTTTCTGTATTTCATGGTATCGTTGTTTCCTTGACGGGAGTTACGCTGCTGAGTTTTAACATATTGATTTTTAAGTATGCAGATACTGCACAGCACAAGCCGGTTCATGTAAAATCAAATAATTGAAAAAAACTGCATAACTCCTGCCTTATATTGAAAGTGGCATAAACCGGGCTTCCTTACATAAATAAGGTTCCATAAATCTTCGGGCATAAAATTTTCAGAAAAACCGGATTTTTTGGAAAAATCCGGTTTTCTGAATACACGAAAACTTTTGTTTGCCTACTTATGTCATTTTTGTTCATGTGTCAGAAACCGGAAATAAATACTGAATGTCTGACATCTGAACCCTGACACCCTGACCTGGCATCTGAGAATTCAGAAATGCCGATAAAATACAGACTATAATCATCAGAGAAAAAAATACAAATTTTCCCGGAAGAAAAAAACAAGAATAATGCAGTCAAAAGTCTTTCAGATATTGACAAATAATCTGTCATAAAATATAATACTCTATTCTGTATTATGAGAGAAAATGTAAACTCAGGGCATTTACGGATCACACAGATCCGAGAGGGAATATTTCAGATGTATAATGCAGTGAATACAAACAATGTCTGGCAGAAGAAAGGAGGACGAATCATTTATTGAGGGCAAAGAGTTATGATACTCTCTTGCCTTTTTTTGGTTTCATCATTTGTAATCGGGTTTGAATCAATCACATGTGGAAACATCCAGAGGAGGTACTAACTTGGCTTTTCAATTTTACAAAGAATCCTATTCCGGCGCTGTGAAGGAAGTGACGCTGGGGAAAAAGAAGACTGTTACCGTTGGCGGGGAAACCTGCTATCCTTTCTACCAGTTTGAAGGGAAAATGCCGCACAAACCCAAAATCAGCATGGAAGTGTGGGACATTAAACCGGATGACTGGGCTGAAGCCGCAGTGAAACCGTTTGAGGATGTCATTGGTGACCCGGCAGCATGGGCCAAAAAATGCGTGGAAAAATACGGGGCAGACATGATCACTCTGCAGCTCAGAAGCATTGATCCCAATGACAAAAATGCAAGCCCTGCGGAAGCTGTCGCAACCGTGAAAAAAGTCATGGCTGCCATTGATGTGCCTCTGGCCGTATGGGGCACAGGGTCCCCGCAGAAAGATGAGGAAGTTCTCAAGAAAGTGGCTGAAGACTGTCAGGGCTCAAATCTGGTCCTCGGTCCTGTGGAAGACAAGAACCACAAAGGTATCGGCGCAGCGGCCATGGGTTTCGGTCATTCTGTAATTTCATCCTCGCCCATTGATGTAAACCTTGCCAAACAGGTGAACATCCTTCTGGAAAACCTGGGTATGCCCATGAGCCGCGTGATTGTGGATCCCACCACCGGCGGTCTGGGATACGGCATGGAATACAGTTACTCGGTCATGGAACGGCTGAGAATGGCTGCCATGAACCAGGGCGATGACAAACTCCAGTATCCTCTGTACAACAATCTGGGTTTTGAGGTGTGGAAATCCAAAGAGACGAAACTGAAAGCAGCCGATGCCCCGACTTTGGGAGATCCGGAACGCCGCGGCATTCTGATGGAAGCTGTGGGTGCTGTCGCCTATCTGCTGGCCGGTTCTGATGTGCTGGTCATGCGTCATCCCGAAGCTGTCCGTATGGTCAGATCCTTTATTGATCTGATGGCTGACGGCGGTTCTGCCGCCAAAGTGGCCCCGATTGCCAAAAAACTTCCGGATGCCAAAATTGATTATGCAGCTCTGGCTCCCAAGCCGGATCTGAAGATTGAGGAAGAAAAGAAAGCTGCTGCTCCGGCCAAACCTGCTGCTCCCAAAGCTGCTGCTCCCAAAACTGCCGCTCCGGCCGCGCCCAAAGCAGAGGCCAAACCTGCGGCTGCTCCTGCACCTGCGGCTGCACCGGCTCCCGCGGCTCCGGCCGATGATGCGGCCATGAAAGCCCGGATTGAAGCGGAAATCAAAGCCAGAATGCAGGCTGAAGCCAAAGCATCTGTGGATGCGGAAGCACAGGCCAAAGCTGCGGAGGCAAAGAAAAAAGCAGAAGCTGATGCAAAAGCCAAAGCTGAGGCTGAGGCAAAGGCCAAAGCTGATGCGGCTCTGATGGCAAAACTGGAGGCAGAAGCCCAGGTTATCCGGGAGGCGGCAAATAAAGCAAGAGCGGAACGTCTGGCGGATCTGGCTGCCAAAAAAGCCAATGCTGATGCAGTTATGGCAAAACTGACGCCTGAAATGCTGACCTGGACACATTTTGATGATGTCATTGAGCATCTGAACTGGGCAAACGGCAGAATATAGATTCTCTGCTGTCCTTCATCCATCTGAATTATCAATTACCAACAAATCCTCAACGAAGGAGGAAAAAGATACATGTCAAGATTAGTTGCATTCGCCGGAATCCAGGGCGGTTACAATATTGTTTCCAAAGTTGAAGGCCGTCTGACCAAAGCTCTGGCCAGCTTTGACGCGACGACAAAAGTCGGTTTTCCCAACACGGCATATTATCTGCCGGTCATCTATTCTCTGCTTGGGATAAAGGTGCAAACCCTTGAGGATATGAAAAAACCTCTGGGTGTGGCACGCCAGCTTCTGCCCGCGCATATCAAGGGAGCGCATCATCTGCCGTATCTGGGGTCCCTGCTGGATGCGGGCATGGCAGCCCTGTTTGCCTTTGAGATTGACGAGGCTCTCCGTTATCTTGAACAGCCGGATTTTTATCATGTTTCTGAAGAAACCGATCCGGAAAACGGAAAAATCTGGCTGGGCGCAGCAGAAGACACCATCTTCAGAAAACGCGGCGTGGAATTCGTGGACGGTTCTGCTCCCGGATTTGCTGCCATTGTGGGTGCGGCTCCCAATCCGGAAATTGCGAAAAAAATCATTGAAGAATATCAGAAACGCTCCATTTATGTGTTCCTGGCAGCAAACCAGAACGGCACAACCATGTCCCAGCAGCTTATTGAGGCTGGCGTGGATATTGGATGGAACACCAAGATCGTTCCCTTTGGCCCGGATATTTCCTCTGCCATCTTCGCGCTGGGCTTTGCCAACCGCGTGGCTATGGCTTTCGGCGGTGTTCCTGCCGGTGATTACAAGAAAATCCTTATGTACAACAAAGACCGCGTGTTTGCTTTTGTGAACGCGCTGGGTGATGTGAACGCAGAATGGGCAGCAGCCGCGGCCGGATGTGTCAACTGGGGCTTCCCCACCATCGCTGACACAGACATTCCGCAGATTCTGCCCACAGGTATCTGCACCTACGAGCATGTCATCGGCAATATCAGCCATGATGCCATCGTGGAAAAATCCATTGAAACCCGCGGACTCAAAGTTCATGTGGCAAAGGTTGACATTCCCTGTTCCTTTGGTCCCGCGTATGAGGGCGAACGTATCCGGGGCAAGGATCTGTATGTGCAGGCCGGCGGAGGCAAGACCCCGTGCACAGAATATCTGGAAATCGCAGATATGAATGCCATTGATGACGGCAAAGTCACCGTGGTCGGCAAAGACATTCCGGATATGAAGGAAGGGGATGTCTTCCCCCTGGCTATTTTCCTGCAGGTCGCTGGCCGGGAATTCCAGAAAGACTTTGAGCCCATTCTGGAACGCCAGATCCATCATCTGATCAATTATATCCAGGGCGTGATGCACGCGGGTCAGCGGGATCAGGCCTGGGTGCGGGTTGGCAAGGCTGCTGTGGAAAAGGGTTTCACCCTCAAAGATATCGGCAAGGTTCTGCACAACAAACTGCACCATGATTTCTCCGCGATTCTGGACAAGATTCAGGTTACGCTTTATACGGACAAGGCGGATGTGGACAAAGTCACTGCCAAAGCCAGAGCAGCGTACAAACACAGAGATGAGCGCGTGGATCAGATGACCGACGAGGATGTAGAGACTTTCTACTCCTGCACCCTGTGCCAGTCCTTTGCGCCCAGCCATGTCTGCTCGGTCAGCCCGGAACGTACCGGTCTGTGCGGCGCGTACAACTGGATGGACTGCAAGGCCGCTTTCCAGATCAATCCCACAGGCCCCAACCAGCCCATTCAGAAGGGCGAATGCCTGGATCCCAAACTGGGCCGGTTCAAAGGGGTCGATGAATTCATCTCCAAGGCATCGCGCGGAACAGTCACCTCTTACAATTTCTATTCCATGGTTCATGCACCCATGACCACCTGCGGCTGCTGCGAGTGCATCGCTGCCATGCTCCCGGCCTGTAACGGTGTCATGACTGTCAGCCGGGACTATACCGGTGAAACCCCCTGCGGCATGAAGTTCACCACCCTGGCCGGTGTCATGGGCGGCGGCGCATCCTCTCCGGGTTTTGTGGGGCATTCCAAATACAATATCACCCAGCGCAAGTTCATTCTGGGAGACGGCGGTCTTCTCCGCATGGTATGGATGCCCAAGATGCTGAAAGAGGAACTCCGGGAACGGCTCATCAAACGCGGCACGGAAATGGGCATGCCGGATCTGATTGACCGGATTGCGGATGAGACAGTGGGCATTACAGAAGAAGAGATTATGCCCTTCCTGCAGGAAAAGAAACATCCTGCCCTTACCATGCCGCCTCTGGTCGGATAAATCCGGAATCATGAACTGAAATGCGGAGCGGTTGTCAGCCGCTCCCTTACCAAAAGAATCCATATGGGTGTCGGGTCCGGATTATTTCCGGAGCCTGACACCTGCATATTTAAGGAGATAAAGAATGGCATTAACCGGTATTCAGATTTTCAAACTCCTGCCGAAAACCAACTGCAAAGAATGCGGTGTTCCCAC
>CAZHPS010000189.1:0-11771 GCA_964534335.1 uncultured Desulfobacterales bacterium
ATAATGTATAGTAAAATCCAGCTTTTTATAGTTAAAAAAATGTCCTGTACTATGACTTTCTGAAGGACATAGACCACCTCGCATATCACTTCCACAGGCACAACGACATCGTGGTATTCAAGGATTTCAGCGGCGCGCATGGAAAGTTCAGTATGGTCATTGAGAACATATCTCAACACGATGTTGGCATCAGCGATTTGCATGTTTTTCCCTCACCGCTTCCTGCCATGCTTCTTCCTCATCAGTAATCCGTTCAGGCCTGGCATATTCCTGTAGACACCCCGCAAACTTTTTTTCCGAAAATGTCTTTCATTTTGAACAGGGATGACGATAATTTGAACTTTCTGCCCCCGAAATATATTCGGAAGATTAAGCACAATCTGTTCTTCCCCGACAGTCCGAATTTCCCGAATAGTTTGCATGAATTATCCTTTTGAAAATATACTTATCAAAATCCAAACAGGTACAGGCACACCGCAAAAAAATGAACCCGCAGCCCAAGACTTATGAAAAACTTACCGAATACTCCAGAATTTCTCCAATCTTCAATTATGATTTTCCGAAATTTAGTACTGAACAGAAATAGCCAAAACCTGAAAAATATGCAACAAGTTCTATAAAATCCATTTCCCAATTATCTTCCGATCATCAATGAAAATGTTTTTATAAGAAAATCTATATCGACACATAACAACGAGTTAATCGGCAGGCAGGGCGTTCACGGACTTCAATCTGACACAGACTGCCCCGCCCTGCCTGTCCGCTTGAACGATGGATTATGTTTTTTTATTTGTTTTGCTCATAAAATTTCCACACATCGTGAATTAGAAAATTGTCAAAGGTTTTGATTTGATCTTTAAGTATCTCCTCGCTTGTCATGTTAGGACGAATATCAAAGTAATAAACCCCATCTAAAGGATTCAGTTTGATTGTGTAGCCCTTAAAATGCCCAGGCAAAAATGTAGCGTTGATTCCATATCTGCCTTCTTTCCCTTTTCTTTGGACATCATTCAGAAAAATAGCAAAGTGAGGTGTCTCTGTGTCGGTTAGCCTGTTGTAAAGAAATTTATCAATAAATATTTTATCGAGTCGATCTTTGCTTGATGTTTTAACAGAGCCAATAGCTTTAGTGACATCATCAACCTTAATTATTAAGTCATGCTGGTAGCTCATGGTAAATGCTATGTAGCCATTAATCTCCACAGGAACAAAAATCGTCCCGGAAGTAACATCAATGCCTGCTTCTTTAATAATTAACCGGATAAACCGTTCAAAGAGGTCTCCGTTAATTTTTCTGGCAATATTTGATTTGTCTGGCAGTGCGTCTAACGCCGCACCTATTGACTGCTGACAGGTATACACATAATCATTCAGCAGCTTTCTATTTGCTTCCTGCTTTGCCTCTTTACTCTTGATGTTGCCTAAAATATTTTTGAATGTTTCTTGAGAATATTCAAAATTTTCTAATGAAAGCATAAGGTTGCTGTTTATTGGTCTGGTAACATTATATGTCCCATCCTGTTTATATTGAAAGAATCTGTAATGAGTTTCGTTTCTCGAAACAATCACCGTCTGCAATTCTGTTTTTATGAACTCCAAATACATCAGACAAAAATCTGTATAAGTAGGTTTCCATATATTTTGTGGTATAAAAAAAATGGATTCCCCGGAACAGTCCGGTTTTCTGAAATCTTTATCCCATAAAATATATGGAACCTTACTTAGTCCGATATGGTAAGAAATTTTTCTTTATCGGCTGCTCTTTTTACAATATCTTTTAACTTCATCTAATTGAGTTCCTTCTGTTTTCGTTTTCACGGTCGATGGCTATCCATTCCTCTTTTGTTTTATACGGGACGCTTTCTAACCGCTGTATTGCCCATTCATTATATTCATGGGACAAATCACATCCGAGCCATTTGCGCCCTAATTGTTCGGCAACAACAAGAGTTGTGCCAGAACCCGAAAAAGGATCAATGACCAAATCGTTTGGATTGGAAGAGGCTAATACCAATTTTCGCAGCAGTTCTTCCGGTTTTTGAGTCGGATGAGGTGTTTTTTCTTCCATTCCATTACAGGTTGTTGGCACTTCGATAATATCTTTGGGCTTCGCTCCTTTTGGGTGCGGCGTCCAAATATCATTTCGTTTGCCACAGTTACCATACTGGCTTGTATCAGCCTGAGGATGTGACGGATATTTTAGAGTATGTCTTCCATAGGGAATTCGCACGTCATCTATGTTCATAGTGAAATTTTTGCTTTTTCTGAGATGAAGAATACTTTCATGTGATCGTCCCCAGTCTTTACCTAAGTTGGCTTTATTTTTGTAATACCATACTATCCACTTGCATACTTTGAAATATTTCATCGAAGGATGTTTCAGGTCAGCCAAAATTTCTGAGAAACCACAGATATAGAGTGTACCAGTTTTTTTTAAGACGCGGGATGACTCACTTATCCACTGCATAGACCATTCAATATATTTTTCCTGGCTCCCGAATTTATCCCAATCGGCTTTTTTTATGTTGTATGGCGGGTCTGCAAAAATAAGATCAGCAGTTTCCGTTGAAAGACTTTTTAACCATTCAATACTGTCTCCTTCAAACAAAACATTTTCTCTGTTCTTGTAGACAGGATAAAAAGGGGCAGTATTCTTAATAGGCAGCCGTTCTCCATTCATTGGCAACTCAAAAAGGCGTGGTTCAAATATTTCCGGTTTCAGTTTTTTGACAGACACTTATTGTCCTTTTATCTTTTATACATAACCAGTTATTATACAGTTTTTTTTCAGGCTAACATGCGATTTTGCATATTAGCCTGAAATGCTATTTTCATACCAATTTCAGGATTCGTTTCATCTGAAACTGTTGAACTTTTTGTTTACAGCACAGAGAATTAATTTATTAAGCAACTGCCTTCTGCAATGTTTCGCTTATCCAATTTTGATAATCAATGCCTGCCTTTTCAGAGGATATAATAATCTTCTGAAAAATATTTTGAGGGGATTTGCCACTTTGATTTTTTTCAGATTTTTGGTTTTTTAATGAGAGTTAGGATTTACGCATTTGAATTTTAATACCAATTCGCTATTGAATTTATACAATAAAGTGAGTTATTTCCTCTGTGTTCTCTGTGGTTTTTTCTCTCTGTGTTCTCTGTGGGAAACCGAATCATAAGTATATTTTCAATGGAGAATTGGTATAACATGTTGATTTTTATGGAAGCGAATGTTGCAATGCACAAAACAGATTTTTTAAAAATCAGATACTTGAAAAAGCAACAGCGTAACTCATAGAGAGTTTTATCAGTTGTAAGAAAATATTCACTTTTTGCCTCAACAGCACACGCCAAATGAAAAAATTCTTTGTTTTTGATGCAATTTATAGATCTGCTTCATCTTTAATGCTAATTAAGAGTCTCATACCGGTTCTCCATTGGTTTGATCCAATACCGTCAGTTTTTCCGCAGTTTCGGCTGTGCGAAAAACCGCTCCGCTTAATTTTTGCACTCCTCCGGATCAGCCCGGATAGTATCAAGTCAATAGAGAATTGGTATCAGATTCCGGTAAGATTTGACAACTTTTAAAAAGTTGTCAAATCTTGTATGTGAATATATATACCATTACCTGAAACATTTCGGTTGTAAAATACCGCATTCGAAAGGCCTGCCTCAGCAGAGGTTATAAATAGCCACGAATAACACGAATCTGCACGAATGCACAAACCGTAATTCGTGTAATTCGTGCAATTCGTGGCTGTATCATCAAATCTTCTGAGTAATGGTATAATACCAAATCGCTGCTGAAAACATACTTATCAAAAAAAGAACTTTCTGTAATCAGACAGAAAAAAATGTTCGGATTGTATAAAATCAATAGCGAACTGGTATAATACCAAATCGCCGTTGAAAATATGCTTTTGAAAAAATCAATACATTGTAATCAAAGATGAAAATACGATTTTATTATATAGAATCAATGGCGATTTGGTATAACAGATTGTTTTTGTTCATTCTGAAATTTTTAACTCTTAATTTGCATCTTTGGTGATTTCTGAAAATAAATATCCCGGTTCAGTTCACAGGCACAGGGCACAAGCCGGAAGCTTATGCTGCTTTGGTGGGATATTCTTTTCCGGAAATCACCTTTATCCCTGTCTAATCAGCAAATCCTCAAACAGAGCAGAATCAGACACCGGCCCCAGCAGGGTAATGGTCATGGGATCGGAGCGGTAGAGTTCCTGTGCCAGATCAAGAATATTCTCTGCTGTCACTGCTTCCATTTCCGCAATGATTTCTTCCAGAGACTGATGGCCTCCCAGATGAATTTCGTTCTGGGCAAGACGCACCATCTGGCTGTCCACGCTTTCTGCTGCCAGCAACAGGCTGCCTTTGGTGTATTCCCGTGCGTCCCGGAGTTCGGAATCATCCACAGGTTCGGTTTTCAGTTTTTCCAATCCTTTGAGAATCAGATCCACTGCTTCGGCTGCTTTATCCTCTGATGTGCCCGTATAAATGCCGCTTACACCCGTGTCTGTATAAGAGGAAAGAAAGGAATAAACAGAATAGGCCAGCCCTCTCTGCTCCCGGATTTCCTGAAAAAGCCGGGAACTCATATTGCCGCCCAGTATGGTATTCATCAGGGAAGCCGTGTAACGCCGGGGATCTTTGGCCGGAAGTCCGGCTGTTTCCAAGCAGATATGCAACTGCTCTGTGTCTCTGGAATGCAGGAACACGCCTTTTTTCCCCTGCGGCTTTGTCCGATCCGGAAAACCGTTGCGTTTCCGTATGGATGCAAAGGCCGGGCCGGTCAGATCCACAAGACGGCTGTGATCCAGATTCCCGGCTGCGGCAATGACAATGCGTTCCGGATGATAGAGTTTGTGAAAAAAATTCCGGATATCAGCCGCGCTGAAACCCAGAACATTTTCCCGTGTTCCGGTGATGGGCTGTCCCATTGCATGATCCCCCCAGAACGCATTTTCAGACAGCACATGAATATATTCTTCAGGACTGTCCTCGGTCATGCCGATTTCCTGAAAAATTACAGCCCGTTCCCGCTCCACCTCCACCGGATCAAAAACAGATCCGAGAAAAATATCTGAAAGAATCTCCACCATTGTGTCCAGATGAGTATCCATCACTCTGGCATGGTAACAGGTGGATTCCATGGAGGTGAAAGCGTTGGTCTGGCCTCCGATGCTGTCAAATTCCTTGGCGATCTGAAAGGCAGTCCTTTTGGACGTGCCTTTGAAGATCATATGCTCAATAAAATGGGAAAGTCCGCTTTCCGCGGGACTTTCATCCCGCGCGCCGGTTTCCACCCATATGCCCAGGGATACAGAACGGGCATGGGGCATGTTCCGGGTCAGAATGCGGACTCCGTTTTCCAGTATGGTCTTTTCAGCGGCCATTGGCCTCTTCCAGCACTGCTTTGTGGCTCAGCCGGATCTTTCCGTCCCTGCTGATTTCCAGGATTTTCACCTGTATGGTATCCCCTTCATTTACCACATCCGTCACTTTTTTCACCCGCTGCATGGCAAGCTGGGAAATATGCACCAGCCCCTCGGTTCCGGGCAGAATCTGCACAAACGCGCCAAAATCTGTGGTTTTGACCACTTTGCCCTCATAGGTCGCGCCCACTTCCGGCTCCACCGTGATTTCCATAACCCGCTGCAGAGCTGCATCAGCCTCTGCCTGAGTAGCTGCGGAAATCTTGACCAGACCTGAATCCTCAATCTCAATGCGGGTATTGGTTTCGCTTTGAATGGAGCGGATCATTTTTCCGCCGGGGCCGATCACTTCCCGGATTTTATCCGGATTGATATGGATGGACATGGTTTTGGGAGCATAGGGGGAAATCTCTGTTCTGGGTTTGTTGAGGGTTTCGAGCATTTTTTCCAGAATGAAAATTCTTCCCTCGCGGGCCTGTGCCAAAGCCTTTTGCATGATCTCTTTGGACAGTTCAAGGATTTTGATGTCCATCTGCAGGGCAGTGATTCCCTCACGGGTTCCTGTCACCTTGAAATCCATGTCTCCTGTATGATCCTCATCTCCCAGAATATCTGAAAGAATGACAACCCGATCCCCTTCCTTGACCAGTCCCATGGCAATGCCGGAAACCGGGGCTTTGATGGGAATGCCGCCGTCCATCAGGGCCAGGGTTCCGGAGCATACAGTTCCCATGGAGGAAGAGCCATTGGATTCCAGCACCTCGGAAACAATCCGGATGGTATAATCAAATTCCTCAGCAGGCGGAATCACCTTTTCCAGAGCGCGTGTGGAAAGCCCGCCATGACCAATATCCCGGCGGCTGGGGCCGCCCATGCGCTTGACCTCTCCCACAGAAAAAGGCGGGAAATTGTAATGAAGCATAAAACGCCGGATATCCTCGCCCTGCAGGGTTTCCACGCGCTGCTCATCCTGACCTGAACCAATGGTCAGCACAGCCAGCACCTGCGTTTCCCCGCGTGTGAACAGCGCGCTGCCGTGAGGTCTGGGCAGCAGACCGGTTTCGCAGGTGATGGGACGGATTTCATCAAATCTGCGGCCGTCAATGCGCCTGCCCTCTTTGAGAACCAAATCCCGGCAGACTTTCTTTTTCACATTCTCCAGAATCGCGTAAATTTCGCCTTTGCGTTCTGCATATTCCGGGCCAATTTCTTCCAGAATCTTTGCGCAGAGTTCCCTGTACGCGCTGTTTCTGTTCATTTTTCCCGGAACCAGAACAGCCTCCCGGATACGCGGGGCATGGGGCTGCAGACGATCCGTGAGATCCTGATCCTTTTGGGCAGATTTGATGATCTGCTTGGCTTTGCCGACAGCCTCTTTCATTCTGCTCTGAATATCAATGATGGGCTGCATGGACTGATGCGCGAAAAATACAGCCTCCAGCATTTCAGCCTCGCTGACCTCCGCACTGCCCCCTTCCACCATAACCACACCGTTTTTTGATCCGGCAACAATAATGCTGATGTCGCTTTTGCTCCATTCACTGATGGGCGGATTGGCCCTGAGCTGGCCGTCAATGCGTCCCACGCGCAGCGCAGCGATAGGCCCGGCAAAGGGGATGTCTGATATTTCCAGTGCTGCCGAGGCTCCAATCATGGCCAGCACATCCGGATCATTTTCCTGATCCATGGACAGAACCATGGCAATTACCTGGATTTCATTAAAATAATCTTTGGGAAACAGGGGGCGGATAGGCCGGTCAATCAGACGGGCTGTCAGGGTCTCCTTTTCACTGGGTCTTCCGATCTCACGCCGGAAATAGTTGCCGGGGATGCGGCCTGCCGCATAGATTTTCTCCTGATATTCAACCGAAAGGGGCAGAAAATCCGTACCGGCCCTTGCTTCATCCGAGGCCACAACCGTAACCAGGACAATCGTTTCTCCGTATTGAACCACCACCGATCCGGATGCCTGTTTGGCCACCTTTCCGGTCTGGATACTCAGGGGTTTGCCCCCGATATCTGCTTTGAGTGTCAACTCCATATCTGTCTCCTAAAAGAAGCGGTCTGACCTGTTTTCAGACAGGAGACCGCCCATTTTTCTGCCGGACCTTTCGGACTCCCGGCGGTATCGGACTCAGGAACGTCCGGCATACGGGCATAAACCTGCGATGCAGGCTGCCCGGAAAAGAAAAACAAAACTATCTTCTGATTCCCAGTGTTTCAATAATATTGCGGTAACGCTGCACATTTTTGTTTTTCACATAATTGAGCAGTCTGCGTCTCTGACCAACGAGCATCAGCAGACCCCGTCTGGAATGATGGTCCTTGGTGTGCATTTTCAGATGCTCTGTCAGATAGGTGATGCGGTAGGTCAGCAGAGCGATCTGAACTTCGGGTGAACCCGTGTCAGTCTCATGCAGTTTGTGTTTTTCAATCAGTTCCTTTTTGTCGTCCGATGTGTAAGCCATTTTCTCTTTTTCTCCTTTTGCATTTAATAAAATTGAATGACAATACCAATCCCCACGATCAGTTTTCCGTAAGGGCTCAGTTTCTCAGTGTTCAGGTTTCAGGTCCTCCGCGCTCCGGTTCACCAGTCCCCCGGCCACTAAACTCCTTATTATCCATTTTATGGATAAAAACACAAGAATAATTGTATCTGTATTCCTCTTTTTTCCAGTTAAGCACAGCCAGGAGAGTTCCCCGCGTGTCCAAAACCTTGAGATGTCCTTCGCTGCTTCCGGATTCCGGAAAGGGAATATCCTTATGATAAAGAGGTTTGCCGTGCATGATTCTCTGTTCCAGCATTGCGTCCGCTGTATAAAAGGGCATACGGGGCAGCGCATCATTCATGGAGATGATCCGCTCCTGTATTCTGCCGGAAAGCGACAGTTCCTCAGCCTCCGGAAGTGTCAGAGCTTTTTCAATGCTGAAATCACCGCAGGCTGTTCTCCGCAAAGATTTCAGATGCGCACCGCATCCCAGAATTCTGCCAATATCCGCAGCCAGGGTACGGATATAGGTTCCGCCGGAACAGGAAACCCGGAACCTGATTTCCGGCAGACAGATATCCAGAATGCGGATTTCGGAAATATGCACTTCACGCGGAGGTTTTTCCACAGTCTGACCTTTCCGGGCCAGTCTGTAAAGAGGAACACCCTGATGCTTCAGTGCGGAATACATTGGCGGGGTCTGCAGTATCGTTCCGGAAAAACTGCGGAAAACGCTTTCCAAGTGCTCTGCGGAAAATTCTGTGCGGTCACTTTGTGCTGTGATTTTTCCGGTACAGTCTTGGGTGTCGGTTTCAATCCCAAGACAGAGTACGGCCTCATAGCTTTTGCCGCCGTGAAGAAAAAAACCGGAAATTTTTGTTGCCCGGTTCAGGCAGCAGATCATCAGTCCTGTGGCAAAGGGATCAAGCGTACCAGCGTGACCTGCTTTTTTTGCACCGGACAGTTTTTTGATGCAGGAAACCAGCCGCGCGGAGCTCATGCCATCTGGTTTATCCATCAGCAGAAGGCCGTTTGTCATGTGCGATCCAATCCGGCCTGGGAATTTTTCAGCCAGTTGACAATCCCTCCCTTGAGTTCGGCCAGCGGCATTTCCGTATTGAATCCGGCTGCCCTCTGATGACCGCCTCCGCCAAAGGATGCTGCCAGTTCAGCCACATCCACTGCTCCGTCTGAACGCAGACTTACATGAAAAAAATTCCTGCCCTGGCCGTTGTTCTGTCCGTTATGCCGCTCCTGAATCAGAACAGCAACTTTCACATCCTTGATCCGCTTGGCATAATGGATCATGCCGTCAATATCCTCGGACTGGGTTCCGGTTTCCTCCAGCATCCCCTGTGTCAGGGTCATGAAGGAAAGCTGTCCGTTATGGAGAATTTCAATGGAATCAAGGGCCAGATTGAGAAGTTTGAGCCGTCCCAGGGAATAGGTTCCGTAAAGATGCTGGGCTACTGTATAGGGTTCCACACCCTGTTCCACCATTTCATCACATATGGAAAAAGCTGCCCTGTTGGTGTTGGCAAAACGGAAGGAACCGGTATCAGTGACAATTCCGGTATAAATGGCGGTGGCAACTGCTTTGGTAAGGGGAATATTCATCATCCGGACAAAACGGTAAACTATCTCAGCAGTGGCACAGGCTTCTGTGTCAACACAGTGAAGATTTCCGAAACGGGTATTGGTCACATGATGATCAATATTGATCAGCACCGGAATGCGGGACACCTGTTCTGCCATTTTTCCCACTCTGCCAATATCACTGCAATCCAGAACAACTGCCGTGTCATATGTTTCAGGAGATGGGAAATCCCGGACAATCCTCTGTGTATCCGGAAGAAAACGGTAAACAGCAGGAATCGGGCTTTCATTGTACAGGGTGACTTTTTTGCCCATGACATCCAGCATAAGGGCTGTCGCTATAAGAGAGCCGACCGCATCGCCGTCCGGGTTGACATGGGATGCGATGAAAACCTGCTTACTCTGTTTCAGGTGACTGATGATCTTTTCCATCCTGCATACTGACTGATTTGAGCAGTTTGTTGATATGCGCTCCGTAATCAATGGATTCATCATAAAAAAACCGAAGTTCAGGCATATAGCGCAGATCAAGCTGGCCTGCAAGGCTGCGTCTGATAAATCCTGCAGCGCTTTCAAATCCCTTCTGGGCTCCGTCCACGCGCTCTTTTCCTCCGGATATGGAGAAGTAAATTTTTGCCACTTTCAGATCATTGGACATTTTCACGCCTGTGACCGTTGCCATTTCCAGACGGGGATCTCTGATATGCTTTCGCAGAATATCGGACAGAATATCCCGGATAAGCGCACCCACCCGATCAGCACGTGTATATGATTTCACAGATTGATAATCTCCATTTCTGTATCAATGATTTCCGCGAGTCCCAGAGATTCTGCCATATTGAAAACCTTGTCAATCTTGGAGTTGATCAGGGAACGGTCATTGCCCACGAGTGAAAATCCCACTTCAGCCCGGTCAAGAATGTCATTGGACCCGACTTCAGCGACCGAAGCATTGAAATGATTCTGTACCCGGCCCACAATGGATTTGACAATGCTCCGCTTTTCTTTCAGGGAACTGCACCCATGCAGCCGGAAAATAATAATGCCGATTCCTACGACCATGTTTTTCAGTTATCAGTTATCAATGCCGATTAAGGGTCAAAAACTCCGGAATCAGTAAAAACAGGATATTGTAAAAGCAAACCTGCTGAACCTGTTTTGTAACTGTCTGTTTTTACGTTGCCGGATTCAACCCTTAATTCGCATTATCAGTTATCAGTTATCAGTTATCAGTTATTTCAGCAGTTTCAAAAAATCTCTGAAGTCCTGCGGTAAGCGGATCATATCCATAAAGCATTTGTCTCATTAATTCAACGGTGTATATCCGTTCGACAGGCGTTTTTGAAGACCAGTACAGTTTTTCATCAGACTCGTCATCAATGGAACCTACTGAAAAGGCTGTTTTATCCATTCTGATATTTTTCAGTGCCAAAATTTCAGGCATAATTTTTTCCTCACTGTGGAGCGATTTTTCAATATTTTCCAAATACTGTTTATCAGAACCTGAAAAGAAAAGAATAGATGACATTATACTGAAACAATTTTGGTTTTATCCGGCATGATTTTTGCATTACAGTCAGAACTTATCCTTTCTGACCTGAAAAGCCCTCCGGACAGGTTGAAAAAACATGTTCCTGATGAAAAGCGATTTCTGTGCCATAAAAAACCAAAGTTGAAATATTATACAAAAGTTTAACATATCAGCCTATAAAAACATGACATTAGAGCCACAATGAAGCAAAAACCAACTATTTCCTCTAACTGCATTAGCGACTAACGACGAGTTAAGCGGCGGCGGGCTTATCCATCCGTCCGCCTGACCGCTTGGTTAGGCTTTTGTTTTTCTTTTTTTCTTTCGACTTATTTCAAAAAACATTTCAGAAGCAAAGAAGCAGACATCAAACTCCAAAAAGAAATTCACCTGTCCCAAAATTACAGGAACATTTTCGTTCCGTGTCCATGCAAATGCCAAATCAACGGGAGAAAACTGACCGATTTCAGCAGACAGAATGACTGCACGTGCTTCAAACTGCGCCAAATTTCCTGTCAGACTCAGTTTCACAGTCTGATTTTCCCATACAGCACCCAGTTCTTTTCCGACTTTATACGGCAATACACTGACACTTGCACCTGTATCCAAAATTCCAATCAAATCCGCTGAATTATTCTGATAACTCAGTTTCAGCGGCAAATACGGCAGACTGCCTCTTGCCTGTGTTTCAGAAAAAGGAAACCG
>CAZHPS010000190.1:0-11707 GCA_964534335.1 uncultured Desulfobacterales bacterium
TTCCTGTTCCTGCGGGGAAATCACGTCATAGGGCGGAGCAGTGACATCCGCCAGATCAGATATTTTTTCCGGATTATAAACAATTCCCCTGAAGGGGCGTATGTTTGCCATGAGATAAACTCCGTTTATGTGTTTCAATATTTAATGTACAGAAATCAGTTTGCCTTCTGATACTAAAAACAGAGTCTTTGTTCAAGGAATTTCCTGCATTTTTTCTGAAACAATGCCCAAAGCCGGAAAAAAATCATTTTTTGATCATTTTTTATCAACAATATCGTTGACAGAATGCCTGAAAAATTATATGTAGCAAAAACCTGTGCTGATGAAGAGAGGGAACAGGAGAGGTGGCCGAGCGGCTGAAGGCCCCGCTCTCGAAAAGCGGTATCCTGGCAAAACCGGGATCGTGGGTTCAAATCCCACCCTCTCCGCCATCCGGTCTGAACCCCATATCAGGCAGGATACTGTACAGCATCTTTGATTCATTTGTTTTCCCCGCGAAATACGGCCCTGAAATACGGCCCTGAAATACGGAGAGATGACCGAGCTGGCCGAAGGTGCACGACTGGAAATCGTGTGTGCTGTCAAAAACGGCACCGAGGGTTCGAATCCCTCTCTCTCCGCCATACAAAATTCCTCATCAAATTTAAATCCCTTTTCTTTATTGTTTTTGACCGCAGAGTGATACCAATTCTCTATTGATTTGATACAATATTTATTTTCAGTTTTTCCCGGTCCAGCGTTTGCAGAAAACCGCTCCGCTCAATTTTTGCACTCCTCCGGATTTGCGTTTGCAAAAAACCGCTCCGCTCAAATTTTGCACTCCTCCGGTTTGCGTTTGCAAAAAACCGCTCCTCTCTATTTTTGCACTCCTCATGATTTGCGTTTGCAGAAAACCGCTCCGCTCAATTTTTGCACTCCTCCGAATTTGTATTCTGCATTGTATCATTGTATAAAACTAATGGCGACGAACCCGTATAATTTGCCGCTGATCTCTGCTCTGCCCCCTGTGTTTCACACTTTTTGCTTTTTGCGACTTGCCAAACGCGCTGTCTTCTGATAATAAACCCTTATGAACGAAAAATATCACCCTTATCTGATTCTCGCGTCTGAATCCCCTCGGCGCAAATATCTTCTGGAACAGGCCGGTCTTGCTTTTGCCGTTATTCCCAGCCGTTTTGATGAATCTTCCGTCAAACTTGCGGAACCTGCGGATTATGTGAAAACCCTGGCACAGGCCAAAGCCGGAGAAGTGTCTGAAAAATATCCTGAAAGCTGGGTTATCGGCGCGGATACCATAGTCCTGATCGGAAATGACATTCTGGGAAAACCGGGTTCCAAAGACGAGGCAAGGGAAATGCTTGGCCGTCTGAGCGGTCAGACGCATCAGGTTTTCACCGGATATGCGATCCTCTGCAAATCTCAGAACAGGCTTTTTTCCGATGCAGTCCGAACAGATGTCTGTTTCAAGCATTTGAGCAGAGAGGAAATTGAATGGTATATCCATACCAAAGAACCCTTTGACAAGGCCGGAGCCTATGCAATTCAGGGACTTGGCACGTTTCTGGTCAAAAGCATCAGCGGTTCCTATACCAATGTTGTGGGGCTGCCGGTCTGCGAGGTGATTGAAACCCTGATCAGAGAAAAAATTCTGGGTCTTACTTTGGAAAACGGGGCAGGATACTGTCCAAACCAAATCCGATAGTGGGGCATAAGTAACGGATTTCCCATTTTGTAAAGGAGGATTTTGAGATGATTAAAGAAAAATTCCCCAATCCTTTACAAAAGTGAGAATAAAAGCAGATTGTTTTAATCCATCAATTTTTTATGAGAACTCATAGTGAAAGGAGAAATAGATTATGCTGACAGTCCGTGTTTTTTTCTTTTTTATTTTTCTTTCTGTACCGGCTTATGCCGGTGTATCAGCTTTGGGTTTTGAAATCGGAACTGCCGATTTTGAGCAGGTCAGAACAGCATTGACAGAACAAGGCAATGTTGAACACGCAGGTATTAATAAATATTCCGGAGGCCCAATGCTGCTTGCGCCCGGAAGTCTTTTTCAGATTGAGGGCTTAAACAGTGCCTTATTTATTTTTGATGAAAACGCAAAACTTGCCGGAATACTCATGAAAATGGGGAAATACAAATTCAATGATATTTTCGGACACCTGAGTTCAAAGTACAAACTCATATCAAAACAGATACCTTTTGTCGGTGACAGTTCCGCCAAATTTCAGCAGGATGATGTCCACATTGAAGTTGATGCACCGCATCTGAGTTTTGAAATGACCGTATTGTATATGAAAAAGACACTGCTTTCAAAAATCAACTCCGAATCATCTCAGGAGAAAAAAGAGCAGAAAGCCAAAGAAAAAAGCATGTTCTGATACATTGGTTTTAACCTTCATCCAAATGATTAAACAGGAGAAAAACAGATGAAAAAAATAGTTGTTTTTATAGTGATATACTGATCCAATTTTGGTTTTATCCGGCATACTTTTTGCCTTCAGACCGGATTGTGAAAAAATGACCGTTTTGATCCGGAAACTCAGCGGAAACAGGTTCGGAAAGGGATGTTTCTGCAGTTCAGCAATTTTCGTGCCAAAGAAAACCAAAATTGGATCAGTATAATTGTCATATCAGCCTGTTCGCAGCAGACAATCAGACCGGATCATTCGGAACAGAAATCCGTTCAGGAGCGTTCAGCGCAGGCAGCCGGGCAGGATAATTCAGTATCAAAAAACATAACGGATGGTTCAATTTCGGGGTATGATGAATATTACAAAAGTGGGCTTTCATGGGATAATAAAGGTCAGTATGACAGGGCGATTCAGGATTTTGACAAGGCCATTGAATTAAAGCCAGGATTCGCTAATGCATATTACAACCGTGGTGCTTCATGGGGTCATAAAGATCAGTATGACAGGGCGATTCAGGACTTTGACAAGGCCATTGAGTTAGATCCGGGATTCGCTAATGCATATTACAACCGTGGTACTTCATGGAATCATAAAGTTCAGTATGACAGGGCGATTCAGGACTTTAACAAGGCCATTGAGTTAAATCCGGGATACGCTGAGGCATATGGCAACCGTGGTATTGCATGGAATAAAAAAGGTCAGTATGACAGGGCGATTCAGGACTTTAACAAAGCCATTGAGTTAAATCCGGGAGACCCTATGATATATACCAACCGTGGTGTTTCATGGATTCTTATAAAGAATATGCAAAATGGATGTCTTGATCTTTATAAAGCATGCCAGTTAGGAGACTGCAATGGATTAAATTTGGCAAAACAGAACGGAATTTGCAGATAAAGCAAATCCATTTGAAAAAAGGGTCCGTTTTTTTCAATACCCTGAACTCCCCCTTTACAAAAGGGGAATTTATAGATTTTAAGAAAAACATTGTCATCCTGAAGCCCTAAGAGTTTTCAAAATCCTTAGGGTTTTTTGGACAAACATTTTCTTAAACACTATAGTTGACAAAGGAGATGATTTTGCATGGAAACCGTAAAAGGCCCAAAAATTCTGGTTCATATGTGCTGCGCACCATGTTCGGTTTATCCTCTCAAAGTTCTCCGATCTGAAAATTTTCACATCATGGGATTTTTTTACCGGCACAATATCCATCCTTACACCGAATGCCTGAAACGGGAGGAAACCCTGAAAACATTTTCAGAAATTGAGAAATTTCAGGTCATCTGGCAGGAAGGGTATGAACCGGAAGAATTCATTCGCAATGTTGTATTCCGGGAGGCTGACCGCTGTGCATACTGTTACCATGACCGGCTGAAAAGTACGGCTCTGCTGGCAAAAAGGGGAAAATTTGACTGTTTCACAAGCACCCTGCTTTACAGCAAATTCCAGAAACACGACATGATTCGTGAAATTGGAGAATCCCTTGCAAAATCCGCAGGCATCCCTTTTTATTACCATGATTTCCGCGAAGGCTGGAAACAGGGCATTGCAGAATCCAAAGAACTGAACCTCTACCGCCAGCAGTACTGCGGGTGCATTTACAGTGAAAAAGAACGCTATTTCAGACAAATAAAGGCAGCAGTATCTGTCAACCCTGAATCTGTGAGTTGAAAAAACCGGTTTTTCCAAAAAATCCGGATTTTCTGTACACTTCAACGCATAAAATCAAAGTTGACAAAGCAGTAATACATAACCAATTTATTTTTTGTATTATCAAAATCACCGTGTCGGATTACGCTTACGCTAATCCGACCTGCTTGTTATTATAATTTAATTTTATATTATCAAAATCACCGTGTCGGATTACGCTTACGCTAATCCGACCTGCTTGTTATTATAATTTAATTTTGTATTATCAAAATCACCGTGTCTGTATTCCGAAGTAATGTCAGGATGTCGGATTACGCTTGCGCTAATCCGACCTACAATTTTAAGTGAAATGAAGCAGTAGGTCGGATTAGCGTAAGCGTAATCCGACACCTGATTATTTTAAAATTAAGTTGCTTGTGCAGTAGGTCAAACTGACTGATCTTTATACCAATTCGCTTTCAAAATATGAGCATGCAAACTGCTGTTTTTCGTGCTGTCCGTGTTTTTCGCGGTTAAAAAAAAGAGGCATTCCCCGTCCTTTGAAAGCGATTTGGTATTCACCATTAACCATTAACCATTAACCATTCAGCATTGACATTACCCCATGTTTGCCAATTTCATATATTTCATCATTGTCCTGCTAATTTACACCACATATCAGCCTTCGGAAAGCCCGAATCTGCCTTTGCCTGAAACCCTTGAACTGTTCCTTTTCTTCATTCTTATTTTTTCCATACTGACACGTATCCAGTTCAGTCTGCTGGAAAGACAGATCCGGAGACAGGGTATTCCCATTTTTGACCATGTTCCTGAGAACCGTTTCAGCAGCCTGCTGGCCCGCCAGTCTGTTATGGCCATTGTTTTGTTCACTGTGGATCTTTATGTGCTGAACCTTCCGGACTGGATGGAAAAAATTGAATATTTCAAAATTTTCCCCACTGCTCCGGCCCTGATATTTCTCCTGCTTTTCATTTTTTATCTTTCCATAGTCTGGTACTGTGCGCATGAAGCCTATCAGAAAATTTATGCCAGCCGGATAGCCCGCAGGAAATACGTATTATCCAATATTTCCTTTGCAGTGCCTGTGCTGCTTCCCTGGGTAATGCTGTCCGGAATCCATGATCTCATCAATGTACTGCCTTTTGAATGGCTGAAAGAATTTCTGGCAACTAGCCCCGGGGAAATTCTTTTTTTCCTTATTTTTCTTTTTGCAACGGCTGTGGGTGGCCCTTTTCTGATTCAGAAATTCTGGGGATGCAAACCCCTTGAAAAAGGCCATATGCGTGAGCGGATCGAAAACCTTTGCGCACGCGCGGGAATGAAATATGCGGATATTCTGTACTGGCCCATATTTGAAGGCCGGATGATTACAGCCGGTGTCATGGGACTGGTGAAAAAAGTCCGTTATATTCTTGTCACCGAGGCTTTGCTGGAAATTCTCAGCCCCGAAGAGGTAGATGCGGTCATCGCACATGAAATCGGACATGTCAAACGCAATCATCTGATATTTTATCTTTTCTTTTTTTCAGGATACCTGCTGCTGTCCTATGCCACCCTTGATCTGATTCTTTATCTGATCATTTTTACCGAACCGGTATACCGTTTTGTCATCCATTCCGGAATCAGTCAGACCTCTGTCACATCCACTTTGTTCACCCTTATGACCATTTTTGTTTTTCTGATTTATTTCCGCTATATTTTCGGATATTTCATGAGAAATTTTGAACGGCAGGCAGACTGTTATGTTTACACCCTTTACGATACAGCAGGCCCTCTGATTACCACCTTTGAAAAAATCACGGCAGGCTCCGGTCAGTCCCCGGACAAACCCAACTGGCATCATTTCAGCATTACGGAACGTGTGGGTTATATTCTGAAATGTGAAAAAGACAGATCATGGATAAAAAAGCATGATCAGAAAATCAGAAAAAGCATAGGTGTTTATCTGGCAGGAATGATTCTGATCGGATGGGCCGGATACTCTGTCAGTTTCGGAGAAACAGGCAGAAAAATCAGCACAGATCTGTTTGAACGGGTTCTCCGGCGGGAGATGGAAAAAAATCCGGACAATCCCCAACTCTACCATCTTCTGGGAGATCTGCACCACAGCCGGAATGAATATGCCCAAAGCATTGCGGCTTATCAGAAATCCCTGGGGCTGAAAGCAGATGATCCGGAAGTGCTGAACAATCTGGCATGGCTCTATGCCACATGCGAGAATGTATCTCTGAGAAATCCGTCACTTGCCCTTGAACTGGCCCGCCGCGCGGCGTATCTCTCGGATGCACCGCATATCCTTGATACCCTTGCAGAAAGTTTTTATGTCAACGGCATGTATGAAATGGCTGTCAGGACAGAGGAAAAAGCACTGGCCCGCTCCGGAAAGGATCGGGCATTGTATGAATCCCAGTTGAAAAAATTCAGGCAGGCAATGGAAAAGGCAGGAAAAAATTAGTACTCTGTCATACCAATTCGCTTTCAAAACATGGGCATGCCAAATGCTGTTTTTTCGTGCTGTTCGTGTTTTTCGTGGCTTAAAAAAAGAGGCATTCCCCGAACTTTGAAAGCGATTTATTATCAGCTTGAATCTGTGCGCTGCAAAAACCGGATTTTTCCAAAAAATCCGGTTTTTTTGTACATTTCAGATTATAAAACCAAATTTGACAAAGCATCAGGTTCTGCTGACATTTCAGATTATACCATTACTTGAAACATTTCGGTTGTAAAATACCGCATTCGAAAGGTTTGCATCAGCAGAGTTTATAAAAATTTTTACAGTTCAAAAAGCCACGAATACCAAGAATCTGCACGAATGCACAAACCATAATTCGTGTCATTCGTGCAATTCGCGGCTGTACCATCAAATCTTCTGAGTAATGGTATAATCTGCCGGTTCAGACTCTCTATACTGAACCTGACACAGTGCATTCAGAGCCAGAGTGATAGGACGCTCCTCCTCCCCGTCTGTAAAAAGGGAAATGGGAGCAGGTTTGCGAAAATTGTCATCTCCGGGTTCTGCTGCCAGCCATTTTTCACGCATTTCTTTGAATATCCGGAATGCAGGATCGTTTATATTCACCACACTTTTTTCCAGCACCAGATTCAGTTTCCCTCCGCGTTCCTCCAGATGCATGAGGGGCGCAATTGGAATGCCGATGGGTTCCCACTGGGAAAAATCATGCTCCAGATTTCTGATGGCAGCCATCTGACCTGTGGCTCCGTTCGCGATGAGACTGAAAACCGTGCGCCCCAGATTGTATGTATAAATGCAGTCAAATTTTGTGGGTTCGCTGCCTCTGCCGTCATATCCGTAAAAATAGGTCTGGGTTTTGAAACCGGGCGCGGATTTTTTGTAGATTTTTTCCACCGCAGCCGGAATCCTGTCCTCATCATCCAGCAGCCCGTTTTTAACCAGTTCGGTCTTGAGGGTCTTGACAGATATGATAGCGGATTTGAACAGAAGATACGGCCCGTCTGCATAATTCCGGAACAGCACCGGCCCGAAACGTGCAGGATCAAGCCCATCTCTTTCAAGGGTTTTGCGGAAATATTCATGGTGAATGCCAATTTTGTATTTTCCCTGATCCTGCAGGAGTTTGAGATATTCCCGCACCAGCCCCAGCAGAACCTCCTCGGTTTTTACCTGGGAAAAGGGAAAATTGCCGTGGCTGTCCCGCTCCATGAGCAGCCCTTCCTGAAAAAAATCCGGAATATCATTGAACAGTTCATCATCCCGCGCATTCCATACAGATATGCCTTTTCTGTCACGTGACATCTGTGCCAGTTTGCGCAGATATTCCAGTTTGTCTTTAAGATGGGGAAAATCATGGTGAAAGGTGGAATCATGGGTTGTGTTGTATTCGCCGATAATGGCATTGAATTTGATGATGAAAATCTGGATTTCATTGATAAATTCCAGTATGCCCTCAGGAATGACCAGCACTCCGTAATTTTTTCCTGCCTCTGCCCGGCGCACAATGCCCTCACAGATCCGCCGGGAAAGATGGCGCAAAGTCATGCCATAGGCCGAATAATCCACAGTTCCATCAGCCTCTGCTTTGCTGATCTTTTCCTCGCTCACATATTCGGCCAGTTCCTCACCAATCAGGGTAAGATTGGCATGGGTCTGCAGAGCCACTTCCAAAGCCAGATGGCTCGCGACCCGGCCCATAACCTTGCACACATGCCAGTATTTCACATCTGAGCTGCTGTCTGTGCATAAATTGCTGACAGAATTGGCAAAAGCCCGTGCTGCGGAATGGAACCCGAAAGACATGGCGCACAGCACTTTTCCCTCATCATCACGCACCTGAATATCTCCGTCAATGGTTTTGGGAACCCCGATGACCTGAACCCCGTCTGCAAACATTTCCTGTGCCAGAAACGCTGCATTGGTATTGGAATCATCCCCGCCCACCACGACCAGCGCGTTTAGTTCCATGCTTTTGCAGGTTTCTCTGGACAAAGCCATTTTTTTCGCTGTGTCAATTTTGGTGCGGCCGGTTTTGATCATGGTGAAACCGCCCCGGTTGCGGTATCTGTTCACCAGATCATCATGGAGTTCCACAGCCTCGTTTTCAATAATGCCGTCCGGCCCCAGAATAAAACCGAAAATCCGGTTTTCCGGATTGGCTTTTTTCGCGGCATCATACAGTCCGGCAATCACATTATGACCGCCCGGAGCCGGCCCGCCGGAAAAAACTATGCCGATTCTGCGCGGTTTCTGATACGCGGTCTGCATTTCCGCCTTTGGGGAATCTGTGCCAGTGACTTTCTGCACTTTGTTGCCGATGATATTCGGCAAAACCTTCTGCGCCTCCCGGTCAATGGTGAAATGATAGGAATCATCTGTTTCCAGCAGGGTGAAGGGTTTGGAAAACACAGCGCATGCAGGAGGCGAAAAACGCATTCTGTCCGCTGATTCCCGGTTGATATTGCCTGTGATTTCCTGCACATCAGGACGGCTGAGCAGGGTTGTAATCGGCTCCTTTTTTTTCATAGATATCCTCCCTGTATTTATCCAATTTTGATTTTTTGCGGTACAAAAACTGCATATAAGCAGGAACATGCCTTTTGAGTCTGTTCCGCAGGGTTTTTCAGGCAGAAAACGGCTGATTTTTTACTTTCAGACCGTCATTCAAAAATCATGCAAAAAAAACCAAAATTGGATCAGTATATTTTTTATTGGTTCTGGCATGGCAGTTTTTTTGGTAAAATCAGACTTAGGGTTTGTAACAAAATAACCTGTACAATTTTCTGTCCGAAAAACCCTGAGGGTTTTGAAAACCCTTAGGGTTTGGAACAGGTTATTTTAATACAGCCCTTAGGTGATTTCCGGAAAAGAATATCCCGCCAAAGCAGCATAAGCTTCCGGCCTGTGCCTGAACTGGGATATTTATTTTCAGAAATCACCTTAGTATTCTGTCAGATTTGAATCTGTACGCTGCAAAAACCGGATTTTTCCAAAAAATCCGGTTTTTTTGTACACTTCAGATCATAAAATCCGACCTGCACGAACACGGCAAAGCTGACCTCTCTGAAAGAAATACTGTAACTGCATATATGCACTGCTGTCAAGAAGATACAGAGAAGAATATGGAAAGATACAGGAACTGGAGTTTTTTTCTTTTTGCCTAAAAACAGATATGCTATAGTCAGAGCAGAAAATTTTCTCTGAATCTTCTTCATAATGAAAACAAAAGGCGGTTATCATGAAGCAAAAACTCCAGAAACTCCCCATAGATCAGTCTTCCTTTGAGATTATACGGGAAGACAATCTGCTGTATGTGGACAAAACCCGGTATATTCATGAAATGCTGGAAACCGGACGGTATTTCTTCATGTCCCGGCCCCGGCGTTTCGGCAAATCCCTGATGGTTTCCGCACTGAAATGTTTTTTCCGGAACCGGAAGGAACTTTTTGACGGTTTATGGATAGCCGGACACGGAGACTGGAAATGGGAGGAATATCCTGTTATTGTGTTTGATTTCAGCAGGATCAGCCATGACAATCCTGAAATGTTCCGGACAGGACTGGCAATTTCTCTGGCCGACACTGCACAATATTACGGAATCAGTCTGAAGAAACCCCTTCTCAGGGAGCAGTTCGGAGAACTGATCCTTTCCCTGAGTGAGAAAACCGGAAAACCGGCTGTCATTCTCATAGATGAATATGACAAACCCGTCATTGATCATCTGGGAAAAGGAGAGGAAGCCCTGGAGATCGCCAAAGCCAACCGGGACATTCTCAAATATTTTCTGGGAACCATGAAGGGAGGAGATGTTACTCCGCACATCCGTTTTGTGTTCATCACCGGAGTTTCCAAATTCACGCGGGTTTCCATTTTTTCTGATCTGAACAATCTCAATGATCTCAGCATGAACGGATCTTATGCGGCCATGTTCGGATACACGCAGGAGGAACTGGAAACCTGTTTCATGCCTCAGATTGCACAACTGGCCGGAAAATCCGGCATGAGTGAAACAGCAGCAATGACACAGCTTGCTGAATATTATGACGGATACCGCTTTTCAGAAGAAAATATCCGGGTGTACAATCCTTTTTCCGTACTCCGGGCCATCAGCCGCCTGAAATTCGGCAATTACTGGTTTGAAACCGGCACTCCTGCCTTTCTGGTCAATATGCTCCGGGAAATGGACTATCATCTGCCGGACATTGAGAAACTGAACGTAAGCGAACAGATTTTCAGTGTCTATGATCTGGAACGGCTCAATCCCGAAGCCCTGCTTTTTCAGACCGGTTATCTGACCATTCACGATGTGCGGGGGCGGATTTTTCAGATTGGTTATCCCAACCGGGAAGTGAAACTCAGTTTTCTGGAATCCCTGATCTATTCCTTTTCCCCCAAAGACAGCTATTCGGAAATGTCCCGTTTTCTTCTGCTGGCCGAATATCTGGAAGCAGAGGATTTCAAATCCTTTTTTGAAACCGTCAATGCCATTTTTGCATCCGTTTCCCATACCCTGAAAACCGAGAAAAATGAGGCATATTTCCATACGCTTTTTTATCTGATGGTGTCTGCATCCGGAAGCAGTGTGCAGAGTGAAGTCCTGACCAGCAGGGGACGGATTGATATGGTGGTGGAATTTGCGGACAAAATTTTCATCATGGAATTCAAATGCGGACACAGCGCGCAGGCCGCTCTGAAGCAGATTCATGAAAAAGGCTATGCGGACATGTACGCACAGAAGGGGAAAAAGCGCGTTCTCATGGGCATAAATTTCAGTACGGAAAAGCGGGCCGCTGATGAGTGGAAATATGAGATTCTGCCGGACTGAACAGTAATTCAGATGATTGCTTTGACTGCCCTGATTCACCCGTAATAAAAATCTGTTAATTCCGAGAATCCGGGTTCAGACAGCAGGGTGATTGACGTGCCTGAAAAATTATGTTAATCAATAGACCTCTTGCAAAAGTGGGAATTGCTCCATTGATTTTATTGGATAAAAATTGACTTTGGAAAGAGGTCTAATGATGTTACTCCGTTGATTTTTTTATTGCTGTTTTTTTCTTTCAATGATATAATGTTTCCATGAAAAAAGAACTGCCGGAATTATACAGCGGTTCTTACTACCGGACAAAAATATTATATCATTTATAATTACAGGAAGTTAAAATTT
>CAZHPS010000191.1:0-11664 GCA_964534335.1 uncultured Desulfobacterales bacterium
CGAAACGTCCCATGTCAAAGTTGACATTGGAGCAGGCATTGAGTTCCATTTCACAGCCGTTGCATCCTGCCGCAGAAACCTGCCGCAGTTTGAGGGATCGACCGAACATATGCCGGATTTCTTTGCGCACAGTTATGGCACGGGCCTGATATACCTCAGCACTCAGGGATTTGCCGATTTTCAAATCTTCCCGGAATGTGGCTGCTGTTTTATGGAAATTGCTGAAAGCAATTATTTTCTCCGGGCATTCCCGCGCACAGTCCCCGCAGAAAATGCACTTTCCCATATCTATGGAAAAGGGATTGGGATCAATGGCTTTGACGGGACAAATATCAATGCACCGCCTGCACCCGGCACAGGCAGCACTGCCTGCTTTTTCGCTTATCAGGGGAAATCCCCGGAATGGCGGCTTTATAACTGCGGCCTTTATATCCGGAATATACTGTTTTCCCTGATTGACCCTGACTTTGAGCGGCTGCAGGGGATTGGTGAACATGAATTCCTGATTCATTCCGGATTTGAAAGAATGCAGCAGAGTTTTGAACATATACAACCTCTTTGTTTTTTATCTGAAATAAAATATCAAATATTTTTAAGATATTAATATTTTTTGCACAAACATCTTCTGAATGTCTGCATTATGCCGATCCGCGCTGACCTTTTTTCACTTTTCTCTTATACGGCAGTTTCAATTGTGATGTTTCATCTTCAATCTGTTCAAACTCAGGGTCTTTATGCACCAATACTGCCTTTTTGCTTTTCGCCAATCCCGCTATGCAGCAGTCAGCAAAAGACATGGATTTGACGGCTTTCATTTCTCCAATTGTTTTTGTGAGATTTGGAGTCAGAGATTCCTGCATCAATGGCAGTGTTTCAATAAGATTCATACGTTCCACAGCTATTGCCCGGCCCTGCTCCTGCATGGAAATATAGAAAATTTCTATCATTGTAACTGTTGAGATAAATATTTTATCCTCTCCGTTGAGAGCTTTTATCAGCATATTCTCAACAGTCTCAACTCCTTCTTCATTTTCAATATATGTCAGAAGAGCAGATGTATCAAAAACATATTCCTTCATTTCACTTTATCTTTTTCCCGCTCATGTAAAAGAGCATTAAGAAGTTTGCCGTTTCCGGATCCTCTGAGTTTTTTCATGGCCTCAACTGCTTTCTTTCGTCTGAGTATTTCAATTCCTGATTTCTCATCCTCAAAAGTTACTGTCAGCCGTGTTTCTGAAGGTAATCTGATATTATTCAGAATGGCATTGAATTCTGACAGGGTTACATTTATTGCAGTTGTCATAACCATATCCTTTCTGATTTGTTTTAAAGTGGCTGATAAGGAATCCCTTCCTCAGCAGCTCTGATTTGAATATCATACAAATCTTTTGGTGAAATTTTTATATCCACCCGCTTATCTCTGCTGAGCGTATTTTTTGTATAGGACTCAATCTGTCTGCGTCTTTGAGCAGTATGCCGGATTAGTCCGGTTATTACGCCTGCTGAAATAAGTAGGCAAACGAAATTTTTCGTGTATTCAAAAAACCGGATTTTTCCGAAAAATTTATATCCGAAAATTTATGGAACCTTACTTATGCTAATCGAAAATTCTTTATAAATCATTCCCGCAATAGGAAAGATTGAAACTTTTGTTGCAGAGCGGAAAATCGGAAATGCCGTTGCCCCGCACAGCCTGAGCCAGTCCGAACCAGTTGTGAAAGGACGGATCCTTGATTTTGTAGCGTACAGGATTTCCGCTGCTGTCTGTGATAGCCGCATGAACCGTTTCCCCGCGCCAGCCTTCGACCATAGAAACAGCAAAACTGTCCGGGGCCAATTTTATATCGGAAACAGAACCCCGTTTTATGCCGTCCCCAGGCAGATGACTGATCTGATCAATCACATAATTCAGGGATTTCTGAATTTCCATATAACGGATATAGGCACGGTCAAACACATCTCCGGTGTAACGGATCGATTTGTGAATGGGAGAATAGCGGTACATGCCATAGGGATGATCACTTCTCACATCCACTGACAGTCCTGAGGCCCGTGCTACAGGCCCGACCAGTCCAATCTGCGCTGCTTTTTCCGTTTCCACTATGCCGGTCTGTTCAAAACGGGACAGAACACTGGGTGTGGAAAACATGGTTTCGCTCATCAGAATCACATCATGCTTCACTTTTTCAAGAGTCGCTCTGATTTCCCGTATTTTGTCTTCTTCTATATCAAACACCACGCCTCCGGTGCGGATCAGGCCCCGTCCGAAACGGCTGCCGCAAATCAGAAGCAGGGAATTGATAACCAAAGTCCGGGTCGCTCCGTAAACCGCATTGCCCAGAAGATAGGCCACATCATTTGCCAATGCTCCCAAATCTCCGATATGAATACCGGCTCTTTCCATTTCAAGGGCAATGGCACGGATGGCCTGCGCTCTCCGAGTGATTTGAATGTTTCCCAGAGATTCCATCACCATAGCATATGCAGACGTATGTGCAGTAACAGAATCGCCTGCAATGGATTCCGCGAGCGTTTCCTGAAACCGTTTGCCGCAAAACAGACGTTCCGCTCCGCGATGCTGGTATCCCAATTGTATTTCCAGATGATAAACCTTTTCCCCATGACACATGAAACGGAAATGCCCCGGCTCTATCACGCCTGCATGGATGGGGCCTACAGCCACTTCATGAACCTCCTGTCCGTCCATTTTAAAAAAAGGAAAGGTTTCCATTGTTTTTTCAGGATGATGCCGGTAAAAGGGATAGCGGATGCCTTTAAGCCAGGGATGGCCTTCGGGTACAAGGCCGTATTCTTCATACAGTTCCCGCTCAAAAACATGGAGTGCCGGAAATTCCTTTGTCAAAGACAGATATGTTTTATCCTTTGGAAATTCTGCTGATGACACCAGCACGCGGGAATTGACATCCTGTGCAAGCACGGCATACACTTTGCCCTGATCAGTGCCGAAAAACAGTACGATGCGGCTTCCGTTCTCACACTGTTCAGCAATCGCATCCCGCAGTTGCGGCATGGACAGCAGGGGTATATCTTTGAGCGCAATACTTTTTCCGTTTTTTGTCTTTGCCCAGTTCATCCTCTGTCTCCTTTATACCAAATTTTCCATTGATTTGATACAGTATTGTCAGTTTTTCCGGCTGCCGGGCATGTGCAAAAAACCGCTCCGCTCAATTTTTGCACTCCTCATGATTTTGTGCAAAAAACCGCTCCTCTCAATTTTTGCACTCCTCCGGATTTGCATTCCGCATTGCATAAAACCAATGGCGAATCAGTATTACAGTCTGGCCGCTGCATTTTGAAGAATACGGCAAAGCCCGTCCGGAAGAATGCCCATGATAAACAGCAGCACCAGAAACACAGCCTGTGGCAGCCAGGTCACAATTTCCGAGGGAGCGGCCTGTTTTTCTATGGGTCTGTTTTCCCCGAAACACATGCCAAGCACAGATTTCCCCATAGCCGCCAGAATAATGGTGAGCAGCAGGAAAAATATGACAGCATACACAATGGAACCATTGGCAAAAAGTGTGCGGGCAATGAAAAATTCACTGAAAAACAGGGGAAAGGGCGGAATTCCGGCAATTGCGACAAAAGACAGGAGCCACAGCCAGCCTGTGATTTTGTCCCTGTGCAGCAGTCCTTTGACTTCACTGATTTTTTTGCTCCTGCAGCAATGCTCAATACTTCCGGAGGTCAGGAACAGGGAAGCCTTGATCAAAGAATGTGCAGTGAGATGAAGCATGGCAGCAAAAATTCCCGGCCCCCCAATGCCAAGTCCGATGGCAATGATGCCCATGTTTTCAATGGAAGAATAGGCCAGCATTCTTTTGTAATTTTCAATACGGAAGATAAACACTGCACTCACAAACAGGGACAGAAATCCCATCAGAACCAGAAGCTGGCTCACATACCAGCCAAGTCCCGCGAGTTTCAGCAGAATGCTGACCCGGATAACCCCCAGCAGAGCCGCATTCAGAAGGGTTCCGGAAAGCAGAGCGGATACCGGAGACGGGGATTCGGAATGCGCATCCGGAAGCCAGGCATGGACAGGCGCAAATCCCACTTTTGTGCCAAAACCAATCATAATGAAAGACATTGCCAGTTTCAGCCAGAAAGGATTGATATATTTTGCGTTTTCGTACAAATCATCAAAAAACAGGGAATCAGAATGTTCCAGTCCCATGGATAGAAAGATGATTCCCACAAACGCGAGCGCGATACCCACCGAGCAGATGAAAATATATTTCCATGCGGCTTCCAATGCGGCATTTGTGCGGTTGAAATAAATCAGATACGCGCTGCTCAGGGTGGTGGCTTCCACAAAAACCCAAAGCATTCCCAGATGGGTACTCAGAATCACAGCAATCATGGAAGCAACAAACAGCAGAAGATGAACAGCATACAGGGCATAATGTGTTTTGAGTATTTGCAGTTCTTTTGTGATTTCCTCTTTTGTTCTTTCGCGTTTTTCTTCGATTTCTTTTTTTTCCTTTTCATATTTCTGCCGGATATATTCGGTATTGTAAAGGGAAACTCCCATATACAGAACCGCAAGAATCAGAAGAAAGAGAATATTGACATCATCAATGCGGAAATACGCGGTGAAACTGTCCGGTGTCATATACAGAAAAACAGAGGCAGCGAGCAGAATTCCGGCATAGGCAGCATTGCACCAGCTCCCTAAAGCAGGCTTTTGGATGGCAAAAACAAGTATGCTGAGAACCAGGGGCATCAGCAGAATGATGGCTGTCATTTTCTGTCAATCCTTTAACTGTGTCAGTTTTTCAACCCTGATTTCAGGATCAAAGTCATGAATTTTTCCAATGAACATTCCGAAAAGATAGATCGCGACAAAGAGATCCAGCAGCACGCCCAGAGCCACAATAAAGGGCATTTCTTTGGCTATTGACAGGGCCATGAGAAAAATGCCGTTTTCCATGAGCATGAAACCGATGACATGGGTGATGATTTTTTTCCGGGTGACAATCACCAGCAGCCCCAGCACAATGGTCGAAACAGAAGTGCCGAAATACAGAGGCCGGAGTTCCGGAACTTTGCCTATGCTCCAGTATGCCGCATAAAATCCCATTCCAAAGATAAGACTGGCAATAAGCCGGGCATAAAAATTGGGAACATAGGGCTGCAGTTCTCTTTCAATCCCATGTTTGTGAATAATCCAGATAAGAAACAGGGGAATCACAACTGCTTTGATCACAAGGGTTTCAAAGGAGAGAAAAACAAGATTGGGCATACGCATAATGCCGTGATCCAGACCCACCAGCACAAAAAGCAGCAGTCCCTGCAGGAACAGGGCGCGAATGTAAGTTTCAATGCGGCTTGTGCCGGAAATGTAAATCATGGTGATGCCGAAAAGGATAATCAGAAAATTAATCATCAGACACTCCTGTAAAAAAACAGGGCTATGACAGAGAGAAGCACAAAGGACATGGAACCCATCACCAGAATAAACTGGGGTACGTGGTTCATTCTCAGTCTGGCCATGAAGGATTCAATAGTTCCGACCGCAAAGGCCGTGACCGCAAGAATCAGAACAAATGCTGTGATAAATCCATATATATCCAAAGATGCGGGAATAAGGAAGTTTGCCATCAGAGAGGTTATGATGAACATTTTCATGGCAGAGCCGTACTGCATCATGGCAAATCCGGGGCCAGAATTGTCCAGCACCATGACTTCATGGATCATGGTCAGTTCCAGATGGGTGTTGGGATCATCCACCGGAACCCGGCATCCTTCGGTCAGGAGCATGACAAAAAGGATAATCAGACATAAAGAAGAGATAAGCAGACGCATACCTGCATTCTGATGGAACAGGCTCACCATATCCTGAAAGGAAAGTCCGCCTGCCAGAATGCCCAGAGCGCCGAGCATCATAAAAAAGGCAGGTTCCACCAGAGAGGAAAACAGTGCTTCACGGCTTGCGCCCATTCCCTCAAAACTAGATCCTGTATCCATTGCACCGATAATGCTGAAAAATTTTCCCACTGCAAGGATATAGGAAAAAAGGAGAAAATCCCCTTCAAAGGAAAATACAGACTGGCGCAGCACCACAGGAACCAGAAGCCCGGCAAGTATCACGGATGCAAAACTGATCACCGGAGCAAGGTCAAATACAAAAGATGCGGTGTGACTGACAACTTCCCCTTTCTGAAGCAGTCTGCGTATGTCAAAGAAAAACTGGGATACACACGGTCCTTTTCTGCCCCCCCAGAAAGATTTTGTGCGGTTGATGATTCCCACAAACACAAAAGGCAGAATCAGCAGCATCAGAATATTTGCCACTTTCAGTATCATCTCTGCACCCCCATTGTCCATACCGTAATGGCAGCCAGAAAAATCAGTCCGTAAAGAATATACATGCGAATATTGCCGCTCTGAATCCATTTGAAAAGATTCAGAAACCATGACAGAACACAGAGACCCGGATCAATAATGCGGCTTTCAATCCAGTCCCGCGTATGGCTTTCAAATCCGGCAAATTCGGGAAAAAGGTAAAATTCAGGGTGTTTTTTTGGCTCTGTTTCAGGGGGCAGCGCGGGAAGCCGGATATGCTCCTGATAATCCAGCACAGGCCGGATAATGCGGACAAAGGAATCTGCATAGGAAGAGGCTGTATACTGCATACGGACATTTCCGGCCTGATAACCGCAGTCCCATGTTTTGTAATGATAAACCCCTTTTCTGTTCCGCAGCCCGGAGCGCAGCATCCATACCAGCAGGGCAAGGATGAGAAAAAGCAGAAATCCTTTGGAAAGACTGTTCAGCACAGTCAGAGAGTCAGTCATGGGATATGCACTGATGTCTGCAAACTGTGCGGATACCGTGCAGATCAGGGAAAAAACCTGCGCGGGAAACAGACCGATCAGCACAATCATCACACATTCCGCAATCATGGGAATTTTAAAGAAAAGCCCTGTTTCAAAAGAGTTTTCAGGATACGGACTGCGGGGACTGCCCTGAAACACCACGCCAAAGGCTTTGGTAAAGCACAGCAGAGCCATTGCACCGATAAAAGCCAGCCCGGAAATGGAAATCACCAGAAGCACGGACAGAAATATGCCGCCTTTGAGTCCTTTGAACATGCCCCAGTAAATGAAAAATTCGCTGATGAATCCGTTTAATGGCGGAAGTCCGGAAATGGCAACCGCGCCAATGAGAAAGGCAATGGCCGTGAACTGCATGGATTTTGCCAGACCGCCGAGTTTTTCAATCTCCATTGTATGGGTTTTCTGATACACCATGCCTGCGGCGTAAAACAGAAGGGATTTGAAAATGGAATGGTTCAGCACATGCAGCAGCGCGCCGGAAAATCCAAGCACAGTCATTGCTGAATTCTGATAAGAAAGTCCGAGCATTCCCACTCCAATGCCCATGCCGATAATGCCGATATTTTCCACACTGTGATAGGCCAGCAGTTTTTTCAGATTGTGCTGTGCAATGGCATAGGCCACTCCCAAAAGCCCTGAAATCAGGGAAATGATCAGCACAAAATAGCCAAGTTCCGGAGCGGGGGAATGTATCAGGGAGACAATGCGGAGAATGCCGTAAATTCCGGTTTTTATCATAATGCCGGACATGATGCCGGAAATATGACTGGGCGCGGCAGGATGTGCCTGGGGCAGCCAGGTATGCAGGGGAACAAATCCGGCTTTCATGCCAAAACCAATGAAAAAAAGAAGAAACACACCGAAAACAGACAGGGAACCGCTGTTGAGTGCTGTCCGGAATGCGGAAAAATCAAAACTGCCGGAAGCATTTGCCAGCACAATAAAACCGGCTGTGAGAAAGATCGCACCAATGTGCATGGAAACCAGATAATTCAGTCCGGCTTTGTAAACTTCGGGTTTTTCATGTTCAAATGTGACAAGAAAAAAAGAGGACAGGGATATGATTTCCCACACAATGAGAAAGGCAAGTCCGTGCTGAACAGTTACGGTCAGGAGCATGGAGGCAATGAGAATGCTGAAGAACAGAAAATGGGAAGACAAATCTTTTCCCTTATTGCAGTAAGGCTGCATATATCCGACCGCGTACAGGGTTCCCAGAAAACTCATGACGGCAATCACAATGACAAAAAATGCGGAAAGTCTGTCCATCATCAGGCGCACACTGCCAAAAGGCTGGGACATCCGCAGCAGAAATTCCGGAGCCTCCGTGCCGGACAATACAGCAATGGCAGGATATATCACCAGAATACTTCCGATTCCGGTAAACAGGGAAAGTGTTTTTGCCTTTGCTGTTTCAGCAGCAAAAAGTGCAAGCACACCGCCCAGCAGAATTGCAGCAATACCATACAGATACAGATACAGAATCATCACAGATTACCTCTTTTGATCCCTCAGCCAGTCAGCTTCGGCTTTTTCAATATATTCCCGCAGAAATTCTTCATCCGCAGGTTTGTGCAGGAGTGAAACAAATTCTTTCTGCTGACAGAGAAAGGATATTTTTGACAGGATTTCAAGATGCCGGCCCGGATTGGATGAGATAATGACAAACAGCACTCTCACAGGTTCATCGTCAAGGGCTTTGTAATCAACTCTTTCTTTGAGAAAACAGATGGAAAGGCTTTCATTGTCAATATCTGAAATAATGGGACATCTTGGATGGGGAAAGGCAATGCCGTTTCCCACTGCGGTTGACATCATTCCCTCCCGCTGCATCAAAGCAGTATATATTTCCTCTCTGTTCAAATCATCAGGAATGCGGATCACGGCAACCGTACTGCGGATACTTTCCACCACAGTTTTTCCTGCAATATCATAATAAATGCCGCCCTGATACAGAAGATTCATCAGGGATACTTTTTCTTTCGTAAGTTTGTGATAAATCTCTGCCGCAGGCCGGACAGCATCTCTGTTTGTCAGAATCCATTCCCCGATTTCGCTCAGACTGAAATGGTATTTGTTTTTGATCCTGTAAGCAGGAAGATTTTTTTCCCGGATCAGTGTCATCAGTTCCGCTTCTGAAACAGAAAGCAGCCGGGTGACATTTTCGGTTTTCAAATCCGCTACATTGTCTGTTTCTGTGTTTTCAGTTTTCAAATCCATATTTTCTGCCTTTTCTCAGAAATCTCCATATCTTCCTCCTTACATACAGTTTCCGGTTTTTCGCTTTGATGAGCCAGCCGGATCAGTACCGGAGAATGTGCGTCTGCTCTCTGCGGGAAGCAGCGGTCAATATCATCAGTCATGGAAAGTAAACGTGAGCCTATAGACAAATTATTTATGAAAGTCAATAGAGAAATATATCAAAATCAGGAAGATGGACGTACTTGCGGGATGTGGCGGATCCGCAGACCTTTCCGCATGAGGAATTGATATTGTTAGAGAAAAAATATGAAGCTCCGGTCAAAAATATCGTAAATAAAACTGACTGTCCGTATTATGACCGGGGTACAGGTTTTTTAAAAAAAATCTGTCCGAAAAACCATGAGTGTTTTCAAAACCGTCAGGTTTTTTCGGACAGAAAATTGTACAGTTTATTTTTTTACAAACCCTGATACTCTGTCAAGTTTGAAATTGTGAGTTCATAAACCCTGATGGTTTTGAAAACCCTCAGGGTTTGGGAATTCTGAACTCACAAAAACAAACTTGACAAAGCACTATAGGCTTTAAAAAAATAATTTTGGGGTTTCACGCAGGTTGGGGTTCACTACGTTCACCCCAACCTACCAAAAATAATTATCTTAAAAGCTATATCAGAACAGTTCAGGGGCCAATATCCAGTGTGGGAAAAAGTCCTTTCATCTCGCCCCTTGAATATGGCTGGATGATATTGAAGGAAATGTTCTCTCCCTTTTGTGCATGTCCTCTGTGGGATTCCCCGTCATAAAAGGCTCCGTTGGCTTCCAGAATGTGCTCAATCCTGTACCGGAAAGCATTCACAAAAGCCTCTCCGTTTCCTTTGAAACACATGTTTCCCATGTTGATGCTGTCTTTGATTTTTGACAGTCTTTCCAATGAAATGCTGTGTTCTGCCAAATCCGCCTGTGTCCGGATGCAGCCCCATACCAAATGTCTGCCCGGAATTTTCACCGGTTCTGTCAGATCAATAATGGTATGGGGCATGATAATACATTCATCGCCCACCGTAAGCAGACAGTCTGCCTTTCCCTGCAGAAACGCGTTGAATCCCACAAACACCTTTTTCCCCATATTGGCATAGATAATGCTTGCACCATGGGCCGTTACATTATATCCCTCCAGCCGGGAAAAGCTGATATAGCAGTTTTCCTGGGCATTGGCTCCCCGTCCCAGATACGAGGATTCCAGATAGGCTCTCTGGGCAACAAGAACATTTTCACTGATGGTGTTTCTTCCTTTCCACACACTGTAACGGTTAATGGAAGCACCGCGTGGAATTTCTTCAATGGGAGACTCCAGATTCACCACATCATAGAGTTTCTGGAAATCAGGTTTCCGGTCTTCAACAAAATCCATGAACATGCCCATGGCCCCTTTGCCCGGCTCAAAGGCAATATAGCGTTTACGCAGAATATCTTTGTCAAAAAGATAATTGAACTCAAAATCATTATGTCTGACCCAGACCCGTCCGGATTCCACTTCCTGATGGGAAAGTTCCCCGACCTGCACATAGGAATAGGTTCCCACCCGGCAGTCATGAAGAGCAGTGAGATCAACTGTGGAAAAGGGTTCCAGAAAACATCCTTCCACCGGTGAACCGTGAATATTGACATAAGGGGCAGACGCTGAGTTTTTAATCAGAAAGAGTTCCGGTTTTTCCGGATTATGCGAAAAACTGTGAACCAGTGTTTTGATGAGAAGACTGTTTTTGATCCAGATCACCTCATCATCCTCAAGGGTAATCGAGTTGCCGTTGGCCTCGATTTTATGCCCTTTTTCTTTGAGTTCATCGCCCCGTATATCGCATTTGTAAAGGATGGAATTGTCCACCCTGCACCGTCCCAGAAAATAACTTCCCGCGAGGTTGGAGCGGCTGAAATGGAAATGGATGGGATGATTGGACCATATACCGTAAAATGCATAAAATTTCAGAAGATTGTCCGGAGAAACAATATCTGTCATATACGGCCCCACATCAATTCCCGAATGACGCAGGTTGATATTGACACGTCCGATAACGCGTTCCATGAGTTTTGCCAGTTCTTTCATACGCTTTCCTTTTTTGAATTTTTAAAAAAATGTTAACAAACATCACCACCCAAATCTTTTCATGCCATACCTTTTTTGAGAAAATATAACAGCGAGGTAAGCGGTTGCCCGATAGGTCAATCCGCGTGACCGGCTGGTTAGGTTTTTTTGCCTGTTATACAGCCTGATGGCTGGGAACATCAGAATAACCCTCTTTACAGATGTAAAAATGACTGGCTTTTTCAGGTATTATCAGTGCTACTTTCTGCTCCATAGCAGAAATAATTTCCTGAATCAGATCAACCTCTTTTTCCCGAAACAGATATTCACCGCACTGACTGCAGACATATGCCGGAACTCTGTCAATTACAATCTGATAGCCTTTCCGTTTTACAAAGCAGGGAACAACCCCTTCTTTTAACTCGCCTTTACAATAATAGCATTCCATATTTATCTCTTTTACCTTACTACCGGACAAAAATCATTTCAAATTGCATAACTGATGAAATTTAAAGAA
>CAZHPS010000192.1:0-11660 GCA_964534335.1 uncultured Desulfobacterales bacterium
TGCACATGCCCGTTTTGGCCGCGATCCGTCACAACCCGGTGATACGCAGATTTTACCAACGCCCTGTTTCCTTCGGTAAAATCAAAATGGTGGCCGTCACGGCCTGCATGAGGAAACTGATCGTTATTGTCAACAGTATGGTTGCAAAAAATGAGGTTTGGAGTCCAAAAACCTCCTGACATTTAACACAGTCGCTACGAACTACGAACTCCGGTTCAGGTTGCAAAAAACCGCTTTGCTTCATTTTTGCACTCCGCCGGTTTTGTGCAAAAAACCGCTCCGCTTAATTTTTGCACTCCGCCGGATTATGTATGCAAAAAACCGCTCCGCTTAATTTTTGCACTCCTCCGGATTTGTATTCCGTATTATCGCGATGGCAGATCTTCATGTCCAACAGCGAGCAGCAAAGCGAAGTCATCCGCAGCCAGGGGATGACTGAAATGAAAGCCCTGTCCTCCATCACATTGATGATTCCGGAGGAACGCAAGCTGCTCGTCTGTTTCCACACCCTCGGCAATGACCTTCAGTCTGAGGTTTTTTCCCATTCCGATTACCGCGCTGACAATGGTGGCGCCATCTGCATCCGTGGTGATGTCATGCACGAAAGATTTGTCTATCTTCAGGGTTCCTATGGGGAACCGCTTCAGATAACTCAGACTAGAATAGCCTGTACCAAAGTCATCAACAGCTATCTTCACCCCCATATTATTGAGAGCTGCAAGCACTGATGCTGAAGTCCCTGCTTCGTGCATAAGGATGCTTTCCGTCAGTTCCAGCCTGAGATAGCAAGGGGGCAGCCCGGTCTCTTTCAGGATCAGGGCAACATTATCTGAAAAGTCTTTGTCTCTGAATTCCAGAGCGGAAATGTTGACTGCCACCGGCACTGCGCGCAGACCCGAATCCAGCCATGCCCTGACCTGCCTGCATGCTTCGCGCAGTACCCACCGGCCGATTGGCACAATAAGTCCGCAGTCTTCCGCGATTGCCACGAATTCTGTGGGGCCGGTGAGTCCGAGATTCGGATCCTGCCAGCGGATAAGGCACTCGGCACCGGTCATCGCGCCTGAAACAAGATGTATCTGGGGCTGGTAATGCAGCACGAACTCATCCTGCTTCAGAGCCCGGCGCAGACTGCTTTCAACGAACAGCCGCTGAATCGCACGGGTGTTCATGTCTGCCATGAAGAACCTGTAACTGTTGCGGCCGCCTGACTTGGCGTGATACATGGCTGTGTCCGCGTTCTGCATCACGGTGTCCACAGTGATGCCGTCATCCGGATAGATACTGATGCCGATGCTCAAGGTGATATGAAGTTCGTGTCCGCCAATGAGGTGGGGTTCGGCAAACCTGGAGCGCAGAGTTTCGGAAACATGGGCAGCATCCTGGGGCTGCCCGATTTCGGCCAGCAGTATCACAAACTCATCACCGCCCTGGCGGCAGACCGTATCTGTGACGCGCACACATGCCTTAAGGCGTTCCGCAACCGACTGAAGCAGTTGATCACCGATGGCATGCCCAAGCGAGTCGTTGATATGTTTGAAAAAATCCAGATCCAGAAACAGCAGCGCAACCCGTTTGCGGTTACGGCGGGCCAGCCCAATCGCCTGGGAAAGCCTTTCTGTCAGCAGTGCCCGGTTTGGCAGGCCGGTGAGAAAGTCGTGCTGTGCCATATGGGACATTTTCAGGGCCATTGCCCGTGTCTGACTGACATCATGGAACACGATCACCGCTCCGATGACCCGGCCTTCCCGGTTGTGTATGGGAGCTGTGGAATCCTCAATGGATGACTCGAATCCGTCACGGCGGATCAGCACACAATCCACTGCCAGTCCCACAATTCTGTCATTTTCAATGGCGCGCATGGCCGGATTTGCCAATGCCTGACGTGTCGCACCGTCAATGATCCTGAACACTTCTGCAAGGGGCCGGCCCAGCGATTCCTCACGGGACCAGCCGGTCATTGCCTCAGCCACCAGATTCAGATAGGTCACGCTGCCCCGGATGTCGGTGGTCAGCACAGCATCACCGATTGAGTTGAGCGTAACCTGGGCGCGTTCCTTTTCCTCGAACAAAGCCTCTTCCGCAGCCTTCAGCACGAAATCCATTGACTTGCGCTCGGAAATGTCCTCAACCGTCAGCACATGACCGTTTGGTTCCCTCCCGTCCTGCATGGCGGCTCCGGTAATGCGGGTCCATACAGCACGTCCGTCTTTCCGCAGAAAGCGGAACTCGGTCCGGAATGGCGACTGACTCTGCACTGCAGCGTTCCACTCGGCAAGGACACGCCCACGATCCTCCGGGTGGATGGCAATACTCCAGTTCGTACCCAGTGTCTGTTCAAATGTCAGTCCTGATATTTTGTGATAGGCCGCGTTGGTATATACGCAGCCGCCCTGTTCATCAGAGACAAAAATTCCCAGAGGGGAGGCATCACTCATTGCCCGGAAACGCGCTTCACTGTTCCGCAGCGCGTCCTGGGCTGCCCTGCGTTCAATAACGCAACTCAGGGCACTCGGCAGCCAGCGGGGATCAGCATCGCCTTTGGCAAGATAGTCATATGCGCCGCGCTGCACAGCATGTTTTGCAGTTTCTTCATCGTTTGCGCCGGTCAGAATCAGGATCAGGGCATTTGGAGCGGATTGGAAAACCTGATCAAACACCTCAATACCCTGTCCGTCAGGCAGTGTCAGGTCAAGCAGTACCACATCAGCAACTTCCCTGCCCAGCCGTTCGAGTACTTCGGAGAGTCGCGTCACCCATTCAATACGAAACGGTTTGTTTTTCATGTCAGCAAGCGCGTCCCGTATCTGTCTGGCCTGGTCAGGATCATCTTCGACAAGCAGTACCGTGATCGGGGCATGATTGATGGCATGGCCGTTCATGGGGACAGGGCAGATTCCGGTCACGCGGTCAGCGGAATTACTCCCGGCGCGATTCTGATCTGTTTCAGCGTCCATTTCCGTTACAGTCGGCAGTCTGCTGACAATTTTGTTTTCCATTATATGATCTCCTTTATACCAATTCGCGATTGGTTTGATCCAGTATTGTCAGTTTTTCCGCTGTTACGCGTGTGCAGAAAACCGCTCCGCTTAATTTCTGCACTCCTCCGGATCAGTCCGGGACAGTATCAGGTCAATGGCGAATTGGCATTCGACCTATTTCTTATCCTTCCTGTAATCTTCCGGTGGAACTTTGGCTTCGATTCTGACCGGCGCGGCTCCGTCTTTTTTCATACCAATCTCTTTGGCCGCTTCTTTTGACAAATCAATATCACGTCCATGTCGGTAGGGGCCGCGATCATTGATTATTACATCCACAGACCTGCCGGTTTCCAGGTTCGTCACGGTTGCTTCTGTACCCATCGGCAGTGTCGGATGGGCAGCGGTAAAGTCATGCTGATCAAATTTTTCACCGCTGGCGGTTTTTTTTCCTTCAAAATCATTGCCATACCACGAGGCCTCTCCGATCTGTTCAACAACCGGATCACCCCTTGCGTCAGTTTTCACACTGACCTCATCTTTCACCAGATCATTCTTACCTTCGGCTTTCTCTGTCTGTTCGCTTTTCTTTTCTGCTTTCACAGCAATAGCCTCAGCCTTTTGTTCCGTTTTATCCTCTGATCCGGCAACACTGCTGAAAAACCAGAATATCAGGGCTGTTGTGACAGTCAATATAACCCAAAACACATATCCGCGTTTAATATCCATAAATAATGAAGTACTTCCGGCACGGCTCTGATGCTTTTTCGCGGCAGTTTCCGGCACTGCCGGTCTGCTGATAAATTTATTTCTCAATCCCTGCCCTGAATTCCTTCCGGCACGGCTCTGATGCTTTTCCGCGGCAGTTTCCGGCACTTCCGGCAGTCTGCTGACAAGTTTGTTTCTCATTGCCTGATCTCCTTTTCTGAATTATTCATTGATTTTACGCTGATTTTGCAAAAATCAGCATGTTACTGTATGCTCCGTCATACCGGCTTTCGCGGTTATGATGATGCGTAAGTAGGCAAACGAAAATTTTCGTGTATTCAAAAAATCCGGTTTTTCGGAAAAACCGGATTTTTCTGAAAACTTTATACCCGAAAATTTATGGAACTGTCCTTATAAACATAGTTCTTTCCTCTGTGTCCTCTGCGGGTGTTTTTTTCTCTGTGTTCTCTGTGGGAAACCCCGATCCGGACATCCTGAAAACTTTATACCCGAAAATTTATGTAACCCTGCTTAATATCAGTACAGTATTCAAAAAGACTGTCTTCATTGCTCAAACTGAGCATATGCAGACTTGCGGAAATTCAATTTTACAGCATTGTCAGCCGGGAATATACCATTACTCAGAAGATTTGACAGCATAGCCACGAATGACACGAATCTGCACGAAATTGCACAAAACATAATTCGTGTAATTTGTGCAATTCGTGGCTGCACCATCAAATGTTCTAAGTAATGGTATATACCCACCGGCCGCGCTGTGACATTGAATTTCTGAAAGTCCGCAGCTATGTTCAGGCTTTTACAGATACAAGTGTCATGATAATTTCATCAACATATGGAATCGGATCCGGGATAAAAAAATTCAGAACAGTCAAAATGACAAGAACAGCACATAATACAGGTTTCATAAATAATTTCCTTTCATCTTTGAATTTACACAAAAATATATTACGTAGCTTATTATAAGTAAGGTTCCATAAATCTTCTGGTATAAAACCGGAAATAAAAAAGCAGCATAAACTTCCAGTTTGTGCAGGTGGTTATGAACGGGACGGAACCTTGTTTTATACCAATTCGCCATTGATTTGATCCAAATTCTGTGTGTGCAAAAAACCGCTCCGCTCAATTTTTGCACTCCTCCGGATCATATCTGTGCAAAAAACCGCTCCGCTTAATTTTTGCACTCCTCCGGATCAGTGCTGATTGTATAAAGTAAATAGCGAACCGGTATTACAGAATAAAGTCGGTCGCCAGGAATTTACTTTTATGATCCCGGACGATACGGGTAATGATCTGCTTATTCAAATCTGTCTGCTTCGCTGCAACCAGTGTCCGAATGGAAAAAACCCGCAGCGCGTCTGATACGGAAAGGGTTCCTTCCGCGGAATCCTTTCGTCCTGTAAAGGGAAACGTGTCGGGTCCGCGCTGGCACTGACTGTTGATATTGACACGGCAGACCTGGTTTACCAGAGGATCAGTCAACTGTGCAATCCGGTCAGGATCGCTTCCGAAAATACTGACCTGCTGACCGTAGTTTGAACTGATCATGTATTCAATGGGTTCATCAATCCTGTCAAAAGGCAGGATGGGAATCACCGGCCCGAACTGTTCTTCATGATACACTCTCATTTTATCGTGAACCGGATACAGGACAGCCGGAAAAAAGAAACTGCCCCAGACACTTGCCCCTGCCGGATTGACGATCCGTGCGCCCTGTGCCACAGCGTCCGACACCAGTTCCCCCAGGTAATCTGTCTTGCCTTTTTCCGCAACCGGTGTCAGGAAAACCCCTTCCTGCCAGGGCATTCCAAAGGACAAAGCGTTAACTGCCGCGGCAAAGCGTTCGAGAAACGCGTCCGCGATGGCGGCTTCCACAAAAATGATCTTAATCGCGGTGCATCGCTGACCATTGAAGGAAAGAGAGCCTAGAACGCATTCTTTTACGGCCAGATCAATATCCGCGTCTTTCAGAACAATGGCCGGATTCTTGGCCTCCAGTCCCAGCACACAGCGAAGCCGGTTGGGGCTGGGATGCAGTTTTTTCAAAGTGTTCGCTGTCCTGCTTGAGCCGATCAGGGCCAGCACGCTGATTTTGCCGGATGTCATGAGCGGGGGAATCACTTTTCTTCCCTCACCATAGATGATGCTGATGACACCTTTGGGGAAAACATCGCGGAAAATTTTCAGAAGAGGTGCGTACAGAAGCGCGCCATGACTGGGCGGTTTCAGGATCACAGTGTTTCCCATGACAAGCGCGGGTATCAGGGTGGTGAAGGTCTCGTTGAGCGGATAATTGAAAGGGCCCATGCAGAGCACGACGCCCAGGGGCGCGCGGCGGATCTGGGCAATGATTCCCTCCTCAATGGTGAAGCGGGAAGAAATCCGATCCAGGTCTTTGAGTGCGGAAAGGGTATCGTTAATGTACTGAATTGTCCGGTTGAATTCCTTTTCCGAATCCTGAAGGGATTTTCCGACCTCCCACATCAGAAAGCGCACGACCCTGTTCTTTGCTTCGATCATTTGGAAAACAAACCGCTCCATATGCTCAATCCGCTCAGCCACGGACATGGTGGGCCACAAACCCCGTCCATGATCATAGGCTGCAACAGCAGCATCAAGGGCAGCAAGCGATTCTGCTTCAGTGAGCAGCGGATATTCTCCAACAAAAAAAGGTTTCAGGCCGGTATCGCCCGCCACCCGGACGGGCGAGAACACCTCCTGCCGCGGCCCGTCCCAGTCCCGAATCTCACCGTTTATAAGATAGCCGGTCTGAATACAGGGAATATGGTTTAAAAGGGTTTTTGGTATATCCGCTGCGCGCGGAAATACGTTTTGGATTTTTTCAGCAAGTGTCATGGCTTTTTTCCTTTGAAATGAATGATCAGTCTGTTGTCTCCGGAGTCAGAGTCTCTTTTGGTTTCAAAACCCAGCTTTTTGCCCAGCGCGAGCATGTTCCTGTTCTCCTGCAGTACAATGCCATGCACGGTTTCAAAGCCGCGTTTTTCCGCAATTGACAGGCATTTTTCCAGCAGGCTGGATCCAATGCCGCTGCCCTGCCAGGCATCCCCCACCAGAACCGCGAATTCACCGGTTTTTCCATCCGGATCGCCGATGATTCTTGCAACCCCCAGCATTCTGCCGGTTTGCGAATCTGCATCAGTATCGTCATCTTCATCTATGGCAACCAGTGCAATCTCTCTGTCATAATCAATCTGGGTGAACCGGGCCAGCATTTCAGGATTCAGTTCCTTTAACGCTCCGAAGAAACGGTGATAAATCGTTGTCGGGGAAAGCACTTTGAACAGATCCGTAAAAAGCGGGGCGTCCTCTGGCCTGACAGGCCGGATAAAAATCCGGAGACCGTCAGCACTGACCATATGTGCCTCGTCCTCCTCCGGGTACGGACTGATCACCAGATGCAGCGGGGAAGATTTTTCAGACGGAGAAACCAGTATCCGGGCATCCACAGCCACGGGTTTGCCATCTTTGATCAGAACCGGATTCATGTCCAGTTCGGCAATTTCAGGGAAATCAATCAGAAGCTGCGAGAGCCGGACAATCATTTCCTCAAGCTGTTCCATGTCCGCGGCCGGACGGTTCCGGTATCCCTGCAGCAGAGTGTAAACTTTTGTTTCCTGCATAATCCGGCGGGCAAGCAGGCGGTTCATGGGCGGAAGTCCCAGCGCGCGGTCTTTTAATACTTCCGTGTAAATCCCGCCCATTCCGAAAAGAATCACGGGGCCGAAACTGGGATCCCGCTTTGCGCCCAGCAGAATTTCAAAATCCGGGTTTGAAAAATAGGGCTGAATCGTTACTCCCTCAATCCGGGCCTCAGGTCTGAACTCACGTGCAGATGACAGGATCTGTCCGTAGGCTTCGCATACATCCGCGTCGCTGCGCAGATCCAGACGTATGCCCCTGACCTCTGTTTTATGGGTGATGTCCGGAGAGTGTATTTTCATGACCACCGGGTATCCCATTTCTTTGCCAATGGCTGAGGCCTGTGCCGCAGTTTTTGCAATTTCCGTTCTGATTACAGGCAGTCCGTAAGCCGTCAGCAGTTCTTTTGAATCCGATTCCGGCATAAATTCATGCGCGGTCGCGCCGGTAAGCAGTTTTCCGGCTTTATCCAGATCAAACATCAGATGCCGGGTCATTTTCGGCGGAATTTCCAAAAGCGTTTCAAGGTTTCGGGCATATTCAACCATATACAGAAAAGCTCTCACTGCCCGTTCCGGCGTATCATAGGTCGGAATTCCGGCTTCATTCAGGAGTTCCACCGCGCGGCTGATGCTTTTGCCGCCCATCCAGCATGTGAACACCGGATACTGACGATCTTTCATTACAGCAACCAGGGTTTCGGCCACCGCAAGGGGGGGCGTAAGTGCCTGAGGTGCAAGAATTACCAGCACCCCGTCCAGATTCTCCGAATGGAAGCAGACTTCCAGAGAGCGGCGAAACCGCTCCGGCGATGCATCACCGAGAATATCAATGGGATTGTTCCGGCTCCAGAAAGACGGCAGGAAGGAATCAAATGCCTTTATGGTTTCAGGATCAAGGGGAGCAGGTTCCTGCCCATATCTGCCGAGTGTGTCCGTAGCCATTACGCCGGGTCCGCCGCCATTGGTAAGAATAGCGAGCCGGGGGCCGCGCGGCCGCGGCTGCTTGGACATCAGTTCCGCGCAGTCAAAGAGTTCCTGTATGGTGTCCACACGCACGATGCCCGCGCGTTTGAACGCGGCATCATATACGGCATCCTCTCCGGCCATTGCGCCCGTGTGGGATGCCGCAGCTTTTGCTCCGGCCGCGCTTCTGCCGGATTTCAGCACAATAATGGGTTTGATTCGGGATACCGAGCGCGCTGCACTCATAAATTTGCGGAAATTCGTCAGGCTTTCAATATACAGTAAAATGCTTTTTGCCGAGGGATCATTTCCGAGATAATCAATCATGTCTCCGAAATCAACATCCAGCATGGACCCGGTGCTGACAAAATGGCTGAATCCGATATGTTCCTTAAAAGCCAGATCAAGAATCGCGGTACAAATCGCGCCGCTCTGGGATACAAAGGCCAGATTTCCGGACACAGGCATCTCGGACGCAAAACTGGCGTTGAGGTTCACGCTGGGCCGGATAATGCCGAGACAGTTTGGCCCCACGATACGAAGCCCGCCGGCATAGGCTGTCTGCCGAATTTTTTCTTCTATCTCTCTGCCCTGCTCACCGATCTCTTTTCCCCCTGACGAAATAATAATGGCTCCGCCCACCTTTTTTCCGACACATTCCGTCACGATATCGCTGACGGTATGAATCGGCGTGGCGATAATCGCAAGATCCGCTCCTGTCTCCAGAGCAGAAACCGATCCGAAGCACTCATGCCCGTGAATGGTTTTATATTTTGGATTCACCGGCAGCAACTTTCCGGAAAATCCGCCGTCCATCAGATTTTTCATCAGCGCATTGCCAATGGTTCCGGCTTTTTCGCTGGCGCCCACAACTGCAATATGGCGCGGTTTAAATATCCTGTCCAGATTATACTGTCCCATGATTTTTTTCCTTTTTTAAATGTAAATGCCTGGCGGTATTATACCAAATCTATGCTGAAAACGCTTATAAGTAAGGTTCCATAAATTTTCGGGCATAAAGTTTTCCGAAAAATCCGGTTTTTTGAATACACGAAAATTTTTGTTTGCCTGCTTACTATAGTTTTTAAGATAAAGATTGCTGCCTGAAAACCCTTAGGGTTTTTCGGAGAAACATTTTCTGAAAGTCTATATCTGCCGGGCATTTCCATTAATTTTTCAAAAATTCAGGTTTTTCTGAAACCCTTTTAATACACGAAAATTTCCGGCTGTTACTTATTCCTGCTTTCTGTAATTTCAATTTTCGAGCCATGTTTCCGACACTCAGCATAGATCGCCCATCATTTGACAAGAACCTGTTTTTTGTCGGGGTACACCCGCTGTCTGTTTACTCATAAGTGTATCATTTCACTTAAAATTGCAGGCCGGATTAGCGCGGCGTAATCCGAAAACCCGGTATCTCTCCGGAATATTCCCGCAATTTAAGTTAAAACAATGCAGTAGGTCAACGAAAATTTTCGTGTATAAAAAAGCAGAACAGGCTTCCGGCCTGTTGATGAAACCCGGCACAAACTGGAAGTTTGTTCTACTTTTTATTTCTGAATTTTATATCCGAAAATATATGGAACATTACTTAACAAACCGCATTGCCTGAGGCAGCCCCCGGATCAATTCAGCCTGAGATCCGGGCAGCCGGAACGAAGCAATCCCTCTTAATGATTATAGCTGGGTGGAAAAAAGATACGAACACCCGGCGAAGGCCGCGGTGCATAGATTACCGGCGGAGGCGGGGGTGCATAGTAAACCGGCGGCTGTGCATAAACCTGTTCCCTGTAGCCATAAGGCCGGTAAACACGCCTTCCGTTCACATACTCGTAATAGCCCTGATGTTTTTTCATACGTTTTTTGTAGTCATAAGGCCGGTAAACACGCTTGCCATTCACATTCTCGTAATAACCACTGTTATGTCTTTCCACAGGTCTCTTGTAGTCATCAGACCGGTAAACACGCTTACCATTCACATTCTCGTAATAACCACTGTTATGTCTTTCCACAGGTCTCTTGTAGTCATAAGGCCGGTAAACACGCCTTCCGTTCACATTCTCGTAATAACCCTGATGTTTTTCCATACGTTTTTTGTAGTCATGAGGCCGGTAAACACGCTCGCCATTCACATTCTCGTAATAGCCCCTGTTTTTTTCCGCGGAGGCAGGCACCGCGTCAATAATACAGATCATTGTGACAAAAACAAGCCACATCATAATCCTGCCAGCGATGTATCTGAAATTCCATATGCCTGATGTTTTCATAACGTCTCTCCATTCTTGGATTGATTCCAATTGACAATTCCGCGTCATCTCCAGGTTCGGGACTTACGCAGTGATAAAAGCAGATACTTAGCTGATTTCTGAAAATAAATATCCCATTTCAGTTCACAGGCACAGTGCAAAAGCTGGAAGCTTTTGATACTTTGGTGGTATATTCTTTTCTGGAAATTACCTTAAAATTCAGGTGCGTAAGTCCCATGTGGTGCAGTAATGCCGATTATTTCCTCTTGTGTTTTCCGTGTTTCCCTGTCCGGAAAGTTGTATCGACTGTATTCTTCTGATCATCCGACAGACTGCCATAAAAAGCCTCGAAAGACGGAATAAACGTCTTCATCTGAGCCAAATGGGTTTCGGTAATCTGACTGTGGAATTTCATACGCTCAACAGCATTCATGGACTTGTTTTTTTCATCCCTGTCTTTGTTAAGCGCGTCCATATCTTTCGCATTTTCCCGCATCACCTGCGTAAGATTATTCCACGGTTCTTTCTGATCCTCAGTGATATTCAGCGAGTCCTGAAGCTGTTTGATCTGAGATTCGGTATATTCGACAGCAGTGGTTCTGACTGCCGATTTTTTTTTGCCTGCGCCTGCAAAAGAAAGATTTGCGCTGGCGAAAAAGACAGCGGATACAAACGCCGCCATCACAACAACGAGTGAAACCTGATAAATCTTCTGTTTCATGATCTGTCTCCTTTTTAAGTTTGATCTTTTTGATCTTTGGCGATTGCGATCACCAAAGAAGTTTATAAACCGAATTACTCACTGATATTACGCACTGTCATAATACCGGGTTTGTCGGTATGACGATTCGGCATAACATCAGTGAATCGGTCAACAGTTGAAAATACATGACCGGTTTTCACCTACTGATCGGGATTCTTCTGTCCATGACCTGCCAGCAGAAGGAACAGATAACCGCCCATCCCAGCGATAATTGAAGCCGAGATCACGCCGATTTTGGCCTCCTCCGCCAATACTTTGTCGCTGAAAGCCAGCCCGGTGATAAACAGGGCCACTGTGAATCCCACGCCCCCGATCAGTC
>CAZHPS010000193.1:0-11622 GCA_964534335.1 uncultured Desulfobacterales bacterium
TTTTCAATTGCCATTTTTGCGGCTTCTTCCGGTGTCTGGAACATGGGGCTGATATCCACGTCAAATCCCAAATCCGCATAGGATGTGGCAACAACTTTCACGCCCCTGTCATGTCCGTCCTGTCCCATTTTGGTCACCAGCATTCTGGGACGGCGACCCTGTTTTTCCAAAAAGTTTTCTGTGCGTTTGCGCAGAGATTCAATGGCATTGCCCGCACAGGTGGCATATTCGGACGCATACGCGCCGGAAATGCACTGTGTGGTTGCAACAAAACGTCCGAAAACCTTTTCCAGCGCATCGGAAATCTCTCCCACAGTCGCACGTGCGCGCACCGCAGGCAGAGCCAGTTCCAGCAGGTTTCCATTGCCTTCTGCGCCTTTGATGAGATCGGCCAGTGCTTTTTCCACTGCCTTGCTGTCCCGTTTTGCCTTGATTTCCTTGAGACGGGCAATCTGCTCATCACGAACAGAAGAGCCGACTTCCCGGACATCAAAATCAATCTTTTCATCCTTCAACTTGTATTTGTTCACACCCACAATCACATCCAGCCCCTGATCAATGCGGGCCTGTTTGCGTGCTGCGGATTCCTCAATGCGCATTTTGGGCATACCGGTTGCAATGGCTTTTGCCATGCCCCCCATTTCCTCAATTTCATCAATGATTTTCTGCGCTCCCTCAATAATGCTGTTGGTCAAAGATTCCACATAATAGGAACCGCCCAGAGGATCAACCACACGGCAAATCTGGGATTCTTCCTGAATGAGAATCTGGGTATTGCGTGCAATGCGCGCGGAAAATTCTGTGGGCAGACCAATGGCCTCGTCAAAGGAATTGGTATGCAGAGACTGGGTTCCGCCCAGTGCAGCAGACATGGCTTCCAAAGTGGTGCGGATGATATTGTTGTAGGGATCCTGCTGTGTCAGGCTCCATCCTGATGTCTGGCAGTGGGTACGGAGCATCACGGACTGGGGATTTTTGGGATTGTATTTGCTCACAATGCGGTGCCAGAGGAAACGCGCCGCGCGCAGCATGGCAATATCCATGAAGAAATTCATGCCAATGCCAAAGAAAAAAGACAGGCGGGGCGCAAAGGTGTCTATTTCCATACCTGCATTCAGGGCAGCGCGGATGTATTCAATACCATCAGCCAATGTGAACGCGGTCTGCAGCACAGAATTGGCTCCGGCTTCCATCATATGATAGCCGCTGATGCTGATGGTATTGTATTTGGGCATTTCTTTGGAACAGTATGCCATGATGTCGGAGATAATCCGCATGGAAGGAACGGGCGGATAAATATAGGTATTCCGGGTCAGGTATTCTTTGAGAATATCATTCTGAATGGTTCCGTTCAACTGCGCATGACTTACGCCCTGCTCCTCGGCTGCCACAATATAACCGGCAAGGATAGGAATAACCGCGCCGTTCATGGTCATGGAAACCGACATTTTGTCCAGAGGAATGCTGTCAAACAGGATTTTCATATCTTCCACAGAGTCAATCGCGACGCCTGCCTTGCCGATGTCACCGGAAACTCTGGGGTGGTCAGAGTCATAGCCTCTGTGCGTGGCAAGGTCAAAGGCAACGGAAAGCCCCATCTGACCTGCCGCGAGATTTTTTCTGTAAAACGCATTGGATTCTTTGGCTGTGGAAAAACCTGCATACTGGCGGATGGTCCAGGGACGGCCTGCATACATGGTTGCCATAGGCCCGCGCACATACGGGGGCAGACCGGGCAGGGTGTTGACACATTCCATGCCTTCAATATCTTCGGCAGTGTAAAGGGCTTTGACTTTAATGCCTTCGGGCGTCATCCAGTCCAATGTATCCGGAGATTTTCCCTTCATCTGTTTGCTTGCAAGTTCTGCCCATTTCTGTTTGTTCGGATGTTCTGACATGACATCTCCTTAAAAAATGCTGAATTATGAATGTTTAATGCTGAATTGTAAATTGTAAATGATGAATGCTTAATCTGATGCAACATTAAACATTCATCATTAAACATTAAAAATTATCCTCTCTGACAGAGTTCCACCAGCACGCCGCCGGTTGCTTTGGGATGCAGGAAGGCAATCTTGGCTCCGCCCGCTCCGATGCGGGGTTTCTGGTCAATAAGCTGAATGCCTTTTGCCTTGAGTTCTTCCAGTGCTTCATCAATGTTTTCCACCCGGAAGGCCACATGCTGAAAGCCCTCGCCTTTTTTCTCAATGAACTTGGCAACCGGCCCGTCCGGAGCGGTGGATTCCAGCAGTTCCACTTCGCTCTGTCCCACCGGGAAAAAGGCTGTGGTCACTTTCTGCTCGGCAACGGTTTCTGCGCCCTCAAATTTCAGTCCCAGAACCTCAGACCAGAAATTTTTCCCTTTTTCAATGCTGTTGACTGCAATGCCCAGATGATCGATTTTGAGTATTTTCATTTCCTTCTCCTTTGTATGATATGGTATGATATGGATGAATTTGCAAAAAAATCCGAATTTATGTTTTCGTCCTGCCTGCAAAAGCAGGTAAGACGATGCTGCATACATACTACAGTTATTTCAGTCAAATAAATCTAAAGCGACATGTAAAGCCTGATTCAATGCTTCTGTTTTGGGAGATGACAGCCTTCCAACATAATTTGTAAGCAAAGATTTTGGAATACTCATCAAAGCATCACAATGAATACTGCTGTCATGCTTTAAGCCTTCTTCAATTCCAACAAAAACCTGTGTTGATAATCCATCATGCTTTGAATATACAGGAGCGCAAATCACAGTTGAAAATCGTGTTTCAAGCAAAGCGTTACGGCTTACAACAACAAACACTCTTGATTTTTTGGGATCACCGGAAGGGTGAAATACCCGATACAGTTCTCCCCTTTTCATAATTCAACCTGATATTGTAAGGCATCTTCAGACTCTTTATTAAGATAATCTGCATTTCTGTTTATAATTTCAATATCTTTTTCAGAATCTTTCAGTCGTTTGAACTGAGCAATATAATGCTGAAGGGCTGCTTCTACAAAATCCGACAGAGTTTTGTCTTTTTCCAATAACTGATCAACCATTGACAACAAATTTTCTGATAATATTACAGAAGTTTGGATTTTCATATTGTCTTTTTTCTTTTTATATGCGGATTACAAAGTCTGCTTTTTTTTCAGATTTGAAATAATCTGACGTGGAGTAAGTCGGAGTATTCTGTTCACACGCCTACCGCTATCCTTTGAACTCCGACAAACTGCAAATCAGAAATTCTTTCACATTCAACTTCCATGCACAGTTCAATTGCCTCTCTGATACGTTCCATAAGAACATCCAAAGATTTTGCCTGTGTATGGCATCCTTTCAAATCAGGGACACTAGCTACATAATAGCCGTCAGAATCCCTCTCAATGATTACATTAAATTCCCGTTTCACAGTTTTCCTTATCAGATTCCCAGTTTTCTGAACATATCTTCCGTATTTTCACATCTTACCAGATTTTTTCCTGCATCTGTGTATGTTAATGTTTTTTCTGTAATTTTGTTGGGAGTCTTTATATTGAGATGTTTAATATAATATTCAAGTGCTTTTTCAGCAAAATCAGAAATTGTTTCATCTTTTTCCAATAATTGTTCAATTGCTGACAACAAACTTTCTGAAAGTGTTAAAGAGATCTGAATTTTCATAAATTTAACGATTTTTTAGTAAAAAAATTGAAGGATTACTTTATTCATAATGTGTCCACATTCGTATAATTTTGACAGTTTTTTCTTCTTCAATAATCTGATATATCAAACGATGCTGAATATTAATCCGTCTGGAATAAGCTCCGTCCAAATCTCCGACAAGTTTTTCAAAAGGTGGCGGTTTCTGCCAGGGTTCTCCTGAAGGATTTTCAGCAGTTTTTCCGCTTTGGAACGAAGACCGGCAGCAGACAATTTTTTGGCATCTTTCTGTGCCTGTTTTGTATAGACAGTTTTCCACATCACCAGTCAGGTTCTTTCATACATTCCGCTACAGGTGTTCTCAATCCCTCACGAATTGATTCTCTCATATTCGGTATGGAAAGCAGATACAGTGTTTCCTGAACAGATTCCCAATCCTCTTGTGAAATCAGAACAGCATTCAGTTTGTCAGCGGCAATGATAAGCGGTTTATGTGATAATGATGTTTCTTCTATCAAATCATATAATCTTGATTGTGCTTCTGAAACATTGATCGACATCATAATTGTTTCCTCTCAGCAAAAAACAATCTGGCCAGCATCTTTTTTTCTCTCAGATTTATAATATTGCAGTTTCTGTTATTAAACAATCTTCTATGATTATCCTTTTTCCAGAATTTCTTCAGGCATACAGACATACAGACAGTTGAAAATTCATATTCTTACAGTTCTTACGGTGACAATGTTTTGATGTCTTCATTTTCAACGATTTTTAGGAATTTATCGTCAGAACATACAAACACCGTATCGGTTTCACAATAGATTTTGAAAAAAGCAAGCTGAATGCTGTCCTGTGTTTTCAATGAATATTTTTCAGAAATGCGGCAAATCAGATTCCATGCTTCATCAATTACCAATGAAGAAAATCTAAGCACTTCATCATAACGAATTTTAACATCATCTGCAAATTTCTGAACAACTGCGGTCAAAGTTTCATGTGAAATTTGACATTCTCTGTATTTACGACAAATTGTTGAAACAAATTCAATTTTACTCAGTTCCGAAATAATGATTTCATCATGGCTTTTGTAAATATTCAATACAGGTTCAGTGCCTTTTTCACGATGATAAATTTTCACGAGCGATGATGTGTCAAAATAATATTTCACTGCCGTTCTTCTCTTTCCTTTATTACCGCATCACTCCAGCAGCTTGCTGAGGAGCCTGTCATCTCAAGAATTTTTTCTATGGGAATTTCCGTACTTTTTTTACGCAATGCCTGTTTCATTTCTTTCAAAAGCCGGATGTGTTCATACAGCAAAACAAGTTCACCGGTATCCATCTGATTGACGGCAGTATGTATCTTTTCTTTCAGTTTCATTATATTAATTCCTCAATCAAATCTGCTGATTGATGTTTCTGTATTTTCACAGCCTAAGCTGTGAAGGATCCTCCGTTTCTGTAATTCGGATTGACCATGCCCCGCCATACCATTTCAAACATGGTGTTGGCCTGTTCCGCCATGCTGTCTTTCTGGCCCCGCAGAATCCACATGAAAAAGGAACGCTGCACAAAACCCATGATAAAATCCAGCAAAGTTCCGGCCCGCACATCGGAGCGCAGAATTCCCTCCTTCTGCCCCTGTCGCAGAACATTGACCAGCAGATCAATCATCTTGCGCTGACGAAAGGTTTCATCCACCATCCAGGTCTGCATGGGCAGGGTCATAAAAAGGATGCGTCCGAGTCCGGGATGCCGCTCATAATAATCCACCTGCAGCCAGAAAACCTTGCGCAGTTTTTCCTTCAGGTCTTCAATTCCCTGCAGATGATCCACAACCCGGTCTGTGAGTTTGCCCATCCAGATGTCCACAAAGGCAAACACCAGACGCTCTTTGCTGCCGAAATGATTGTATATGGTGCTGAAACTGACGCCTGCTTTTTTGGCAACATCCCGGATGCTGGCCTTGTGGAAATCCGAGTTGGAGAAGATTTCCAGCACTGCGGCCTCCAGCCGTTCCTGAACGTCAGGTTTGAGTCCGTCTAACATGGTTACTGAGAGCCTGTTCTGATACATGGTATGAGGAAAAGATGACATTTTTAATTCATTAAAAATAAAAGATATATTTTTTGAAAATATTTTTCCGGAACTGAATCTGACACTGAGCAAATAATGCTGTTACAGATAAATCAAATTATAATAATTTGATTATACAATATATTTATGAAAGAACCGGAATTTGGCCGGTTTTTCAAAGAACATTGTTACTCTATTTTTTATAAAATCTGATAATGAATGTCAAGAAAAAAATATTAAAAATTTGAAATATTTTTTATTACAAATTATTTCAGACAGATAAAAAAGTAACATTGTTATTCTGAATATCCGGATCTGAACGGCCTTTCAAAGAAAAAATCCGGTCTGAGTAACAGCATTTCTGTCCTTTCCTGTTTCTGATGATCAAAGAAATCTTGTTCTTTGCAGGTAAACATGTTAGAATAAAAATTTCAAAATTTGCCACAAAGACGCCAAGTCACTAAGATACACAAAGAAAAAAGAGAGAATTATGAAAATCTATAAAAAATTATCACCTGTTGAAGAAGAAATAGGAAAAAAGATTGTCAATGCTGCTTTTAATGTTCATAATGCACTTGGTCCGGGCTTATTGGAAAAAATATATGAAACATGTATGGAACATGAATTGAAAAAGGCCGGGTTGAGTGTTAAAAGACAAATAGATATTCCTATTGTTTATGACGGATTAATTTTTCAGGAAGGCCTTCGTCTGGATATTTTGGTAAACGATTTGGTAATTGTTGAACTTAAGGCGGTTGAAACTTTAAACAAAGTATGGGAAGCTCAAATACTGAGCCAACTTAAATTGACAGGATTCAACTTAGGCTTTTTAATAAATTTTACAGTTCCCTTGATTAAAAATGGAATAAAACGTTATATAAACACTTGTAAATTTTCATAAAATTTATTTCTTTGTGCCTTCGTATCCGAAAGGTGTATGCTGCAAAGATGCAAAACTCCCAAGATCCACAAAGAAAAAAACAATCTTCGTGAAACTTCGATTCTTTGTGCCTTTGTGGCAGAAAAAAACAAATCAACCATGCTGAAACACTAAATTATACAGAAAGGATATTATGATGAATCAGATGTTTATGAAAAAATGGCTGGCACCGGTGCTGACTTTGGGCATTCTCTGGGGCTGCGGCCCGCTGCCGGATATTGTCAGCACGGAAAAAAAAGAGGGGCAGAAATATTCCGCGGATGAAGTGCGGCAGATGACTGTGGATCAGCCTTTTCAGCTTTCCGGAGATTATTTCCGGGAAAGGGATCAGAAACCTTCCACAGATCTGGGCAAACTTTTCTCCAGAAAAGCGGAAAAGAAAACAGAGGCCAAATCTGTGCAGACAGATACACAGCAGCCTGTGCCAAAAACGGAAAGCACTGATACACAGGCAGCAGTGGCTGCTGATCCTGTTCCGGTTTCAGAAATCGCTTCTGCAGAATCTTCCCCGGTTTCCGATCCGGTGACAGAGAAAAAAACAGGGGTTTCCTTTCCCGTAAAAACCGGACTTATTATAGATAAGGAAAAGATCTTTTCGGAGACTGCGCAGAGAATCATGCAGGCACTGCCCATCGCGGCACAGAATCTTCCTGTCATTTCCGCTGACCGGGAAAAAATGGAGGAAGTTATGTCCCGATCCGCGTGTCAGGAACGGGATCTGCAATGTCTTTCTGCTGCCCTGAGTCTTTATCCGGGCGTGCGTATGCTGGTGCTGATGGAAAATTTTGATCTGCCCAAAGAAAAATCCGGAAATATCAAAACCCGGATTGGAGTTGTGGATGCGGGGCTGCTGTTCCGTTATCCCACAATGGAGATCAATCTGCCTCTGGCGGGAAAAGATCCGGATACAGCCATTGCCGCAATATTGCATCAGGTGCTGGATTTTGCCGTGAAAAAAAGCCAAATTATGCCCTGGTTCTGCCGTGCCTTTTCCTCGGACAAAGGCGAATGGTATGTTTCAGCCGGAGGCGGCACGGGACTGAAAACCGGTCAGATTTTGCAGGTGATTTCTCCGGGAAAAGTTATCCAAAGTCCCATAGGGCTGCCTGCGGGATGGATTCCCGGAGAAGTCAAAGGCCAGCTTGCGGTGAAGCAGCTTTTCGGCGAGGATTTCTCGGTCTGCACCCTGAAAAGCGGAAAAGGGCCGGAACCCGAAGATCTGCTGGTGATGCCCTGATTTTTAATTTGTTTATATTTTTTGCATCCTGAAACTGCATACGGGAATATACCTGCCATGCCATAATCAGGTGTTTTCATTTTTCAAACCTTTCAGAGGAGAATTTATGCTGGATTCGTATTACATGCGGAATGTGGAAAAATTTTTTGACAACCAATATTTTATTGTATGGAAATTTCCTGCGGAACCGGATTGTTATGAAAAGCAGCAGCGGCCTTTGATATACAATTATTCCATCATGACAAGGGCGTATGGAACATATTTCAATGATGACAATATGATAAAATACTTCAACCGGGAAGGTTTTGATGTTTATCTGGTGGATTGGGGAAACAGCAGCCTGTTTACACTTGGCGGCTGGACACTCGACGATCTGACAGATAATCTGGAATTGTGTGTCATTGATCCTCTTCTCAAAAAATACAATATTTCCAAACTCAATGTCTTTGCTGTGTGCATAGGCGGAGCGATTCTTTCTTACCTGATTGAAAAAAAAGGTAAAAATGTAACTGAAAAGTTTCACAGAGTTGCTTATTACGGCGTGCCTGTCATTGGTGCAAGAGACCTGGGTATGGAAAAAACATTTGCTGCTTTTTACCAGATGATGAAACCCTTTGGGCAATTGTTGAAACAAAACGGTTTACCCCTGTTTTTTTTGGATAACCTGATTTTGTTTTCAGGAAGCATGAGTATGCTTATATGGAGCTGGCAGGAATTCATAAAAGAAAACAAAAACAATTCTCTGTTTAAAATCATCCAATGGACATTTGATGACAGATGGGTTCCGTTTTCAGCGTTTATGGATTTGATCGAACACGGATTCATCCCCCATGAATCCAAACATGATTTTCATATCGGGGAAGGTGCTTCCGGCATTCATTTTCTTAACATTGTCGGCAAGGATGACATGCTTGTCAAACCATCGGCCTCAATTATCGAATGGGATTCTCCGATTCCCCAAAGATATCTTTCCTTTAAACAGATGATTTTGAATACCGGTCATTTTATGTTTGCAAATCCGGGGCTTGACGCAGAGAAGACTGAAATAGCCCGATGGTTTGCCGGTTACAGTTTTTCTTCTTTGATGTATAAACTGAAAACAGAAAAACAGGACAGATTTGTCAAAAGAGCTGCTGAAATTGTCAGGAGTTCTCTGGATAAAGCATATGACAGAGCCAGTGACATTGAAAAACAGGTTTTGACAGACAGACTGAATGCTTTGCTAAATACAAAGACCCCGGACAGAACTGTCCTGTCAGAAAAACTGACATCAGCCCTTATCTCTTGTCAGGAGACAGCGTTCTATGATAAGGCAGAGCAGGATATAGGTGCGATAATGGAAAAATCGTACCACAGAGAAGGGAATTATTGATTAAACAAAAATATTAAACAGGGAAAGGGGTATTGTTATGAAAGGGAAAAAGGCAGGTGTATTCATTTTTATGATGGTTTTTCTTCTGCCGCTCTGTGCGGCGGCGAAACAGTTGATTTTTGTCACCGGCGGAATGTCACCCCCATTGGTTTTTGAGGACAATAATGAACTCAAAGGCATGGATGTGGATGTGATTGCTGAATTTTGCAGACAGAATGCAATTGAACCCAAATTTGAGGTTTTTCCCTGGAAAAGATCACTGAAAAACATGGAGGATGGTTCAGCAGACGCGATATTTACCCTGTTTAAAACAGAGGAGCGGGAAAAATTTATGTATTTTCCCACTGTTCCCATCAACACAGTGAAAACAGTCATCTGGATGAAAAAGGGAAAAGGCATAAAAATCTCTTCTCTTGATGATTTGAAAGATAAATCCATAGGTGTTCTCACAGAGTACAAATACGGAAAAGCATTTGATTCCATTGAGGGACTGAACAAAATCTTCTGCAGAACCAAAGAGGAACTGATAAAGATGCTTGACAGGGAGCGTTTTGATCTTGCCATAGATTCAGAAGCCTGTTTCAGATTTATGTGCAGAAAAATCGGGCTTGAGGAGGATAAGTTTGAAATTGCGCATGTCATTACGGAAAATCCTGTGTATATCGGTTTTTCCCAAAAAACCATGGGGCAGGAGGGAAAAGTCCTCGCGGAAAAATTCAGTGCGTTCATGAAACAGTTGGAATCTGACGGAACACTTCATAAAATCAGGGATAATTATATGAAATAATTTATATAACTGAAAAATTATGCAGAAAGAGCCTGTCAGAATTCAAAAAGGAGGAGAAATTATGAATGGAAATATGATGAGTGTCCGGGTGAAAAGCGGGCAGCTCCGTTCCGCTCCCAGCTTTTTGGGAAAAATTGTTCAGAACCTTGCCTATGGCACACAGGTGCAGGGTATTGGTGAAAACCATGGCTGGTTCAATGTGACGGCTCCGGGCGGTGTGCGGGGATGGATGCACAGTTCCGCGCTGACAGAGAAACAGATTGCATTAAAGGCCGGTGCGGACAATGTGAGTGAGTATGCCTCCGGAGATGAACTCGCGCTGGCCGGAAAAGGTTTCAGTAAACAGGTGGAAAACGAATTCCGGTCCAAAAATCCCAATCTGGATTTTTCCTGGATAGACCGGATGGAAAATTATAAGGTATCCCAGCGGGAAATGGAACAGTTCCTGAGACAGGGAGATCTCCGGCCCGAAGGAGGTGTATGATGATTTGCAATGAGAGAAGGGAATTTCTGCGCGCAGGTTTTAAAATGGCCGCAGGGCTGAGTCTGGCCCCTGCTTTTTCCGCTCTTCTGACCGGATGTGAATCCATGGGGGATCTCGCAGCCATGGGCTCTTCGGTTGCAGCATCGGCCGGTCTGATTACACAGGATCAGGCCAGATCCATCAGCAAGGGGGCAATGGCTGCTGCCAAAACCTTTGAGGATATTACACCGGAACAGGAATATTATATCGGACGTACCATCGGAGCCGTGATTGTGGGCAAATATCCGCCGTACAGGGATTCACAGGTCAACACCTATATCAATGTGCTGGGACAGACTCTGGCCCAGGCATCGGATCTTCCGGAAACCTTTAACGGGTACCGTTTTCTGGTTCTGGATTCAGAAGATATAAACGCACTTTCTGCTCCGGGCGGACTGATTTTTGTCACGCGGGGACTGCTCCGCTGCTGTGAGCATGAGGACGCAGCCGCGGCTGTCCTGGCCCATGAAATCGCGCATATCCAGTTTCAGCACGGACTTCGGGCCATACAGACTTCCCGCATTACCGATGCCCTTACCATTATCGGAACAGAAAGTGCAAAGAATTTAGGGGGACAGAATCTGGCAAATCTGACCACAGTGTTTGAAGGTACCATATCTGACATCAGCAAAACCCTGATCAATACCGGTTATTCCCGTTCACAGGAATATGAGGCTGACGCAGCAGCGATCACCATAATGAGACGGGTGGGATACAGCCCGGCAGGTCTGACAGACATGCTGGAGGTGATGAAAAACAATCTGCGTCCCGGAGGTTTTGATTTTGCCAAAACCCACCCCTCGCCCCAGAACCGTATTGCACAGGCCGGAAGACTTGTGGCCGGATCTGAACCTGTGCACAGGCCGGCCCGCAGACAGGCCCGGCTTGAAGCAGCAATGAGACAGGTCTGAAATGTCTGTGCATCAGACAATTGCCCGGATTGCAGGGACAGACAGACGGATACAGGCCATTATCATGGGAATTGCCGGATCTGTGTTTGCTCTGGCGGTCTGGGCAATGGGATGGACCCAGACATGGGAAGCCCGAACCTGGGACTGGC
>CAZHPS010000194.1:0-11576 GCA_964534335.1 uncultured Desulfobacterales bacterium
CTGTGTCTGACACAGGTGATGATTGCTTTGTTTGTTCCTGTGGAAGATGAAAAGGTTCTGCGGGAACTTTCCGGAGAAACGGTTATTGACGGCGTAAAAGTTATGGTTTCTGCCATTGCATGGCTATAGCCGGGTGAGGTTTCCCACAGAGATCACAGAGGATTTCCCACAGAGATAACAGCGTTTTTTCTCTGTGTTCTCTGTGGGAAACCTTTCCTGATTCCCGCAAAAAAATTGGAGAAAATCATGAGACGGTTTCATTCTTACGGCCCTGTGGATGAAAAAAGGCATTTTGCGGTTCCCAGAAAAAATCTGGTGAAATCCTGTGTGGAAAATCTGATTGATGATCCGGAATACGGGGGACATTATTTCACCATATGGGCTCCCCGCCAGACCGGCAAAACCTGGCTGATGCGGCAGGCTGTCCGTGAGATCGAAACTGCCTGTGGAAATCAGTTTGCTGTGCATACCTGCTCTTTGGGACGGCTCCGGGGAATGGTATACAAACCTGAAGATTCAGCTTATCCGCAGCTTCCCCAGGGACTTGCCGATGTTCTGGAAGATGAACTGCCCGGAAAACCCTGCCTGAAAACATGGAAGGATTTCTCCCGCATATTTTCCAAAGAGGACGGCATATGGGATCGTCCCCTGATCCTGCTGATTGATGAGGTGGATACAGCCCCCGGACTGCTGCTGGATCTCATGGTCAACCAGTTCAGGGAAATGTATCTGAAAAGAGAGACAAACCTGCTTCACGGCCTGGCTTTGATTGGCGTGCGTGCGGTGCTGGGCATGGAAAGTGATAGGGGTTCGCCTTTCAATATTCAGCGTTCGCTCCGTGTGCCGAATTTCACGCGGGAGGAAGTCGAAAATCTGTTTCAGCAGTACCGGTCGGAAAGCGGACAGGCTGTTGATCCGGAAGTGGTGAATCAGGTATTTGATTTCACACGGGGACAGCCCGGTCTTGTCGGCTGGTTCGGGGAACTGCTCACGGAAAAATACAATCCCGGTACGGAAACACCCATTGACATTCAGATATGGCATGATGTCTCGGCAGCGGCTCCATACAGGGAATGGAATAACACAGTTTTGAATCTGGTACGAAAGGCGCAGGGAAAATATGCAAATCATGTGATGGATCTTTTTGGAAAATCCGATCTGCCCTTCAGTATTCATGTTTCATGGTGCAGCTATCTGTATATGAACGGAATCATTGAGGAAGAAACTGTCACGGATTCGGCAGGACGGAAAAATTATGTTTGCAGATTCTCCTCGACTTTTGTCCAAATTTGCCTGTACAATGCCCTGACCCTTGAACTGGTTGGCGGTCGTCTTCCGATTCTTGCTTTGGAACCCACAGACAGAATCACAGATTTGTTTGGAGGATCGGAACCGGATCTGCCGGGAGTGATGGAAAGATACAAATCCTATCTGACGCGGCTGAAGGCACGGGGATTGAATCCCTGGAAGGATCAGCCCCGCAGAACCGATATGCACCTGAGCGAAGCAGTAGGGCATTTTCATCTCTACGCATGGCTCAAAGAGGCATTGGACGGAATCTGCACCGTCAGCCCGGAATTTCCCACAGGAAACGGCAAAGTGGATTTGCACCTCGGATGCGGCTCCGTATCCGGAATAATTGAGGTGAAAAGTTTCCGCAGTCTGGTAAAAACCGAAGAGGCAAAACAGCAGGCCGCAGCCTATGCCAAAAGTCTGTGTCTGACACAGGTGATGATTGCTTTGTTTGTTCCTGTGGAAGACGAGAAAGTTTTGCAGGAACTTTCCGGAGAAACGCTTATTGACGGGGTAAAAGTTATGGTTTCTGCCATTGCATGGATATAACCGGGTGAGGTTTCCCACAGAGAACACAGAGGAATTTCCCACAGAGGTCACAGAGGAATTTCCCGCAGAGGACACAGCATTTTTTCTCAGCGAAGACGGAACCATCACGGATTATGTGACAGGGCTGATGTGGCAGAAATCAGGTTCGGAAAATAGAATGAAGTATGAAAAAGCTGAGGAATACATCCGGAAACTGAACCAGGAGAAATTTGCCGGTTATACTGACTGGCACCTGCCCACCGTTCCGGAGTTTATGTCTTTGCTGGAACCGAATGAGAAAAACGGTGATCTGTATATTGATCCAGTATTTGACAAAACGCAGGGATGGTGCTGGAGTTCGGACAAAACTCCTTCAAGTTGGGAGTGGTACGTCAACTTCATATACGGTGGCGTGCCCGAACTCTTAGCCGGCAACGGCAGCTGCTATGTTCGGGGGGTTCGCTCCAGATAATGATGGGTCATTTGATCCTTTTGGGGGGAAGATTGTCTTGAACTGTGATTCATCTGATTTTGATGATGAGCATGATTGAAAAATCACAGTTCATCACATTCATCACCTTAATCACAGTTCAGGACTGTTTATTTTATGTTTTGCTGAAAAATGAGCATTTACTCAAAAATCTGTGGATAGACGTAAACAACTCTCTGATAAAAGAAGGTAATAATAAACAATGAGCGTAGCCGCAAGACCCTCCCACCGGGGAGATGAATACCAGATAAAAATAGGGCTGTACTGGCTCACCCGGATAATGCTTGAAGAAGAATGGGAATTTCTTCAGATGGATGTTGTGGGGATTCCGGATGTGCCTGAAGCGGTTTCTGTTGATGATGTTATCGTCCGGCATCAGGACGGAAGTTATTGCTTTATTCAGGCAAAGAAAAACCAGACCCTTCATAAAAACTGGTCACTTTCGGATTTGAAAGAGGAACTTGTCAAGGCAAGAAATCAACTGGAACATCCTGAAATAAGAGGAACGGTTTATTTTTATTCGCAGACACCTTTCGGTGATTTTCAGCAATATCTGGAAAGGCTTCTGGATTATGAAACCTATGATATTTTTGAGAGAAATGCTCCCAAATCCCATATAGACACCCTTACAAAATTATCTGAAATCTTTGAAAGAAATAAAAGAGACACATTCCATCTTTCCCGAAATATCAGAATTGGCGACCACCATTCATTTGAAACATGGGACAGGCTCATCCGATATGAATTCCAAAAATTTGTGCATGATCCGGATAAAGCGTTTCTTATCGCTGAAAAACTGATCAGTGACAATCAGTCCGGTTTGGGAAGAACCTTCCGGATCACTCGTGAATTTGTTATCTCTGAATTTGTCAAAGCCGGCCTACCGATTTCTTCTTTCAGAAGTGAAGCGGAAATCATCGCCTGTTTAAAAGAAGCCTCCAGAATCGGAAGAGACAGTACCTCAAGGGAAATTGCCTGTGTAAAAATTGACAGAAAAGAAACCGCAGATATTATCTCCTCCCTGAAATCAGGTAAAAGCAGGATTATGATAACCGGCTCTCCCGGGTGCGGAAAAAGCTGGATTCTGAGTGAACTTGCCGATATTCTTGAAAATGACAGGCAGTTCGGTGTGTTGTATATCCGGGGCGATTGCTTTGATGACCTGAATTCTGAAGCAGAACTGAATGATCGTCTGAATCTGAAAGATAATCTTGTCAGCCTTGCCGCCCGCCTCTCTTCTTTCCGAAAACCGCTGATTATGATTGACTCCCTGGATGCCCTTTCTCTTGCAAGAGATCAGAAATCTTTAAAAATTTTTCTTTCTTTGATTGACCGTCTTTCTGTTGTTGAAAAGATAACCATAGTGGCCGTATGCAGAAAATTTGATTTGGAATATGATCCCCTGCTTCGGGATAAAAAATGGGATATTATTCACAATATAGATTCTCTGGATTATGAAAAGAATGTGGTTCCCATTCTGCTGAAACTGACAATCTTTCCGAATTCAATCCCCCCAATATTACAGACTCTTTTGACAATTCCCCGCAACTTAAAACTGTATGAAAGAATTGCCGGGAAAGTCCCTGCGGATAATCTGAAAAGCGAATATGATTTTACTGATATTTATCTCAATGAAATTGTGGAAAAAAATGATAAACTCGGAAATACTGCCCTTCATTCCCTGGAAAATATGGCAGAGGATCTCATGCAAGGAAGAAGCCTGTTTTTACCCAGAGTCTGTTTTCAGGGAAATGAAAATATATTCCGAACCCTCATAAGCGAAGGCGTTATCCAGGAAGATACAAATGGGAAACGTATTGCGTTCTTCCACCAGACACTGATTGATGCGATGCTGACAAGACAAGCGGTTGCAATGGGCCGCAGTCTGGAAGACTTTATTCTCAGTTATCCCCCCTTACCCTTTATCCGACCGGCAATCAGAACATTTTTCTTTTATCTGAACACATATGATAATGAGCGTTTTTTTGTCCAAATCAGAAAAGCACTGGATCATCCGGATATTGCATATCATATCAAACGTCTGATCGTTCAGTCTTTGGCAGAAACAGAACCTTCTGAAAAGGTTTTACCGCTGATCATGTGGATGCTCAAAAAATATCCGGTGGAATTATTCAGACGTTTTCTGGCCTTTGTGAAAGGTCCGGAGTGGTTCGATTTGCTGTCAGGGGACATCTTTGGTCAAATCCTTACAAATGCTGATGAAGGCTTGCGTTCATTTTTTATTTCCAAACTTGAAAATTGGATGAATGAAAGACCGGCAGCCGTACTCCGCCTATGGAATGATCTGATAAAAATAAGCACTGATAATGCATTTCATATATGCAGAACTTTACATCATTTTGACCGGTGGGAGACAGAAGGATTCGGAAACTTTCTGAATCTGCTGATTGATTCATTAAAGGAAAATGCAAAACTCTCTTTCATAGGGGAGATTATCTCAAAATATATAGATAACCTGAATGAAGGTGATGAATTACTCTGGAAATATATCACTTTGAATATTCCGGATGAAAAAGATAACTTTGATCTCAGCAACCATGATGATTCATTGCTCTGCATGGAACATAACTTTCATAGTAAAGATTTCCTCGAAAAAAGACTGTCTTCTTCGGATTATCTTCTTTCTCAGGCAATAACCTTCATTGAAAATCAGGTGAAAACACGATGGAATCTTACATCCAAATACTACTTTTCATTTTTGGATTCAACAAGCTGGCGTATAATACATGAGGAAAGCAATTTCAGGCATTACGGCCCTCTGAATGTTCTGTTGGATGCCATAGAATCCGGTCTTCAATACAGGGCAGGGAATAATGCTCCCTGGTGGAATGAACACAGGCAGACTCTTGTAAACAGCGAGGACTTATCAATTATTTATCTTTTAATCTCAGCAATACAGAAAAATATTCCGGCAAACATTCAGATTATCTCTAAATTGCTCACAGATAGTGATCTGTTAAACTGCGACCATTTGGAATATGAAATCGGAAATCTGATAACACACTCATTTATTTATTTTTCTGATGATCTTCAGGTTAAAATTCAAAAGCAGATATTGGAACTTCACCCCCATAACATTGAAAAATATCCGGAAATACCCATATGGGGACAGAAGACCAAGTATCTGTATTTATGCAATATTCCTGTTTTTCTCCGGGGCCAAGAAACAGTTGTTTTTATTGATAAATGGCGGAATCAGTTCGGTGAATGGCCTTTAAAGCCTTCAATATTTTCTTGGGCTTCAATATTTTCTTGGGCGGGAACTGTCCAATCACCTGTTTTAAAGGAACAAATTCTGTCACTTTCTGATAACACACTCATCAGGCTATTTTCCTATTACAATTACAAACAGAATGATTCTGACAGACATGACGGAGCTATTATCGGAGGTTACGAACAGGTCGTAAGTACCTTCAGAGATGTTTGTTCAATTCACCCTTCCAGATTTATTCCTTTTTTCGATATGATTGTCTCCGGTAATATTATCAATGATTATGCTGCATCCATTGTTTCGGGGATTTCGAATCATGTTCTCTATCGTTTTGGGAATCACAGACCTCCTGACAATTGGAACCCCATAGAACCTTTACCGGATGGGGAAAAATTGGGACAGATTCTGCTCAATTGGATTCTTCAGTTTCCCTTTTTATGGGAAGAAAAAAACAGTTACACTCTCATTACAGCTTTAAATGCCTGCTGCTATGTTATTGAACAGGAAGAAGATATAGAACTCTTACTGTTTTTTCTGATCCGCCTTGCAGGTCATCACGACCCGGATGAACTGAAACAAATAATTTTCCGGGAGGGGAAAAATGAACTTGACATACAGGATATTGGAAATCAGGCACTGAATTCTGTGCGTGGAAAGTGTGCAGAAAGTGCAATATTGTTGGCATATAACAGACTGAAAAATCAGTTGCCGCTTCATGATCTGCATTTCCCCCTACTATACCGTTTCATCAAAGATTCTCATCCCTCTGTCCGTTTGCCAATTCTCAGGTATCTTCCTTATTATGCTCAGTTTGACCCGGAAAGAGCCTGGCTGCTTTTTGATTCTGCTTTTGAAGATCCGCATCCGTTATTATGGCGATTTGCTTATAATTTTCTGTATTACCGGTATTTCAAGAATTTTGACAAAGTGGAGCCGTATCTCCGCAGGATGATAAATGAAGCTCCGGATGTTGCAGGAGAATACTTCGGAATGCTTTATACCCTGGTCTATCTGAGAGATTTCATCCCGGAGGATGATTTCTATGCAGAACTTGAGTCAATCAATAAAACTGATGTCTGGAAAGGCGTGATAAGGGTTTTCAGTGCCAATATCGCCAAAAAAGACATTCAAAGCAAATGTGAAAAGGGACTGCTCAGAATATGCGAATCTGAAAATATTGATCCGGAATTACTGAATGAAATCGAATCTGCGTTTGACAAACTGGATACGGATGAAAACGGTAAATCCATGATCATTGCTGACAGATTTCTTTCCTGCTTTAAAGAAACCGATAAAATCGGGTATCTTCACAGCTTCAATAAGTGGCTTGTCAGATTATCAAATGAATCCCCGTTTTCCGCATTGGCGATATTTGAAAAGATTTTTGATCGCATAACAAAATTGGATAGACCTGTTCCAATGCTATATCGAAAAGAAATGGTTGAAGCGGCAGTCCGAATTCTTCGGGAAGCAGACCATGAAGATGATATTGATATCATCCGCAGGGCAATTGCCTTGCAGGATCAATTGCTGCAACTGAATTTTGGGGATATTGAAAAAGCACTGGACGAAGCAGCGAGACCATGAGATATATGTTCATTGAGATTCTATGTATTTCAGCCTCGAAGGGTGAATACATACCGGTATATGGCAACATCCTGTGGATATAAAAAATAATTCAGCCCTGAAAGGGTGTTACATAAAAATACTTCCTGAAAAATGTATCGCCCTTTCAAGGCAGTTTTTGAACAGGTTTGGACAGAACAGGAAAGGTAACTAACAAAAAGGAAACAGCTTTATGGCAGAAATTATGCACAGCAATATTCTGGAATTGTCTGAAATGAAAAAAAAGGCATTTCTCAGCGGGGGCGGGGATCGGATTGCGGATCAGCACCGCCGCGGAAAACTGACCGCGCGGGAACGGATCGATCTTCTGCTGGATGAAGGCTCTTTTGAGGAATTTGATATTCTCAAACAAGGACGGGGGGAAGGAGAGGAAAGTTATCCCGGAGACGGCGTTATCACGGGGCACGGAACCATTGACGGCAGAGAGGTGTTTGTTTTTGCCCAGGATTTTACCGTGATCGGAGGATCGCTCGGTGAGGCGCATTCCCAGAAAATCTGCAAAGTCATGGATATTGCCACCCGTATGGGATGCCCGATTATCGGCCTGAACGATTCCGGCGGCGCACGGATTCAGGAAGGCGTGGACGCGCTTGCGGCTTATGGTGAAATATTTCACAGAAATGTCAATGCCAGCGGGGTTGTGCCCCAGATTTCCTGCATTATGGGGCCATGCGCGGGCGGAGCGGTTTACAGTCCCTCTCTCACGGATTTTGTGTTCATGGTGGATCGCTCTTCCTACATGTTTGTCACAGGCCCCAATGTGGTCAGAACTGTGATTCATAAGGATATTTCCTCGGATGAACTGGGGGGCGCAATGGTTCATGCGGAAAAAAGCGGTGTGGCCCATTTTGTTCTGCCCAATGACATCCTGTGCCTGAGAGCAGTCCGCCGTTTAATCAGCTATCTTCCCTCAAACAACCGTCAGAAAGCCCCGTTTCTGGATCTCAGAGACCCTCCGGAACGCACGGATCCCACTCTGGATTATCTGGTTCCGCCGAATTCAAACCAGACCTATGACATGAATGTGCTGATATACAGCATTCTGGACGGAGCGGATTTTCTGGAAATTCAGTCGCATTTTGCCCGGAACATCATCTGCGGACTCGGACGGCTGGGAGGGCAGACCATCGGACTTGTGGCCAATCAGCCCGCGGTGCTTGCCGGTGTTCTGGACAGCAATGCCTCGTGCAAAGCCGCCAGATTTGTCCGATTCTGCGACGCGTTCAACATTCCCCTGATCTGTCTGGTGGATGTGCCGGGATTCATGCCAGGACCTGAACAGGAACACGGCGGGATCATCCGGCACGGGGCCAAACTGCTCTATGCCTATGTCGAGGCCAGCGTGCCGCGTATAACCGTGATTGTCCGAAAGGCTTACGGCGGGGCATATCTGGTCATGAATTCCAAGCACATTCACTGCGATATAAACTATGCCTGGCCTACAGCGGAAATTGCGGTACTGGGCCCCAGAGGCGCAGCCGAACTCATTCACCGGAAGGAAATCAAAGCCGCGTCAGACCCGGAAGTCCTGCTGAATGAAAAAATGGAACAGTACCGCAGGAAATTTGCCAATCCCTTTCTGGCTGCAAAACGCGGATATATTGACGATGTCATTTTTCCAAGGGATACGCGGCATCGGCTGATTCGGACCCTGCAGTTTCTGGAAGGCAAAAGAATCGCAAAACCGGAACGTAAACACGGAAACATTCCCCTGTGAGGTATAAAAATGTTTGAAAAAATTCTGATCGCCAATCGGGGCGAAATCGCTGTCCGCATCCTTCAGACGTGCAGGAAAATGGGAATCCGGAGTGTGGCGGTGTATTCTGATATTGATTTCAGAAATCTTCATGTGACCCATGCGGACGAGGCTGTACCCCTTGGAGGAACAAGACCCGGAGAATCCTATCTGGTGAAGGAAAAGATCATTGAGGCCGCGCTCAAAACCAACAGTCAGGCCATTCATCCGGGCTACGGTTTTTTATCGGAAAATGCGGAATTTGCCCGGATGGTTTCAGATGCGGGGCTGACCTTTATCGGGCCTTCGGCAGAAGTGATTTCCGCGCTGGGAGACAAAATCGCGGCAAAGAAACTGGCAGCAGAATCAGGGATTCCGACCGTGCCGGGTCTTTCCGAATCCATCACCTCTTTCGAGGAAGCCCTGTCCGCGTGCGAGCAGATCGGTTTTCCCGTGCTGCTGAAACCGGCTGCCGGCGGGGGCGGAAAAGGCATGAGAATTGTCACGGATGCGGAATCGCTGAAATCCGCTCTGAGTTTCTGCCAGGCCGAAACACGAAAGGCATTCGCGGATGACCGGATTTTCATTGAAAAATACATCTCCCGGCCCCGTCATATTGAAATCCAGATTCTTGCGGATGCACATGGCAATGTTCTGTATCTGGGGGAAAGGGAATGTTCGGTTCAGCGCAGGTATCAGAAAATCATTGAGGAATCCCCGTCGGTGTTTCTGGACAAAATCCTGCGCCGGAAAATGGGAAAACTGTCCTGCGAACTGGCCCGGAAAGCAGGGTATGTGAACGCGGGAACCATTGAGTATATCATGGATCAGGACAGAAATTTCTATTTTCTGGAAATGAACACCCGTCTGCAGGTGGAACATCCCGTGACAGAAATGGTGACCGGTCTGGATCTGGTGGAACTGCAGATCCGCATTGCAGACAGGGAACCGCTTCCCCTTCAGCAGGAGGATGTGGAAATCAGGGGATGGGCAATGGAAGCACGTATCTGCACGGAAGATCCGGGCAGGGGCTTTATTCCGTCTGTGGGACTGATTACACGCTATGGTTATCCCAAAGGGGAAAATATCCGGGTGGACAGCGGCATATGCGCAGGCAGCAATATCAATGTGTATTATGATTCCATGGCTGCCAAAGTGATTTCCTGGGGAGAAGATCGGGAAAAGGCCAGAAAAAATCTGGTCGGCGCGTTGAACCGCTATCACATTGAAGGGGTGCAGACCAATATTGATTTTGTCAACCGGATTCTGGGGCATTCCGCGTTTGTCAATGGTGATCTGTCAACAGATTTCATTCCGCAGCACATTGAAAACAATGAAATGCCGGTTTCCCGTGAAAATCTTGTGTATATGGCGATTGCCACTACAATGGTTTATCACACAAGGGAAATCCTGATCAGGGATTCTCTGCAGCCCATGCGGCCCCAGGTCGGCAAACCGGTAGGATCACAAAAAGCCCATGAATACATTGTCAAAAATGAAAACAATATTTTCAGAATCAGGTTGCAGAAAGAAACCGGAGAATTGCAGTGGATCGCGTGGATTGATGACAGAAAATATGCAATAGAGGCTCCGCCCTTTGAATTTTACCGGCGCCGTCTGAAACTGCATATCAACGGCGAACCCCATTATTTCCGGATTCAGTACAGCGGGAATTTCATCGGCGCGGCTTTCTGCGGCATTACCGGAACCTTTGAGATTTATTCCCCAAGAGAATGGAAACTCGCGGAATATATGCCCAGTCCGGCTGAAAAAGTTCCGGACAATCTGCTTCTGTGTCCCATGCCGGGGCTGATTGTGGATATTAAAGTGAAAAAAGGGGATCGGATTTTCAAAGGCCAGGAACTGCTGATTATCGAATCCATGAAAATGGAAAGCGGGGTTGCCTCTCCCTGTGAGGGACATATTGAGGATATAAAAGTCAGTCGCGGGGATGCTGTGGAAACCGGCGCGGTGCTGATGTCATTTGCGGACTGATTTCTCTGTTTTTTCTGTGGGAAACAATTGAATTCCCACAGATGACACAGAGAATTTCCCACAGAGATCACAAAGTTTTTTCTCTGTGTTCTCTGTGGTCTTTTCCTCTCTGTGTACTCTGTGGGAAACAAATATTTTGGTAGTGCTACACAAGTAATGCTGTTATAATACCAATTCTCCATTGATTTGATACAATATTTATTGTCAGTTTTTCCCCGGTTCCGCGTTTGCAAAAAACCGCTCCGCTTAATTTTTGCACTCCTCCGGTTTGCATTCCGCATTGTATAAAACCAATGGCGAATTGGTATAATATTTATACTTTACAAACAGATATATCTGTATCAGTGTTTTCCGGAGAACTTTTTAAATCACAATGTTCAGTGAAAGGATTTTTTTATGAAATGCCCAAAATGCAATTCCGGAAACATCAGAAAAAACGGTCATATCCATACCGGCAAACAGAATCACCGGTGCAGAGACTGCGGCAGACAGTTTGTGGAAGACAGTGAAAAGAAAACAGTTTCCGCCTTTGAAAAAAATATCACTGAAAAACTTCTGATCGGACGCATATCTCTGATACCAATTCTCCATTGATTCTATACAATAGAATCATATTTTTCTATCTGATTACAATGTATTATTTTTTTCAAAAGCACATTTTCAACGGTGAATTGGTA
>CAZHPS010000195.1:0-11570 GCA_964534335.1 uncultured Desulfobacterales bacterium
GCATGATGTCTGCCTGCTCCAGTCCCTTTACCGAATGCACAAACTGAATCTGCACTTCAATGGGCAGGCTGTTGCCAAGCCCGCTGGCATAAATTTCTTTGGTATCAAGTCCTTCCGGCTCCAAAATCACATGATGCCGGGTGCGTTCCGGGAATTTCACCACTTTGTCTTCATAGGAAGGACAGTAGCGCGCGGACACACCTGTAATCATTCCTCCGTACAAAGCAGAATATTTCAGATTGTCCCGCACAATCTGCTGGCTCCTTTCATTGGTATGTCCCATATAAGTCGGAACCTGTGGCATGGTGATTTCTGTGGTAAAACCGGAAAATGGCGTAATGGGCTCCTGCATGGGTTCCTGCATTTCAAACTGACTGAAATCAATGCTGTCTCTATGCAGTCTCGGCGGTGTTCCGGTTTTCATTCTGCCCAGAGTAAATCCCAGTTCCCGCAAATGTTCCGGCAGGCTGTAAGATGCAAATTCCCCCGCGCGTCCTGCTTTGATGGACCGGAAACCGATATGCACCAGTCCGCAAAGAAACGTGCCGGTAGCCAGAATCACGGTCTTTGCTTTGTATCCGAAACCCGTATGATCTTCTATGCCGACAACCCGTCCGTCTTCAATAAGCAGTCGCTCCACAATGGCCTGTTTCAGATCCAGCCCGGGCTGGGATTCAATGACCGATTTCATTGCCATATGATAGCGTTTTTTGTCATTCTGGGTTCGGGAAGACTGAACAGCCGGGCCTTTTTTGGTGTTCAGCACTTTGTAGTTGATAGCGGTTTTGTCTGTGACTTTTGCCATTTCACCGCCCAATGCATCAATTTCCCGCACCAACTGTCCCTTTGCCATGCCCCCGATGGACGGACTGCAGGGCATGGCCGCGAGTTTGTCCAGATCAATTGCCAGCAGCAGAACCGAGCACCCCATCCGCGCGGGGGCCAGCGCAGCTTCACACCCGGCATGGCCTGCTCCCACCACAATCACATCATATTCTTTCTGATAATATCCTGTAAACAATCTCAAATACTCCCTTTTTTGGGAAAAAATGTTTTAAAATCAGGAGTTATGCAGTGATACATCTGCACATATTTTTCCTGATTCATTCCTCTTCTTTCAGAAATCTGCTGATGCCATGTTCTCCCATAAGATCAAGTATCTGTGCAAACAGATGGGACAGCGGGGCTTCCCCGTTTCCGCTGAAAACCGTATAGCGATCCACATGCAGAGAAGATGCAATTTCAGGAAGTCTGGCAACAAGTCCGGCCATGACACGGGTTGGGGAAATCCTGTTTTTTATTTCCTCTTCTGTTTTCAGTCTTTCCAGCCGCAGGGTTTCCATTTCCTGATTCACTGTGGCCTGCTCCCGGATTTCCCTCAGTTTCTGATCAAAATTCGCAGACTGTGCTTTCAGTTCCGCAGCCAGACGTTTTTCCTTCACCTCTGTTTCTTTTTCCAGACAAAGAATTTCCAGAATGGCAGACAGTTCCCGCTGTCTCAACTCTTTTTTGTGATTGGCCTCGGTTTTATCCAGTTCAGTCCGTGCCTGCACTTCAGCGATTTTTGCTTCAGTCTCTGCCGCATTGATACGGCTTTGCGCTTCTGAAGCGGCTTTTGCAGTTTCCAGTTTGTGCTTTTCCTCATTTTTCAGAGATTCCAGTTCTGTCACCCGAATGAACTGGCGTTTGTCCTGTTCGGCTTTCTGTACAGAAGATCGTTCTGCCGCCTCATTTTCCGCTTTTTTCAACTGTTCCTGCGCACTGCGATCCTCTGTTTCCCGTTTTACTCTTTCCTCCAGTTCCACCCTGTGCGTTTCACTTTCTGTTTTTGCCCGAAGAATCCGGGTTTTTTTGTCAGTCTCACAATTCAGGGTTTCCATTTCCTCAGTATGTTCAGCTTTCTGCTTCTGTATGGACTGATCTGTTTCCATCCGGCTTTGTGCGGCAGCCAGCCGCAGCCCGTCTCTGGTTTTCTGCTGCAAATCTTCAAACACACTGGAAGACAGAATTGTAACCCGTTCAATTCCCACCTGATCAAACAGAATGCCCCAGCTTCGTTCCACTCTTTCCAGTTGGGATTTGAGATTCAGGCCGATTTCATCTTTCTTGGTCAGCGCGTCCTCAATGGAAATATTGGCAATGATATGCCGGATGGCTTCTGTGCAGATGGTTCTGAGAATGCGGTTGGTGTTGCCCATGGGATGACTGCGATCAGTGAAATCCAGAGATCTGACCGCGATTTCCGGTTTTTCCGGATCAATACGCCAGCACGCATATCCGTCAATACGCAGGCCCTGATAGTTTTTGTTGGCATTGTCTGAGGTGAAATACACGGTCTGCACAGCAGCAGGGAATTTCAGAAAGCGTTTTCCGATTTTGAAATATTTTCCCCCCAGCACCGGTTTTGCTTCCCTGACACCAATCTGCACGATATATTCATTGGGCAGCGCATGTTCAAAAAACAGGGAGCGGAAGCTGCTGACTTTTGTGGGACGGGTTTTTATGGTCTGGGATTCTGAAAGATAGGGATCCGTCATAATATGGCTCCTTTTGCCCATTGCTTTGTTTTTTTTCTGACCGGGACCTGCCGCTGCCTGAAGGTTGTTTTGTCCTCTCACTGCAGCAAAATTTGTTTGCACCATTCCCCCGTCAGAATCCAAATCAATCTCCAGATCAGGTTCATGCTCTTCGGACTCTGACATGGCCTGCTGCAAAAGGTCTTGGGATTCATCCTCATCCAGTCCCAGTTGCAGACGCTGGCTTTCCACAAATTTTTCCAGTTCCGCGCGTTTGCCGGTTTTCATATGCACCTCCTTTTGAAGAGGAAAGAAAAAATTTACTGCGAAATATTTTCTTTTTTCATTTCTTCAACAATTTTCATTGTTTCCACGCTTACTGTGCAGACCCGTTTCAATAGATCAATTACATGATCTTTGTAATCAGCAAAGCGGTAGGTATTGAATTTTTCCGCAATTGTCGGATCTTTCGGCTTTTTTTCTTTGTACTGGTCAAGTATCCATTCCAATGCGCTGCGGTTGCCGAGTCTGTATTCCCATGCTTCTTTGGGAACACCGCTTAAAAACGTGATTTCATCAATTTCAATAATGCCTTTTTCTTTGTCTGCTTTGAGTCTGGGTTTTATTTTTGGAGCATAAACTGCTTCAGGCTCTTTGGCAGATTCGGCCTTTTTCTGCCGCATGGATTCTGTCTTTGTTTCCGCATGATGTTCTTTCAAATCAAATGGTTTTGCGGTTTCGTAATTGATGTGCAAATCCATGAGGGCTTTTCCCCATTCTGCCCATTTCCAAAAATCAGGATAAAAGGGAATGCGGGGAAATTCCCGTTTTAAATTCAGTTCGTATTTTGTGCGGTATGCGGGATTGTGCAGCACAGCATAGGTGTAATGGAAAATATCCTCTTTGCTGATTTCCCCTTCCGCATTTTTCTGTTTGGCAGATTTGCCTGATTTTTTCCGTTTCTTTCCGTCTGTTAAATCCTGTTCATCCTTTAATCCTGAAAATCCCGGTTCAGACAAATGATAGTGATTTCTGAACTGCTCCAAACCCCAATCAGTGATATTGTCTGTGCGCTCTCCGCTTTCAGTATAGCGGTAAAGAGGAAGTGAATAGGTGCCTCCATTGCCAAATTTCAACGTAGCTAAATCCATCATAAAATTACTTCCTAAAGCGCACCAGTCAGGTGTTCCTATATTTACTGAAATAATTTTATTTTCAGATTGAAAAAGAACTCCATTTAATGATGGCATCTCAATTAAAATCGAATCGTAATATAAAAATTTTCGAAGAAAAGGTCTGTATTGAGAATGAATAATACTTCCCTCTTTATATTCTATCTTCAAACCTTTCTGAAGTTTTTGTTTCAAACCACGCGTCCATTTTATGGAATAATTCAATTTATTTTCAAAATTTTTTTGATTTGAAAATTTCTCAGTATCCGAATTGTAAATTGAAATTAAATATTTAATTTTATTATGAATATTATCATTATCAAAATCATAAACCCATTCATCCCTATTTGTCGCAACGCCCATTGAAAACAAACCAAATAATGCCTTTTCATCATTTTTACTTTTCGCCAGTTTGGTTTCTTTATTTGCCAAAGGCAACAAACTTTCAAAATCAGTATCCGCAAGATTAATCCAGTTGCTGTTTTTGTCCGGACTGATTTTTTCAAAAGCAATGTTTTCAAATTTGTTGTTCCGCAGCCATTCCAGTTTAATCTCTTTGCGCCAATTATCTTCCATTGCAGCATATTCAATTTTGCATTTGCCTTCCTGCTTTTCTTTCCTTACCAAAAACATAATGGCAACGCCTGTCTGTATGCCGAAAACATTGTGCGTTGTTCCTGCAATTTTCGGATTTGCCCGCACATCGCTTCTGGTATCAACAATATGGCAGGCGGCAAAATCATCCTGCACACATTTTCTGAAACCGTCAAAGGTTCTGCTGTCAATAAAACTCCGGTTGGTAATAAAAGCAAGCACGCCGTTTTTATCCAGCCGGTCAGTTGCCCACCTGTAAAAACGTGAATACATATCATAAACTTTTGTCTTTTGTGCAGTACTTTGCTTTACATATGTCTCTTTGATTCTTTCATCAATTCTGGGATACTCCCTGTTTTTATTGTTCTCATTTTCATTCATCTGATTGGCATTATACGGCGGATTTCCGATAATCACAGAAATCTTTTTGCTGTTCTGGCGTTTGATTCGCTCTGTGTTTTCCGAACTCAGGCCAAACACACTGCGCTGCTGTCCGGAGTATGCAAGCGGATCGGTATTGTCCAACGTATCCACAAAACACAGATTTTTGAATTCTTCGTAATATCCCATCCGCTGTTTAAACGTGTATTCCACATTCAGATTGGCGATATAATACGGTAATATGGCAACTTCATTCGCGTAAATTTCATTTTTGTATTTGTGTGCAAGGTGCTGAGTGGGAATATGGTCAATGACGGCAGAGACAAAGGTTCCTGTTCCTGTCGCGGGATCAAGGATTTCCACGTTTTTGTCAGCCAAAGTTTTGCCAAAATGCCTGTGCAGAAGAAAATCCGTGCTTTCAATCATAAACTGCACAATTTCATTTGGCGTGTAAACCACGCCGAGCCGGTCTGCGGCTTTGGGATTGTAAACCTTGTAAAAATTTTCATACAATACTTTCAGAAACTTCTGCTTTTCATGATGATCCGCAATGCACGCGGCCGCGCTGTTGATGGTGTCATAATAATGCTCAATATTTCCCATCAGGTTTTTGCGTTCGCTGAAAGTGAACAGGATTTCAATGAGTTTTTCCAGTTCACGGGCAATGTTGTTGTGCCGGTGAAAATCCGCGTCATCAAAAATTTTGTTGAAAATGTCACTGGTCAGAATGTGCTGAATCATCATTTCCCGCACATCTGCGGCTGTAATATCCGGATTTATTTCTGCTTTGCACAAAGCAAGAAAAGTTTCGCTGACTTCAGTGAATTCTTTGTTTTTCACCCGTGTTTCGTCAATGCGCTTCCGCAGAGTTTCCACAATCACAGGAATATCTGCCCTGAATTTTTCAATCGCGTCCTCAAATTTGACAATAATATCGCTTTTGAAGGAAACAAATTCAGAAATGATATTGTGCAGTTTGTCCGCATCACGCACCGGAACCCGCATTTTTTCCGCACCGTGCTGAAAAAGAACAGCCGTATGGGAATCCTCAAACAGGATATTGGCAAAAGGATACCCCTTTTTGCGTTTGGCATTTATTTCATCCTCTATCGCATCTTTTTCATCCTTGCTTTCCCACAGCCCGATGTCGAGCCCGAAAAGGTTTTTGACAATGCCATCCGGATAAACCTTTTTCCCCTTTGTGCCCATGCAGGCAACTTCGGCAACCAGTTCAAAATTCTGCTTCCGCGCATAGTCGTTGAGCAGGTTCCAGAAATGATTGCGGATGCTCTGTTCATTTTTGGATTTCCCGAACTGAACCGCACGGTCAAGATTGTTGTAATACTGATGGATTAAGACTTTGGACATCTGTTTTTATTCCCTATAGCCAACGAAAAGCTCACCTCCGGACGTTCAGTCCGTCCGGTGCAAAGGTTTTATTATGCCATTTAAGTAAGGTTCCATAAATTTTCGGTCATAAAATTTTCAGAAAAACCGGATTTTTCCGAAAAATCCGGTTTTTTGAATACATGAAAATTTTTGTTTGCCTACTTATATCACGTAATTTAAATCTGTTAAAATTACGAAATATTTTGCGGATCATTTTTTTCATTTTATGAGCTGCAAAATATTTTGAGGTTAATGCATTAACCTCAAAATACATCCTTCCCTTCCGCTATATTCACCAGTTCTCCGAAAATATAAACAGCAGCCCGGCGTCCGCCCGCTTCACGCAGAATTTTTAATAACCCGTTATCCCTTAATACAGCGAGAATTTTTTTTGCTGTCGGAGGCGGTATATTTCTGGAACCTGTAAAATCGCTTGCTTTGAAAATCGGATGTGCAAAAATATAATCCAGTGCATGTATCGCATACTGTGAATGTGTCAAATCTGCAACCTGATTCTTTTTGGTCTCATAGAGCATTCTGATCATTCAGCATTTATCCAGAAATCAGCGGTCAGCACGCTGTTTTTATAATTAAACTGACACCACAGCCTGTACATGCCTGCACCGGGAAATTTGGTCATAAATTTTATTTCAGACCTTTCCCCTTCTTTCATTGCATGCGCATGAATATAGTCATTGACGTTTAACACTTCTGATTTTCTGATCACGACAAGATGGCCTTTCTCACCGAGAAAGGGCAGCAGTTCTTTAACAGGGCTGTCATCTGAAACCTGTTTCAGACTGAAGGTAACAGTTGTTTCCTCATTGGCTTTCACTGTTTTCGGTGATAAATACATACCGACCTTCACATCTCCGATAATCTTTTCGTTTTTCTTTGTGTCCGGCACTGCTGGCGGTTTCACTGTTCCTTTTACACTGAGTTTCAGCACTGAAACCTGCTCTCCGGCATTCGCGGGTTTATAGTCACAAAAAAGCGTATAATTTCCGGCATCAGGAAGCATGGTTTCTGTCAGAAAAAAGCTGTTTTCCTTAAACACAGGATGAAGATGAAGGAAAAATCCCAGGTCATCACTGACCAGGATAAGATGCATCAGTTTTTCCTGAAATGTATCAAACTGCCTAACACTTTGTCCTTTTTCATCCTGAATAAAAATTTTTATCGGAAAAATCTGATCCTGCATGATTTCATCCGGAACAGACATTTTCGTGTGAAAAGATTTATCTGCCGCGGCAGATGAATGGGATTCATGCTGGGAATGGGAAACCTGAGCCATTGCAGCAGAAGCTGTAACTGTCAGAAATATCAATATGCACATACACAGAGATTTTTTGTTCATCTGATATCCTCCTTATAAAAACAGGGAGTTGAAATAAACCTCCCTGTCATAAAAAACTATTTTGCCATTTGAGAAGATTCAAGCGTGCCTTCCACTATGCTCTGCATCATTTTCATCTTCATTTCCATCATCTTATGGCACATCATCATATTTCCCATCCCCATCTCATGACCTTCCTTCATCATACCTCCGCCGGACATCATTTTGCATCCGGGCATATTTTTCATCATCTTCATGCCCTCTTTCATATCTGCAATATGCTCCTGCATCAGTTTATGACGTTCCTGCGGATCGGCAGCAGATCTGATTTTTTCCATATTGGCATCCATCTTTTTCAGATGTTCTTCCATCATCTGCATATCTTTGCTCATATCATGATCAGCAGGATGTGCCTTGTCTGCGTCAGATGGCGTGGATGCTTTCGATGGATCAGATCCTGTGTGAGATTCGTGACCGGATGCTGGCGGAGATGTTTTCAACGCATCAGATCCAGTGTCAGATTCATGACCGGATGCTGGCGGAGATGATTTAGACGGATCAGTCGCTGTGTGAGATTCGTGACTGGATGATTCGGCCTTAACAGGCGTATCGCTTTGTTCTGCTGCATAAGATGCTGCAAAAACCCAGAAAGCAATCGCCAGCAGATGAAAAACAACAATTCTTCCTTTCATTTCTTTCCTCCCGCAGTTAAAAATTGAGTGATAATAATACGTTCCTTTATCAGATTACAAAAACTCAAGTTCCAGTTACCTCCTTTCCTGTGTTGAACATGATGCTCCTGATAAGGTGATTTCTGAAAATAAATATCCCATTTCAGTTCACAGGCACAACGCACAGGCTGGAAGCTTATGCTGCTTTTCCGGGATATTCTTTTCTGGAAATCATCTATAGTGTTTAAGATAATTATTTTGGGTAGGCTGGGGTGAACGGAGTGAACCCCAGCATCCTGATTCAGTTGGGGTTCACTCCGTTCACCCCAACCTGCGTGAAACCCCAAAAGTATTTTCTTAAAGGCTATAATTTTAATATAAAACTGTCTCTTAGATGAAAATCAGGTTTATCATCACAGTGCATCAAAGCCCAGTAACCCAATTCCCTGTTTTTATATTTGATGACAGTGCAGACACCAAATTCTGCAGGCTGAGATTTATTGATAATTTTTCCCAGATCACATTCAAAATCAAGCTGAAAGGATTCAGTCTGCTTTTTAATTTTGAAGGGAAGTGATGCAAAGGACAATTCCTCTTTCATTCCATTTCGGTAATCTGTGAAAGAATAAACATTCCAGTCCCCGGATGTCGAAAGATTAAATTCCCAGTATTGGGGCAGTTCCCTGAGAGCTATGAAAAATTCCAGACAGGTATTCTGCCATAGATTGTTTTTCCGGGCTGGTATATCTGCTTTTTCAGGTATCAGTATCTCTGACAAATCTCCGAGAAATTCATAACGGATATAAAATGAATCAAAATTTCTGGCAATATTGCCTTTGATGTTAAAAGGATAAGACATAACATCTTTTTGAAAAGGCTGTAAAAAAAAAATTTGTTCTTTCATACGATTCCTTATGTGATTTCCAGAAAAGAATATTCCAGAAAAGTATAGTTTTTAAGATAAAGGTTGTTGCCTGAAAACCCTAAGGGTTTTGGAAACCCTTAGGGTTTTTCGGACAAACATTTTATGAAAGTCTATAGCATAAGCTTCCAGCATGTGCCCTGTGCCTGTGAACTGAAATGGGATATTTATTTTCATAAATCACCTTATATATACCATTACCTGAAACATTTGCCAAATGTTCAGAAAATCTCATTTTTTCAGACCTGAATTTCACACATAAAAAACTCTGCGGAAACTCTGCGTTACTCTGCGGTTAAAATCTGCCATGCAGAATGATCAAAATATTTTAAGTATCGGTATATTTACTGTGAAATATTTTCTTTTTTCATTTCATCAACAATCTTCATTGTTTCAATGCTTACTGTGCAGACCCGTTTGAGCAGGTCAGTCACATGTTCTTTGTAATCAGCAAAGCGGTAGGTATTGAATTTTTCCGCAATTGTGGGATCTTTGGGCTTTTTTTCTTTGTACTGGTCAAGAATCCATTCCAATGCGCTGCGGTTGCCGAGTTTGTATTCCCATGCTTCTTTGGGAACACTGCTTAAAAAGGTAAGTTCGTCAATTTCAATGATGCCTTTTTCCCTGTCTGCTTTTAATTTGGGTTTTAGTTTCGGCTGCAGGCCAAACATAACTTCTGGTTCTTTTAAAGTTGCATACATTTCTTTCCGGCGTCTGGATTCTGCCTTTGTCCGGGAATGATGTTCTTTTAAATCAAACGGTTTTGCAGTTTCATAATTGATGTGCAAATCCATTAATGCTTTTCCCCATTTTGCCCATTTCCAAAAATCATCATAAAAGGGAATGCGGGGAAATTCCCGTTTTAAATTCAGTTCGTATTTTTCGCGGTACTCTGGATTATGCAGCACAGCATAAGTGTAATGGAAAATATCCTCTTTGCTGATGTCCAAATCAGCATTTTCATTTTTTACAGATTTGCATAATTTTTCCCTTTTTTTTCCATCTGTTAAATCCTGTTCATCTTTTAATACTGAAAATCCCGGTTCAGACAAATGATAATGATTTCTGAACTGCTCCAAAGCCCATTCCGTGATGTTGTCTATGCGATCACCTGCTGAAGTGACGCGACAGAGAGGAAAAGTTTTATTTCCACCGGCAGCATTGCTCAGAGAATTTAAATCATTGACCACGTTAAACGCCAAAACACTGAACGGAATAACAGTATCTTTTCCAATCAGACCGAAGCATTTATTATTTTCATTATAATTTTTACCAAATATTTCAATATGATTATTTGTCAATCTGTCATTTAATATTTTTTCAGCATAGAAAAAACGGTGATTATATGGTTTGTAAAGAGCTTTAACAAGTTTATCTTTGCTGAATACAATTTCTTTTCTGTTTATATAATTTCTTCTCAGAGTATCACTCCATTTTATAACCTCATCTAATTCTTCAGTGTTTTTTTTCAGAAGAGTATTGTAATGTTCAATAAAAAATTTCATCTTTTCCAGCAGATTACTTTCATTTAAATCATAAACCCATTCATCACGGGCTGTTACAACTCCCATCGCATATTTGGAAAATAAAGAATGTCCTGTATCATCTGAAATTAAAGGTAATAATTTTTCAAAATCAGTATCCGCAAGATTAATCCAGTTGCTGTTTTTGTCCGGCTTTATGTTTTCAAATTCAATCTGCTCAATGGAATGGGATCTGAACCAGTTCAGTTTTTCCTCTTTCCGCATTTCATCCGTCAGAGTGAAATAATATATCTTTGCTTTTTTCATTGCCATACCTTTTTATCCTGTGAATTGTTTCACACAGAGGACACGGAGATGCAGTTTCCGTGTCTCTTCTATAGGCTTTAAGAAAATATTTTTGGTGTTTCCTGTAGGTTGGGGTGAGGAATGAACTCCAACAATTTCAGGATGTTGTGGTTTGTTCCTCACCCCAACCTACTCCAAAATAATTATCTTAAAGGCTATATGACATGGTATTTCCACATAAATCAGCCCTCCATTAATTCATAATGTGTATAAATTTTACTGCGAAATATTTTATTTTTTCATTTCTTCAACAATCTTCATTGTTTCCACGCTTACTGTGCAAACCCGTTTGAGCAGGTCAGTCACATGCTCTTTGTAATCAGCAAAGCGGTAGATATTGAATCTTTCCGCAATTGTCGGATCTTTGGGCTTTTTGGTAGAGGGACTTCTCATACTGATTTTTTTTTAATATATAAATCAATATGTTATTTGTAATCAGTATAAGCAGCATCATGGATGTATCGTATAACTATTTGTATTTATTATGTATAGACAAAAATCAGCATTTTTTGAAAACATAATAATATAAGATAGTTAAATTTTAATCAGTTCGTGCAGACCCACTACTACATGACCAATTTAGATTTTATGGTATCAATTCCCCTCTTGAGAGGGGCAGGGGTGTGTTTTGGGTGTGCAATTCCGGACACACCCCAGCCCCTCTCAAGAGGGGATTATATAAAATCCAACGTGGTCATGTACTACTACAAAACCAATTTACTTTTTAGATCATAATATGATATAATTTCCTGAAACCAAT
>CAZHPS010000196.1:0-11558 GCA_964534335.1 uncultured Desulfobacterales bacterium
AAATTATATAATAAATTTAATATAGTTATATCAAAATCCTAAAAACGTGTTAACATTGTTCATAATTTTCTCCTTGTGTGTAAAATTATGGACAATGTAAATCAGAATCAGTATGTTGTTAACAAACATCTAACCATCAGTTGCAGCGGACGTAGCCGCTGAACATGGTGTTATACGCCAAATTCAACTTAAGAATGGAGTATGTTAATGCAGTTGTCTGATTTGGGATGGAACACATTTTTTAATGAAAATTTTGAAATTTTTCGGGATCAGGATTACACTCCTATGCGGATAATACGGGAAAACCGCAAAAAATATCTTGGGATTAATGAACTTGGAGAATATCCATGCGAAATATCCGGTAAATTCAGATTTAATTCAGACAGTAAAAGCAATTTTCCAGCAGTTGGTGACTGGGTTGGGGTTTCAGTTCTGCAAAATGAAAAAAAAGCGATGATACATACGCTTTTACCAAGAAAGAGTGCATTCAGCCGCAAAGTTGCCGGAAAGATTGCTGATGAACAGATCGTTGCAGCCAACATTGATGTTGTATTTATTGTAAGCGGTTTGGATTTTAACTATAATTTAAGACGCATTGAAAGATACATCTCTTTGGCCTGGGAGAGCGGAGCGGTTCCGGTTATTCTGTTAAACAAAGCTGATCTCTGCAATGAAAGTGAAATCAGAAAAAATGAAGTTGAATCAATTGCTTTTGGCATTGATGTGCATACTGTCAGTGCATTGCAGAATACCGGTTTGGAAATTTTGAACAAATATATCACAGCAGGAAAAACCGCTGCATTTCTGGGTTCATCAGGCGTTGGGAAATCTACAATAATCAATTTACTTTTGGGAATTAAACGCCAGCAGGTGAAAGAAGTCAGTGAACTGGGGAGCAGAGGCAGACATACGACAACTTCCCGTGAATTATTTTTACTGCCCGGAGGGGGTATGGTAATTGATACTCCCGGAATGAAAGAATTGCAGGTCTGGGGAGATGAGGAAGGATTGGAACATGCTTTTGAGGATATTGAATCATTAGCCGCAAATTGCCGTTTCCGTGACTGCAAACATGAAAATGAGCCGGATTGTGCGATTCAAAAAGCACTTAACAATGGTACGTTAGCTCAAAAACGTTTTGAAAATTATTTAAAATTGAAAAAGGAATTTGCATTTATTTCAAATCGGGTTACAATGAAAGCAAATGCTGTGGAAAAATTGCGCTGGAAAAAAATAAGTCAGCTTGTAAAAACTCTTAAAAAGGACAAAAGCAGTAACAGTTGATATGATTTTTTGTTCATTTTCACCTCCGTCTGTCAGGCATTACGCCCAGTCCGTTGTTTTATCCGGAAATTCAATTCAGCATTAATTGTGCAGCACTACCAAAAACGTTGCAATTACAGTAATATTTCACTTGGGAATGAGATCTGCAGGATATTTTTGATCTATTGAAATCAGGATAATATGAATTTTTTCAGCATCATTTTTTCTATAGCATTTTCCATCTGCATCATCGGTATCATCTGCAGGATTTTCATCTGGTTTTTCCGCCATGTACAGACAGAACACCGTGCATATTTTTTGACGCGAATCAGTGAAAGCCTGCGCGGAATCATCTCTCTGCTGACCGTACCGGATATTCTCCGCTTACTCCGGAACTTCCTTGCACATGTCCTTTTCCAATTGCACATCCTCAAAGAAGATAAACTCCGCTGGTTCATGCACATAAGCCTTTGCTATGGATTTCTCTTTCTGCTTTTTTTTCATGCACTGGATGATCAGATTACTGTCCGATTTTTCCCCGGATATGTCTCTACTCTGAATCCCTTTATGTTCCTCAGAAATTTATTTGGATTTCTGGTCATCTGCGGCATTGGTATTGCTGTGTACCGGCGACTGACCATCAGCAGTCTGCGCTCAACAAACCGCAAAAGCGACTGGGCCGCTCTGCTTGTCCTGTTTCTGATCATGTTTTCCGGTTTTCTGCTGGAAAGTGTTAAGATTCTTTCCCCTGCCATTTTCCGTGAAATGGCAATGGATTATGCAGGAACAGATGATCCCGCTGATCTTCTTCCATTAAAAACTCTCTGGGCAAAAAATTTTGGTGTGGTCTTTCCTGAAGATATTGACACCAATAAACCCACTCTCCTGGAAGAGGGAAAAATCTTTCATGAGGAAAGCTGCGCTGTCTGCCATGTAAAACCGGATGCTGCTTTTGTTTCTTATTTCATGTCCAAATTCTTACGTCCCATTGCCAAAATACTCAGCATATTCCGTGCTGATCATCTTCTTTGGCATGTGCATATCCTCATCTGTTTTGCAGCACTGGCCTGGCTGCCTTTCAGCAAGTTTTTTCATATTATTTCCACACCGATGAATTTGCTGGGGGAGAAAACAGAAGACACATATGCAGAACCGGAAATTGTTCGGGCTTTGGGCATGGACGCGTGCACCCATTGCGGCATTTGCAGCCAGTATTGCAGTGTGGTTCCGTCTTGGAAAGTGCTGGGCAATCCGGATATTCTGCCTTCGGAAAAACTGGCATCTTTGAAAAAACTCACATCACTGCTCCCTTTTCCGGAAAAAACCGAAAAAAAACTCAAACAGTTTGCAGAAGGCATTGTTATCTGCACCGAATGTGGCAGATGCACGGAGCTTTGTCCATCCGGCATAAATCTGCAGGAACTCTGGCAGGCTTCCAAAAAAGAACTGCTCCATATGCGGATGAGCGAACCGCATCGGCAGATACGCAAGCATACGGTCAATGAATGGTCATCTTTGTTAAAAGAAACTGCTCCGGATAAAGAAAGGAAGGAGATCCATCTCAATCTCACTGACCGGCCCGAAACCTTCTGGGCATGTGTGCAATGCACCATCTGCACCAATGTATGCCCTGTGGTTGCGGCATCGGATGATCCCAAAAGTGATTTGGATCTCACTCCCCAGCAGATTATGAATCTCATGCGTCTGCAGATGACAGACATGGCACTTGGCGCGCGCATGGTCTGGGACTGCGTAACCTGCTATATGTGCCAGGAACACTGCCCCCAGGGCGTGCGCGTGGCTGATGTGCTGTACGAATTACGGAATATAGCCACTGAACGTATGCGCGTTAAAAACTGAAACAGTTGCATTGTCAAATCTGATGGATTTCATACCAATTCGCTTTTAAAACATGGACATACCAAATTCTGTCTTTCGTTCTGTCCGTATCTTTCGCGGTTAAGAAATGCACTCGTCCGGAAACTTTTCCGATCTGCTGACAGATGCCCGGCAGTCAGAACCCAGTATCCGCAACCATTAACCATTCAACATTAAGCATTCAACATTAAATGAAATACGCTTATTTTCCGGGATGCAAAATCCCGACCCATCTTCCTGAATACGACATCGCGACCCGTGCTGTGCTGGATCATCTGGGCGTGCGTCTGATCGATCTGCGTTTCAACTGCTGCGGTTATCCTGTACGGCACAGAAGTCTTGAGGCATCTGCTTTGTCCGGAGCACGGAATCTGGCACTGGCCCGGCAGGAGCATCTTGGCATTGTAACGCCCTGCAAATGCTGTTACGGAAATCTCAAACATGCACAATACTGGATGAAACAGCATCCCCGGTTGCGGAATAAGATCAACGGAATACTTGCTGAGGAAGGCTTGGAATGGAAAGAGGATGTCCGGGTGATTCATCTGCTCACCCTGCTGGCAGAGGATATTGGAACCGATGCCATCCGAGCGCGTGTGACAAATCCCCTGCATGGTCTGAAAGTGGCTGCGCATTACGGATGTCATGGGCTTCGGCCTGACAATGTGGTGCAGTTTGACAATCCTCTGTCTCCCACAATTTTTGAAAACCTGATCTCTGCCATTGGTGCGGAACCTGTCAACTGGCCCCTGCGTCTTGAATGCTGCGGCAATCCCCTATGGGAAAAAAACAGCCGGCTTTCTGTAAAACTTATGAACCGCAAACTTGCCAATGCAGCAGAATCCGGAGCGGATGTGCTGGCAACAGCCTGCACTTACTGCCAGATTCAGTTTGACAAAATCCGGAACCGACTGCCGGAAAAAGAGCGGAAACATCCTGAACTTGAATCCGTTCTTTATGTGCAGTTGCTGGGGAGGAGTATGGGATGGGAGCGGAACAGCATACAAGATAGGGCAAGGCCAAATAAAATAAGTAGGGTTCCATAAATTTTCGTGTATAAAGTTTTCAGGATGTCCGGATCGGGGTTTCCCACAGAGAACACAGAGAAAAAAACACCCGCAGAGGACACAGAGGAAAAAATTATGTTTATTAAGGACTGTTCCATAAATTTTATACCCGAAAATTTATGGAAGGTTACTTATATCTGTAATCCGGAACACCTTCTGGTGATTGCTGCTGTTCCCAGAAAGAGAACTGCTGAAAAACGTACGGCAGCCGGTTTGATCCTATCCGGCTTTCTTTGCAGGCAGTAAAAAAGGGGAGAAAAGCTTTGTGCTTTTCCTCCCTTTTTTTGCAGATGCGCCGGATGTTCAGGCAGTTGAATATGGATTAATAGTCGTTATCCATGTCCTGCGAATCTGCTGATTTGTTTTTCTTTTTGGGCGGTTTTTCCGTAATCATGGCCTCGGTGGTCAGCATCAGACCTGCAACAGATGCCGCATTCTGCAGGGCCAGACGCACGACTTTGGCCGGATCCATGACACCTGCGGCTATCAGGTTTTCATATTTCACGCTTGCAGCATTGAAACCGAAATCACCTTTGCCTTCCAGCACTTTGTTCAGCACAACCGAGCTTTCAAAACCCGCGTTTTCCGCAATCTGGCGCAAAGGAGCGGTCAAAGCATTTTTCAGCAGGGAAAGGCCGTGTTTTTCCTCATCGCTGACAGAAATTTTGTCCAGCGCGGTCACGCACCGGCTCAGGGCAACACCGCCGCCCGGAACAATGCCTTCTTCCACAGCAGCGCGTGTCGCGTTCAGCGCGTTTTCCACACGGGGTTTCTTTTCCTTCATCTCGGTTTCGGTGGCAGCACCGATACGGATAACAGCCACACCGCCCGCGAGTTTTGCCAGACGCTCCTGCAGTTTCTCTTTGTCATAATCAGAAGTGGTTTCTTCGATCTGGGCCCGAAGCTGACGCATCCGGCCTTCCAAAGCCTTTTTGGTTCCCGCTCCGTCCACGATGGTGGTATTGTCCTTGTCAATCCTGACAGATTTGCATTTGCCCAGATCGCTAAGTTTCACGGTCTCGAGTTTGACACCCACTTCTTCGGAAATCACCTGACCGCCGGTCAGAATCGCGATATCCTCCAGCATGGCCTTGCGCCGGTCACCAAATCCCGGAGCTTTGACTGCAGCGACTTTCAGTGTTCCCCGCAGCTTGTTGACAATCAGGGTGGCAAGGGCTTCCCCTTCCACATCCTCGGCAATAATCAGCAGGGGTTTGCCGGAACGGGCAACGGATTCCAGAACAGGAACCATATCTTTGAGGCTGGAGATTTTCTTCTCATGGATGAGAATATAGGGTTCTTCCAGTTCTGCAACCAGTTTTTCAGCGTTGGTGACAAAATAGGGGGATGTATAGCCCCGGTCAAACTGCATACCTTCCACCATATCCAGGGTGGTTTCCATGCTTTTGGCTTCCTCAACTGTGATGACGCCCTCTTTTCCCACCTTTTCCATAGCTTCCGAGAGCATTCTTCCTATCTCTGCGTCATTGTTAGCGGAAATCGAGGCCACCTGCGCGATTTCATTTTTGCTTTCAACTTTTCTGGAGATGTTTTTCAGCTCCGCGACAACAGCGGTGACACCCTTGTCCAGACCGCGTTTGAGGGACATGGGATTGCACCCGGCTGCAACCAGTTTCTGGCCTTCCCGGAAAATGGCCTGGGCCAGAACAGTGGCTGTGGTTGTGCCGTCTCCGGCAGTGTCACTGGTCTTTTTCGCAACTTCCTTGACCATCTGCGCGCCCATGTTCTCAAATTTCTGTTCCAGTTCAATATCTTTGGCAACGCTCACGCCGTCTTTTGTCACATTGGGAGAGCCAAAGGATTTTTCCAGCACAACATTTTTTCCTTTGGGTCCCAGGGTCACCTTTACCGCGTTGGCAAGGGTGTTGACACCCCTGAGCATGTGCTCACGGGCTTTGTCACTGTATGCAATCATCTTTGCAGCCATGTTTTCATTTCCTCCGTATTTATTCTGCAAAAACTGCCAGAATATCGTTTTCTCTCATAAAGGTGTGATCCACACCGTCAATTTTAATGTCTGATCCGGAATACTTGGCAAACAAAACCCGATCTCCTGCTTTCACATCCAGAGGTGTCCGGGTTCCGTCTTCTTTCATAATGCCAGGGCCGGCAGCTATGACTTTGCCTTCCTGGGGTTTTTCCTTTGCTGTATCCGGGATAATAATGCCGCCAGCGGTTTTCTGCTCTGCCTCGGTTCTGACTACCAGTACTCTGTCATTCAGGGGTCTGATTTTCATTTCTGATCTGTCCTCCATTGCAAATTCACATAAGAAATTCCGTTTTTTGGGGTTTCAGTGTCCAGGTTTCAGTTATAATGACACCTTAAACCTCTCATACCGGTGTTCAGTACAGTCCCGCGCCTGAAACCTGAAACCTTTTAACGGAATATCCTTTTTTTTAAGATAAATAAAAATCCTGTACATTCACCAAGTCGCTTTTGGGTAAATAATTACGCATGAATATTTTTTGTCAAGACGGTGAATATTTTTTTTGACAAATCTTCCCCGTATTTCTGAAAGAAGGGGGCATATGACATAAAATTCTGAATTCCATGAATATCAGCACATCAGGCCTGTTTTTCGGGATTTTTTATCTCTGTTCCGTGTCTTCCGGGGAGCCTGAACTTTTGCGTTCAGAAAAAAAGATAAAAATTTTCATTTGCAAACCTGCTTGCAAAAGACAGGGGATTCATGGTAATAAAAAATTTGTCCGATATTTTCATTATAAACAGGGCAAATTTGTCCAAATCAGAAAAAGGGAGGAAAAAAGAATGAGAAAATGTTTTGCTGTTCTTACGGTCGCACTGCTTGCCGCAGCACTTGCTTTTCCGGCAGCACTGTTTGCCGGAGAAACTCTGGATTCGGTGAAAAAGAAAGGTTTTGTGACAGTGGGCGTGAACGGAAGTCTTTTCGGATTCGGCCAGCCCGATGAAAAAGGTGTATGGAAGGGGCTGGATGTGGATACTGGCCGGGCTGTTGCCGCAGCCGTGTTCGGAGATGCGGAAAAGGTGAAATTTGTTCCCCTGACCGCTGTGCAGCGTTTCACGGCTCTGCAGTCCGGTGAAATTGATGTTCTCTGCCGGAACGCGACCCGCACCCTGAACCGGGATACCGCACTGGGCCTGAATTTTGTCACTGTCAACTATTATGACGGACAGGGGTTTATGGTTCCCAAAAAACTGGGGGTCAAAAACGCAAAGGAACTGGAGGGTGCCACGGTCTGCGTTCTGCCCGGAACCACCACGGAACAGAATGTCGCGGATTTTTTCCGTTCCAACAACATGAAATGGAAACCGGTCGTGATTGAGCAGAATGCGGAGCTGTCCAAAGCCTTTTTTGCGGGACGCTGTGACTGTCTGACTTCTGACGCTTCCCAACTCGCGGGAATCCGCGCGGTTGCTCCGACTCCCTCAGATTATATTCTCCTGCCTGAAATCATTTCCAAAGAACCGCTGGCTCCTGCTGTCCGCCACGGTGATGATCAGTGGAGAGATATTGTGGATTATGCGGTTCTTGCCATGATCGAAGCTGAGGAACAGGGCATCACCTCCCAGAATGTGGATGAAATGCTCAAAAGCACCAATCCTGCGATTCAGCGTTTTCTGGGTGTCACGCCGGGCAACGGGGCAACTCTGGGAGTGGATGAGAAATTTGCCTATCATATTGTCAAACAGGTGGGGAATTACGGAGAAATGTTTGAGCGGAATGTGGGAATCAATACCTCCCTGGGACTGGAGCGCGGTCTGAATGCACTGTGGAACAAAAAAGGTCTGATGTATTCTCCTCCGTTCAAATAAACCTGTACACCCAAAGCATGAAAATTGAGACAATGTGCGGGGAATATTCCCCGTATAAAAATATAAAGGGAGGCCTGCATCCGCAGAGTCTCCCTTTTTTGTTGCCAAAAATCCAATCGGTTCCGCTGTGCAAAAAACCGCTCCGCTTAATTTTTGCACTCCTCCGGATCAGGGATGGAGTGCAGACTGTAAGTAAGGTTCCATAAATTTTCGTGCATAAAATTTTCAGAAAAACCGGATTTTTCCGAAAAATCCGGTTTTTTGAATACACGAAAATTTTTGTTTGCCTGCTTATCAGGTCAATGGCGATTCGGTATAATCCGGCCTTAAAAAAAGCAGATCTGCCAGTCATTTTTTCGCTTCCTGAGCGAAAAAGGCACTCAGTTTTTCTTTCAGATTTGCAGGTACTTTCATGGTTTTGTTTTCTTTGTAATCAAAACATACCTGAACAGATTCCCCCTTTGCAAAGACAATGGATTCATCCGAACTGTTTACCAGTTCATACCTCAACCCGAAACTTTTGCTGCCGATACTGCTCACCTGCATTTTCACAGCCACCCGGTCAGAAAGTTTCACAGGTTTGAGATAATCACAGCCGATATGGGCCATGATAAAGGGGAAATCAGGTTTTCCTGATTCAGAAATATCCCGGAAAAAATTTTTCCGTGCTTCCTCAAAATAAGTGAAATATACAGCATTGTTGACATGTCCCATTGCATCAAGGTCACGGAATCTTACACTGATCTCACTTGCATATGTCTGTTTTTGATTCATTTCTTTTTCCATTTTTCAATTGTTCCAATAAATTTATGCCATTACCTGAAGCATTTTGCAGCGGATCAAAGCCGCATGTTTTTTGGGTGATTTCCAGAAAAGAACATCCCGGAAAAGTAGCATAAGCTTCCAGCTTGTGCCCTGTGCATGTGAACTGAAAATGGGATATTTATTTTCAGAAATCACCTTAAACTGGATTTTACACAGAAAAAAAATCTGTGAGATTCTGTTATCAACCTCTTATCTCCTGCTGACTTTTTCCGCTATCTTCCGCACATCAGCCATCACCTTTTCCAGATCAATGGTCAGCAGATGCCGGTTTTCCATTACCACCTTTCCGTTAATCACAGATGTCACCACATCACTGCCCCGCACGGAATAAACAAGATGGGATTGTGGATGATACAGGGGAATCAGATGCGGTTTGTTCATGTCAATTACGATAATATCTGCCTGTTTTCCCGGTTCCAGAGATCCGCAGATATGCTCCAGTCCTAAGGCCCTGGCTCCTTCAGACGTGCACATGCCCAGCACTGTGCGCGCATCCGTGACTGTGGGATCAAGGGTGCTGACCTTGTGGAGTTTGGCAGCCATGTCCATTTCGGAAAACAGATCCAGATTGTTGTTGCTTGAACATCCGTCAGTTCCCAGCCCCACACATATGCCCGCGTTCAGAAGTTTGGGAACCGGTGCAATGCCGGAAGCCAGTTTCATATTGCTTTCGGGATTGTGGGAAACCTTTGTGTCTGTCTGCCGTAAGAGAGAAATATCGTGATCGCTGAGTGCCACACAATGGCAGGCCAGCAGGTTCGGCCCCAGCACATTCAGATTTGCCAAATGCTCCACCGGGCTGCATCCGTATCTTTCCTGCATTTGCCTGACTTCACTTTGGGTTTCTGACACATGGATGACCAGGGGGATCTGATGTGTGCGGGACATTTCTGCGGCAGTTTTCAGGAGATCAGGCGCGCATAGATATGGGGAATGCGGCTCCACTGCCACAGTGATAAGGGGATCGTTTTGCCATTTGCGGATCATATCTTCTGCATATCTGAAGCCTGCTTCAATGTGGCCGTAGTTGGGAGAGGGAAAATCATACAGCACTTCACCCACAACTGCCCGCATTCCTGCATTTTTCGCGGCTTCTGCCACCATATCCTCAAACAGATACATATCACAGAAACAGGTGGTTCCGGACAGAATCATTTCCGCACAGGCAAGAAGAGAGCCGCTGTAAACCATATCCGGATTGAGTTTTGCCTCTGCCGGAAAAATATGGTCATGGAGCCAGTTCATCAAAGGCAGATCATCAGCCAGACCCCGGAAACAGGTCATGGCTGCATGGGTATGGGTATTGACCAGACCCGGCATGATAATACCGCGCTTTGCATCAATGATCTGTGCGGCAGTCCAGTCTGAAAAAAAATCCGCATGGTTTACCGCTTCAATTTTACTGCCTATGACCGCCACAGCTCCATTGTCAATCTGCATCTGCTCCGGATTCATGGTCAGGACAATGCCGTTGGTGACAAGAATATCTGCATGTTTCATGGCAAATGCTCCGCCACATAGCGGAAGATGGTATCCAATACAGGCGAGGCTCCGTCCGCGATGTCAATAATATCCTCCAGAGTGGCCGGAGAGGGATCATCCGGATTGTGAACATTGGTGATGGTGGAAAGGCCAAGAATGCGCATTCCTGCATGAACACCGGCTATAACTTCCAGCACAGTGGAAAATCCCACAGCATCTGCACCGATGAGGCGGAGAAAGCGCACTTCCGCAGGTGTTTCCAAAGAAGGCCCTTTCAGTCCGGCATAAACCCCTTTTTGCAGACGCAGCCCCGCACCTGCCGCGAGCGCGGACAGTTCCCTGTCATATGCCCAGCCCATATCCGGAAAACGGATGCCCCAGGAATCCTCATTGGGGCCAACAAGGGGATTTTCTCCGGTCAGATTGATATGATCCGTGATAACCATGACATCGCCCGGCTCAAACGCAGGATTGAAACCGCCTGCCGCGTTGGACAGGATCAGCACCTTCACGCCCAGTTCCTGCATAACCCGTATGGGAAATGTGACCTGAAGCGGGGAATATCCCTCATACAGATGAAAGCGTCCCAGCATGACAGCCACAGTTTTTTCTCCGATTTCCCCGAAAAGCAGTTTTCCCGAATGGCTCTGCACTGTGGAAACCGGAAAATAGGGAAGTGATTCATAGTCAAAGGATTCCGTGATTCCAAGCGAGGCCACGCTCCGGGCCAGCCCGGTTCCAATCAGGATGCAGATTTCAGGATTTTTCTCAATCCGCTGACTGAGATGCTCGGCCATTTCAATGGCCTTTTTCTTTTCATGCTCAATGGATATCATATATGCCCCGGTCTGAAACAGTATTTCCCGGATCGCAGTGATCCGGGGAAACAGAATTTTTTTACATATAATGGGTTTCATCCTGATTCTGGAACAGGAGAAAGGCATCGTTGAGATTCTCGAATTCCACAGAATGGTGGCTGCATCCGTTTCTGGTGCAGAAATTCACAGTGCCGCCAATCTCCAGGTGCAGAGTGGCAACAGGCGCGTTGCACTCGCATATTTTCTGAATGGGAAAGGGTTTCCGGCATTTGGGGCATGAGCAGTCCACCACGGATTCGGGAATATCCTCCACGCCCTCAAACTGTTTGTTATAGCTCCCGTAAATCTGACTGACTAAAGTTTCTTTACATTAATCATATTTTATTTAAATATCAAATTATTATATTG
>CAZHPS010000197.1:0-11558 GCA_964534335.1 uncultured Desulfobacterales bacterium
CTTTGACGCGCGCGACCGTATAGCCGTTTTCCTCATTGGCATAGGTAATCCGCTCAATCTGTCCCTGTAAATCACTTAACATAATTTTGAATGCTGAAAGTTGAATTGTAAAAGTTAAACTGTCTCATACCAATTCGCCATTGACCTGATACTGTCTGCACTTCCGCCCCGGCATGCTCCGGAGGAGTGCAAAAATTAAGCGGAGCGGTTTTTTGCACACATGCTCCGGAGGAGTGCAAAAATTAAGCGGAGCGGTTTTTTGCACACGTTCAACTGCGAAAACTGGTAGTGGGTCAAATCCTTTGCTCTGAGCCTGACACCGGTGCCGGAAAAATCCGCATGGATTGAAATTATTACAGAAAAAAATTGAAAAAATACGATTTCCTGTCATACCGGAGTAAGTCGGTATGGCATACAGCAGTGTTTCGGATTTTTTGCGGATTTTACCACATTTTATATCCGGTATGCAATCAATATGAAAAAATTGTTTGACGGGTATTTTGTCTGAACCTCTGATTTACACGGATTTAAAGGCTTGCCTTTGATCTTATCTTCAGATATAATAAAAAGTGTGAGAAACAGTTGGGAATTAATCTTCGTGAGATTTTCTGGGGGACGGAATGCAAAGCGCACTTTTAAAAACAGATGCAGAGGAAGGTTACGGTATTCTGACAGGCGAGGAACTGTATGCTCTGGGCAATACCAAATGCTGTGAACTCATTGAGGGGAATCTGATTCCTATGTCACCAACAGGATATACACATGGAATTATTGAAAATCAATTTGGCAGAATACTGGGAAATTATGTCCGCAGACACAAACTTGGCATGGTAATGGTCGGGGAAGTCGGCATTTACACCCGGCGGAACCCTGACACAGTGCGGGGTGCGGATGTGATCTTTGTTTCCAATCAGCGGCTGGCCCAGTCCCAATCCCGGTCATGGCTGGATGTGGCTCCGGAACTGATTGTGGAAATTCTGTCACCCGGAGATCTGTGGACAGATGTGGGGGACAAACTGGAAGAATATTTTTCCATTGGTGTGAATCAGGTCTGGATTGCAGATCCCCGGCGCAGGGAAGTTTTTGTTTATACTTCTCCGCTGAAATCTGTACTCTGCACCGCAAAGATTGCTGCCCCGGAAATCCTGCCGGGATTTGAGGCAGATGTGGCTGATTTTTTTTATAACTGATGATTGAATCTTTATTATGAACAGAACTTGGAAGATAAAAGATCTCATTGATCTGGAATATTTTTTTCATGCAGATGAGACACAGAGCGAAGAACAGACTGAAAACAGACTGATCCAGCGGGATCGGGATATTTTTCTCAACCATGTCAGTCCCCTGTTTTCAGAACAGATTCCAAACATATCTGAAAACCGGATACGGCCCATGATGATCCGTGCCTGGCTGGAACAGCGCAGAAATATGGAAAAGGCGCAACTGGGACCTGAGGCTGTGCTTCCGGGCGATATTTTTTCAGAAATATACAGTTTTCTGCTCTGGCTGTTTCTGATAACCGGCCTGTTATGCGGCACGGGTGCGGCTTTTTCCCTGCTTATTTATACGGGACAGGCTCCCCTGAATGTATCTGTATTTCTGGGCTGGCTGGTTTTTTTTCAGATAGTTCTGATTTTTTTTCTGCTCCTTTTCCTGTCTTTCCGTGCCGTTACCCGATCTCTGGGCAAAAAATCCCTGATTTTTTCAATGATAAGCAGCCTGCTTGTCCGTATGATGAGCAAAGCAGGAAACCGGGCTGTGATGAAACTTTCCGGACATCAGCGGCAGAGCATGGAAGCTGCTGCTGGTCTGATCCGGGGCAGGAAAAAAATTTACGGTTCCCTGTTTTACTGGCCTGTGTTCATTCCCATGCAGATGTTCGGTACAGGTTTCAATCTGGGCGTTCTTTGCGCTACTTTGCTGAAAGTGCTGGGAACCGACATCGCGTTCGGATGGCAGTCCACTGTGCAGTTCAGTGCAGATGCGGTTTACAGTATTGTGAAAATACTGGCTATTCCATGGATCTGGTTTGTTCCTCCGGAGATTGCCCATCCCTCTCTGTCCCAGATAGAAGGCAGTCATATGATACTCAAAGAAGGTATCTGGCATCTGGCAACCCCGGATCTGGTTTCCTGGTGGCCTTTTCTCTGCTTTGCTGTGGTGTTTTACGGACTTATGCCCAGACTGATTCTGCTGACAGCAGGCATACTTGCCCGGCAGTCCGGTCTGCGCAGGCTGGATTTTGCCTTCAGCGAATGCGACCGTCTGGTGCAACGGATGAAAACGCCTATGGTGCAGACCAAAGGCAGCCCTGTATCTTCTGAAATAAAATTCAGTGCAGAAAAAAAGGAACCGGAAATTTTGCCGGGTGCGGAAAATCCCCCGGAAAAGCAGAAGGAGAGCATTCTGACAGTCCTGATTCCTGATGATATTTTTGATCAATGCAAAGAAGATCAGCTCCGTGAGCGGATCAGAAATTTGACAGGAACCGGTTTTCAGGAAAAAATACGCATTGGAGAGAGCATGGAAAAAGACCGGGAAATACTGAAAAAAATGGGGCAGATGCAGTCCCGTGATGTCCGTGCCGATGTGCTGCTTCTGCAGGAGGCATGGCAGCCGCCCATCAAAGAACTTCTTGCCTTTATTGTTCATCTGCGGCAGAATCTTGGCGATCTTTCCCGTATCCGGGTGGGGCTGATTGGCAAACCCCGGCATGATACGGTTTTCACACCGGTAAAAGAGGAAGAATGGAATATATGGCAGAAAAAACTCCGTACATTGGGAGATCCCCGGTTATATCCCGAAAGGCTGGTTCCCCATGAAACCTGAAATACCTGAATTTGCAATTGTGGGACATCCCAATGAGGGCAAATCCTCGGTAGTTTCCACTTTGGCAGAAGATGACAGCGTCCGGGTCAGTCCCACACCCGGAGAAACCATTTTGTGCCAGACCTTTCCTGTGATTATTGACGGACAGGAGATCATCCGTTTCATTGACACTCCGGGATTTCAGAATCCGCTGCGCACTTTGGAATGGATGCAGGCATATAAAGGCGCGGATGAACTGATTGTGCATATTTTCCGGGAAGCACACGCAGATAATCCGGAATTCCGGGATGATGTGGAACTCTTCAGCCCCATTGCAAAGGGAGCGGGCATCATTTATGTGGTGGACGGTTCCCGGCCTCTGCGCAAGATTGACAAAGCAGAAATGGAAGTGCTGCGTCTTACAGGCCGGCCCCGCATGGCCATTATCAACTGCAAGGAAGATGAAACCGAATACATAGAGCAGTGGAAAGGCGAATTCCGGAAATATTTCAATTCTGTGCGCATGTTCAATGCGCACCGTGCCACCTATGCGGAACGGATTGAACTGCTGGAAACCCTTAAAAGCATAGATCAGGACTGGCAGCCTGCGCTGGTGCAGGTGATTTCTGCTTTCAAAAAAAACTGGGAAAACCGGAACATGCAGACAGTGGACATCCTCTGCGCCATGATTGCGGATTGTCTCACCTGTTCGGTTTCCAGAAATTTCACGGAAAAAACCGGAGAGGATGTTCTGAGGAAACGCCTGCAGGAAGAATACAATCAGGCAGTTGAAAAGATAGAAAAAACAGCACATCAGCGGATCAGAAGGCTGTTCCGGCACAATATCTTCAACTGTGAACTGCCTGTGCATTCCATACTGCACGAGGATCTGTTCAATGAAAAAACATGGCAGTTTCTGGGGCTGACAAAAGGGCAACTGATTACGGCAGCCGGACTCGCGGGCGGAGCCATTGGAGCTGCTCTGGATGTGGCTGCACACGGACTGACATTCGGTGTTTTCACTGCCATCGGCGGACTGGCCGGCGCGGGATGGGCCGCGTTTGGAGGCGGAAAGAAACTGGCAAAGGCCAAAGTGAAAGGGATAAATCTGGGAGGTCAGCAAATCCGGGTGGGGCCTTTGGATAATATTCAGTTTATGTATATTCTGCTGGATCGCGCGCTGATTTTTTATTCCCATATCATCAACTGGGCGCACGGCAGGCGGGATTATCTGCCAGTGCCGGTATCAGGAAAGAACGAAACAGGAAAAGCAGGCATTACCAGTCAGTGGGATGACAGCAGCCGCAGAATCTGCACAGCTTTTTTTTCCGCTCTGCACGGCAATGATGAAGCAGCAGCAGAAAAAGCCCGGAAAGAGATGAAAAAAATGCTTGGAGAGGCTCTGTACAAACTGTCCACCAGTGAACGCCGCTACGGGCTGGTGATGAAAGACTGATTTGTGTGAAAATCCTTTTTTGCACGAATCAAAGGGCAAAACTGCTCTGGTGCCAAAAAGGATTTCACCATTTCAATATTTATACCGGTTCACCATTGGTTTTATACAATGCGGAGGAGTGCAAAAATTAAGCGGAGCGGTTTTTTGCACACGCGGAACCGGGGAAAAACTGACAATAAATATTGTATCAAATCAATGGAGAATTGGTATTATAAATCAAAATGAAATTAATTTGTTATACATATTTAATTCAAACTGCACTGTTATTTTTATTTTTCAGTATCCATGCCTATGCAAATGATATTGAAAAGAAATTTATCGAAGCAGGACTTGCTGACGTACATACTGTTGATAAAACAATTCTTGTTGAGCTTGTAAATTCAGACCCGCAAAAGAATTTTTTTCGGCAAGATTTTTACAGTGGCCTGAATAAGGCTTATCTGCAAAAAGAAGTGGCTGTAAAGATTTCAAAAGCACAGGCAATACTGAAATCCAAAAAACCGGGTTTTTTGCTTCAGATTCTTGATGCTGCCCGGCCGCGAAGCGTTTCAAAACTGATGTATGATAAAATGAAAGGCACAAAATTTGAAAAATTTGTGGCAAATCCTGAGAAAGGCTCTATGCATAATTATGGAATTGCTGTGGACATAACCATTACAGACCGGACAGGCAATGAGATTGACATGGGTTTTTCACCATTCAGAAAAAGCACAGCAGAAATATACTGGCAATATGCAAAGATGAAACTTGGCTTCAAACTGACAAAGGAACAGTCAAAAAACAGACAATTGCTCTCTGATACCATGAAACAGGCCGGTTTTATTCCCTTAAGCCATGAATGGTGGCATTTTGACGGTATGAGGAAAGAACAGGCACGGAAAAAATACAAAATAATCGAATAAATTATGACTGCCGGGTGGATTGGAAGACTGCCCATCTCTGGAAATTTTCTCTGAACCCAAAAGGACAAATTATGAAAGTAACGGTTTTAATGGCAATTACCCTGGATGGAAAAATCGGAAAAAGCCCGGATCATTTTCCGGACTGGACCGGAAAGGAAGACAAAAAACTCTTCAAAGATCTGTCCATGAAAGCAGGAGCAGTGATCATGGGTTCCAAAACTTATGACACCATTGGAATGCCCCTGCCGAACCGGAAAAATATGATTCTGACGCGGGACAGAAAATGGAAATCTGACGGGGAAAATCTGGTTTTCACCAATGATCCGCCCCGTGTGATTCTGGAGAATCTGGAAAAACAGGGATTCTCAGAAGTGATTCTGGCCGGGGGCGCGCTGGTCAATTCCCTGTTTGCCGAGGAAAAACTCATTGATGAAATCATTGTCACCATCTCACCCAAAATCTTTGGATACGGTCTCTCGCTTTTCAGTCAGGAAATTTCAATGGAACTGGAACTGAAAGATGTGCAGAGACTGGGAAAGGAACTGGTATGTCTGACATACAGAATAATGAAGTAAGCGGTACTGACAGCTCTGACAATGAAACAAAGGCACAGCCCTTTGACATTTCAGACAATGAAACAAAAACAGATGCAAAACCTTTTGACTTTCCGAAACCGCCTGAAATTCCCCGGAATCAGAAAGTGCTGAAGCTGGTGCCCAAAACTCCCCGCGAAAAAAGCACAATGAGTGAATTTTGGAAAATTCCGTTCAAAATATTCGGCATGGCTTTTTTTGCCCTGATCAGTTTTGTCACCCTGCTGTTTCTCTTCAGTCTTTTTTTCATCGGTGCTGGCGTGGGTGTGGGCATGTCCATGAAAGGCGGGGATATCAAAAACTTCACAGCGGCAGCAGAAGAAACAGATTACACATATATTTCCGGGAAAAAAGGCAGTCAGAATTATCTGCTTTCCCTGTCTGTGGAAGGACTGATTCTTGGCAGTTCCGCCTTTGACACGGGATCCATGGACTGGATGGGTGTCACCTATGGATATGAACTGCAGGAAGCACTGAAAGACGCAGCCAAAGATGAAAATGTGAAAGGGATTTTTCTGCACATGCAGACACCCGGAGGCACTATTTTCGGATCTATGGCTATCTCTGAGGGAATAAAGGCTTTTCAGGCAGCAACCGGAAAACCGGTGCTGGTGTATATTGAGGGACTGGCAGCATCCGGCGGGGTTATGTCCATGGTCGGAGCGGACGCTATTTATGCAGATTACGGCAGCATGATTGGCAGCATCGGTGTCATTGGCGGAATGCTGACCTATTTCAACAAACCCACAGCCATTGACGGGGGCCTGTTCAGCAATGGCATTGTCACCCGTGACGGCATTGAGCAGACCGTGATTTCCGCAGGCAGAGGCAAAGATCTGGGCAATCCCTTCCGCAGGGCCACAGCCGAGGAACTCCAAACCCTGCAGCAGAATATTGACAGGGAATATCAGAATTTTGTCCGCCATGTGGCCATCCACCGCAAAATGGATGAAAAAACCATCATTGAGAAAATGGGAGCGCAGATCTTTGACAATGAAAGCGCACGTTCATACGGGCTGATTGACGGCACGCTGGATCGCAATGACGCGATTGACAAACTGGCAAAACTGGCAAAAGTGGGAGAGGATTTTCAACTGGTGAGGGTAAAAAAGGATCCGAAACGCTTATGGCAGAAATTTCTGCTCTCTTTTACAGAAGAGATGAAACCCTCACGCGCGATGCAGCAGCAGGCCGTGCAGCAGGATATCTGTCAGGCTGTGAGCGGTCTGCCTTTGGTGTATCACGGCGATCTGGGCAGGCTCTGCACAGAATGCAGGAAAACCAGTCTGCCTTTCTGATAAGTGCATACCTTATACCAATTCTCCATTGAATTTATACAATAAGATGAGTTATTTCCTCTGTGTTCTCTGTGGTTTTTTATCTCTGTGTCCTCTGTGGGAAACCGAATCATAAGTATATTTTCAATGGAGAATCGGTATTATACCAATTCTCCACTGATTTGATACAATACCGTCAGTTTTTCCGCTGTTGAGCGTGTGCAAAAAACCGCTCCGCTTAATTTTTGCACTCCTCCGGATCAGCTTCAGTTCAATGGAGAATCGGTATTACACACCATGTAATTTTGCAGCAGCACAAATGGCGGGCAGATGGCTTCGGCTTTTGCCCACACTGTTTATCTGTGGAAAAATCAGCGGATTTGATCCACAGAAGTGCAGCAGATCAATAAAAAAACAGCAAAACTGAGGTACACAAATTGAAAATCAGCAGGGAAAAACTTGTTTCTGCACTGCGCATCGGTTCACGGAAGGGATTTTCCGGATTTTTCTGGATGCTCAGAATTCTGATTCCCATCTCCTTTTTCACTATGGTGCTGGATTACAGCGGATGGCTTGGCAAAGCAGATTTTCTGCTGGAGCCGCTCATGGGCTGGCTGAGTCTTCCTGCTTCAGCCGCTCTGCCCCTGATTATCGGTCTGCTGACAGGCATTTACGGTGCAGTGGCTGCCATGATGGTGCTTCCTCTTACACCGGAACAGATGACCCTGATCGCCATTTTTCTCCTGATTTCCCACAATATGATTCAGGAAAGCATCATACAGGGAAATTCCGGCATACATCCGATAAAAGCAACTGTGTTCCGGCTTGCAGCCTCGGTAATTACCGTGATGATAGCGGCCCGTTTTCTGATTCCGGAACCGGCTGCTGTTATTGGACAGGAAATCGCTGCTCCCTCTTCTGCTGCGTTTGTTCCTGTTCTGAAAAAATGGGCACTTGAAACCTTTCTGCTCACCTGCAAGATTTTTTTCCTGATAATGACTGTCATGAATATCCTTCAGATCATGAAAACCTTTGATCTGATTCGGTATATCATACGCGGGATTTGTCCTGTGCTGCGTATCATGGGACTGGATCAGCGGGTCGGGGTGCTGTGGCTGACAGCCTGCATTTTCGGCATTGCCTATGGCGGGGCTGTGATCGTGGAAGAGACAAAAGAAAATGATTTTTCCCATGAGGAAATCACCAGGCTTCATCTTTCCATCGGCATTAATCACGCCATGATCGAAGATCCCGCACTGTTTCTGCCACTTGGCATCAGTCCGTTCTGGCTATGGATTTCCAGACTGATTACTGCTGTTGCCGCCGTGCATCTGCTTGGTCTGTGGTTCAGGATAAAAGAACGGAAGGCGGCAATTCCTGTCTTCAGGAAAAATTCAGTGCTGATAAAGGAAAAGAGCCTTTTGCAAAGAACCTGCTGCACGCGTCCGGATTCAATAACGGCCGGAACAGCGAATCTTATAGTCTCAGCGCATCAGTCTGAAATACCATAAAATCATTTCCTGTCCGAAAAAAATGTATATGACTGCGCCCATTGCCAGAAAAGGCCCGAAAGGAACAGCCAGTTTCATGTTTTTGCGCGTTGCGATCATGATGGCAAGTCCGGTTACTGTTCCTATGGCTGAACTCACAAAAATGGTGAAAAACACCCCTTTCCAGCCAATAAGTCCGCCCATCATCGCCAGCAGTTTTATGTCGCCGCCGCCCATGCCTTCCCTTTTGGTCAGGAACAGATAGGTCCAGGCAACTGCGTAAAGAATGCCGCCCCCCAGCAGTATCCCCATCAGCGATTCTTTATATGTAAGGGATGGCACGGCAAAGGAAGCCAGAAAAAATACCGGAATTCCGGGCAGTGAGATAACATCGGGAATGATCCGGTGGTCAATGTCAATAAAGGTTATGACCAGCAGTGTGGCGATGAAAGCAAAATACACCAAAGCCTGCAGACTCAGGCCTAAACGGAAAAACACCCAAAGAGCAAAAAGACCGGTGAGCAGCTCAACCATTGGATAACGCAAGGATATGCGAGCGTGGCACTGCCGGCATTTTCCCCGGAGAAAAAGATAACTTGCAATCGGAATATTGTCATAATACCTTATCCTGTACCCGCATGATGGACAGGAGGAAGGGGGCGTGACAATGGATTTGGATTCAGGAATGCGGTAAATGCACACATTCAGAAAACTGCCGATGCACAGACCGGCAGCAAAAACAATCAGCATCATTTCAGGCGGAGAATAAAGCATAGTGTTTGTATTCCAGACAATGTATAAGCGATTGAAGTTAAAATCAGTAATTATTCCGTTCCCACACTTTCGCGTGGGAACGGAATAATGAAATTAATCATTAAAAATCACAATTCGTATCATAAATTTTGCTGCTGCGGATAAAACATCCGCCACCGTCATCGCCCGGCCCTTCATTGACAATCCGTATGATGCAGGTGTCTGAGGAGGAATTGCCCAATGTGTCTGAAATTGTCAGACGGAATGTGATACTGCCATCATCCTCTCCGACCTGCGGGGCAGCAAAGGTGGCTTTCGCGTCTGTCGGATCAGAAAGAGAAACAAGGGAATGATGATCAATCCACACGGGGTATGTCCCAATCCGTGTCCACCGGTATGTGAGATCTGCAAAGGAGCCGTTGACAGCCGAACCGCGAAGTCTGACAAGACTTCCCTCCTGCACGGTCTGATCCTCGCCCGCGTCCGCAATCGGAGCATTGCCGGAAATGCCGCATCCCTCAATTCCGGGATTGGTTTTGTAGGGATTTTCCGGGCAGTTGTCAAAACAGTCCGGAGTGCCGTCATTGTCTGTATCAGTATCTGCGATGCCGCATCCGCATAAACCAAGTTCTTTTTTTTGCGGATCAAAGGGGCATTGATCCATGCAGTCCGGTATTTTATCGCTGTCGCTGTCTGCATCCGAAACCCCGCACCCGCAGATGCCGGGAAGAATTTTTGCCGGATCAGACAGGCACTGATCTTTGGAATCCGGCGTACCGTCATTGTCTGTGTCTGTCTCTGCTGCGGGTTTGTCCGCACAGTCCGGAATGCCGTTGCCATTGCTGTCTGTATCTGCATTTCCGCACCCGCAGACTCCGGCAAGCACTTTTTTGGGATCATCAGGGCAGTTGTCATAACAATCCGGTGTCATATCGACATCTCTGTCTGTATCTGCAACGCCGCACCCGCAGGCTCCGAGCGTATTTTTATTCGGGTCTGACGGACATTCATCAGTGATGTCCGGTGTACCGTCTCCGTCACTGTCTTCCAGCACATCAGGAATATCAAGGCAATCCGGAATGCCGTTGTCATTGCTGTCGCTGTCAGCAATACCGCAGCCGCAGACTCCGGGAAGTGTTTTGTTGGAATCATCCGGGCAGAAATCCTGCTGATTTTCAAGGCAGTCTGCAATGCCGCTGCTGTTGCTGTCCGTGTCTGCAATTCCGCACCCGCAGACTCCGGGAAGTGTTTTGTTGGAATCATCCGGACAGAAATCCTGCTGATTTTCAAGGCAGTCTGCAATGCCATTGCTGTTGCTGTCCGTGTCTGCAATTCCGCACCCGCAAACTCCGGGATTTGTTTTATCGGGATCATCCGGGCAGAAATCCTGCTGTATTTCTTTGCAATCCATAATTCCATTGCCGTTGCTGTCTGTATCCGCAATGCCGCATCCGCAGATGCCGGGAGCGATTTTGTTGGGATCATCCGGACACAGATCCTGCGGTGTTTCCTTGCAGTCCATAATCCCATTGCCGTTGCTGTCTGTATCCGCAGATGCCCGGGCGCAGTTTTATTGGGATCATTCGGGCATAAATCCTGCGGTGTTTCTTTGCAGTCCATAATCCCATTGCCGTTGCTGTCGATATCGGCAATGCCGCATCCGCAGATACCGGGATCAGTTTTGCCGGGATCATTGGGACATAAATCATAAGGAATATAAGTGCAGTCTGTTTCAGCCACTCCGCAGCCGCAGATGCCGGGATAAACTTTGTTCGGATCCCAGGGACACTGATCGCTTATGTCCGGTGTGCCGTCTCCGTCTGAATCCACAGGCGGGGGATTCAGAAAAACAAAATATGCTGTGACTGTTTTGGATTTGTCCATTGTCACCGAAGTGGCCGCAGCACTGACATTGGCAACTTCCCCTGTCCAATGGTCAAATTTGTATCCACTGGCAGGATTGGCTTCCATCATCACGGTTTCATTTTCAGAATACCGGTAAACGCCTGCTGCCGGTGTGGTTGTGCCAGTTCCTGCCGGAGTAACCGCTATGGTGAGTTCATACGCATTTGCAAGGGAAGGCCCGGTTTCCAGCAGATAATCATCCAAATCGGAAATTCCGTTGCCATCAGAATCAGCGGTTCCGTCATTGTCCAGCATGCCGAATTTTGCTATTTCCCAGTCATCGGGCATATCATCGCCGTCAGTATCTGCATAAGAATAAATGATAAGTAACCTTCCATATATTTTCGTGTATATTAACTGAATTCAATGAAATA
>CAZHPS010000198.1:0-11552 GCA_964534335.1 uncultured Desulfobacterales bacterium
CCCGATCCGGACATCCTGAAAACTTTATACACGAAAATTTATGGAACCCTGCTTATAAAAGCAATGGTGAATTCTTATTACAATCCGATTCCGTAAACTGCTGTTCCGCAGTCCGGACATGCTCCCCTGTGAACACGGTTTTGAATGACGCTAAATCCCTGCCGTTCAATGAGCATGTTTCCGCACTTGTGGCAAAGCGTATTCTCTTCGCCCCTTCCCGGCACATTCCCCATATATACATAATGCAAACCTGCTTTGATGCCGATTTCTCTTGCTTTCATAAGCGATTCCAGCGGAGTGGGAGGCCGATCCGTAAGCTGGTAGGTGGGATGAAAACGGCTGATATGCCAGGGGGTTTCCGCTCCCATTTCTTTTGCCAGAAATTCGGACAGAGCTTCCAGTTCTGCCGGATCATCATTCAATCCCGGAATCAGCAGCGTGGTCACTTCCACCAGAATCCCTTTGGATTTCATCAGCTTCAGACTTTCTTTCACCGGTTCCAGTTTCGCACCGCAGTATGTTTTGTAAAAATCTTTGCTGTATGCCTTGAGATCAATATTGGCTCCGTCCAAATACGGGGCAATCATTTCAATACAGGCCCCACTCATGTATCCGTTGCTGACAAATACATTTTTTATACCTTTTTCACGGGCCAGTTTTGCGGTTTCATAAGCAAATTCAAAATATACGGTGGGTTCGGTATAAGTATAGGAAATGCTTTGGCATCCTCTGCGCAGTGCGTCCGAGACCACATCCTCCGGAGTGGCCGGGTTCCCCATAATAATGCCCCCCTGATTCGCAGGCATCTGTGCAATATCCGCATTCTGACAGAAACGGCATCTGAAATTGCACCCCACTGTGGCAATGGAATAAGAGAGACTGCCGGGCATCATGTGAAACAAAGGCTTTTTCTCAATGGGATCAATATGCCGGGCAATGAGTTTTCCAAACACAAGGGAACAGAGAATGCCATCCCAGTTTTCACGCACCTGACAAATGCCCCGCGATCCGTTTTTTATCACACAGCCGTGACCGCACAGACCGCATTTTACACTGTGATTTTCCATTTTTTCATACAGATATGCTTCCATTTTACTGACTCCTTTTGCTTCTTGCCAGTCCGGCCACTGTTCCGGCAGCAGGACTGGGTCTGCATTTCAGTTCCAAAGGACGGGTTCTGAACATGGGAACCGGAATAACTGTTATACCTATAAAAGGACTCAGCGGATTTTTGCTGATAAGTTCAAAATATCCGGATTTGCGGAAAAAACTGCCAAAAGGTATGGGAACAAGGTTTGCCGACCGCCATGAAAAAGGAACATTTCCCACCAGAGACCGGGTCATGCGTTTCATTTCCCAGACTGTAAAAAAAACCGCATTGCTCCAAATGTTCCGGGTAAAAATACGGACAGTCCGCAGCCACGCTGACTGGAATGAATGCCGGTTCATTATCCCGATGAACACTTTGTCTTTGGTCACACGGAAAGCCTCTTCCAATGCTCTGATGGGAAAATCTGTAAATTCAAGTGTGTTCACCATGCAGGCATAGGTAAAACTGTTGTCATCAAAGGGAAGATCTTCTGCAGTGCCCCGATGGAGATCGGCCTGATTTCCCATTTTTCTGGATGCAAATTCAAGCATATGCGGAGAAGGGTCAAGTCCGGTCACCTGCAATCCGGCCTCTGACAGAGCCAGAAGACCTTCTCCTGTTCCGCATCCGATATCCAGAACGCTTTGTCCTTTCAGGGGATTCAGCATCCGGCATATCAGACGGTTCTCCATGCGTATCTGCGCCCGGATATCCGGATGTTCGCGTCGCTGATGCCATGCAATGGCGTCATTATATGTAAATACATATCCCATAAGTGCTATGCCGCTGTCTTTGTTTTTTTGGCGGTGATTCAAACCCGCTGATGATCTGAAAAATGACAAAAGAACCATTTGATATTAAAATAAATTAATCTTAAAACGGTAGTGGGTCAAATCCGCTGATCTGAGCCTGACACCAGTGCCTGAAAAATCCGTAAGGATTGAAATTATTATAGAAAAAGTTAAAAAAACAAACCGGAATCCCGAAAGGGATGACATTATCAGCCGATCGCAGAAGGGACACGGCAGTTTTTTTGCTGAAATATTTTTCAGTTTTCATATTATTCCATGAACAGACAGTCTGCCCCGTCCAAAGCCATATGAATCAGCAGTCCCAGCCCGGCTATCCTCAGATTCCGGGATTTTGGTACAAAGGTCATCAATGCATACATTCCAATGGCTGCCACACTGTGCAGAGGATGAAAACCAATGCTGCAACGGTTTGGATCAAAAACCGGATCTGCCAGAAGATGGTCAGCGTCTACAATCATTGTTGCAAGCATAATGCCCAAAGCCCGCAGAAAATTTTTTCTGTAAAGCAGATATGCGGCCAGCAATGGAACCGCAATATGCAGCATGAGATGAATAAACGCCCTGTCCGTAAACAGCATTTGCATATCCATGATGAACTGAAAATACCCGGTTTTTTCAAACACGGAATACAGGAAAAAGACAGAAATGTCCCATATCAGAACGCATAGATCCCGGTATAATTTTCAGGTGTAAACCCCAGCAGTTCCTTTTTCACAGATTCAGACACATCCAGTCCCATGATAAAATCCGCTATGGCCTTTTGATCAATTTTTTTATGGGTACGCGTCAGTCCCAGCAGTGCTTCATAGGGTTTGGGATAGCCTTCTCTGCGCAGCACAGTCTGAATGGCCTCTGCCACCACTGCCCAGTTGTCCTGCAAATCCGCGCGGATTTTCTCTTCATTGAGAATCAGTTTGCCCATGCCCCGGAGCAGGGATTTGAACGCAATCAGGGTATGGGCCAGGGGCACACCAATATTCCGGGTGACAGTGGAATCTGTGAGATCCCTCTGCAGTCTGGATATTGGAAGTTTTGCGGAAAGGTGTTCAAGCACAGCGTTGGCAATGCCCAGATTACCCTCGGCATTTTCAAAATCAATGGGATTGACTTTGTGGGGCATGGCTGATGAACCGATTTCCCCTGCTTTGATCTTCTGTTTGAAATAATCCATAGAGATATAGGCCCACATATCCCGTGTCAGATCTATGAGAATGGTGTTGATGCGTTTTACATTGTCGCAGAAAGCCGCGAGATTGTCGTAATGCTCAATCTGGGTGGTGACGCGGGAACGCTTCAGGCCAAGAACTTTGTTGACCAGGTGATCGCCGAATGCCATCCAGTCAATTTCCGGATAGGCCGCATGATGTGCATTGAAATTGCCTGTGGCTCCCCCGAATTTTGCGGAAAAAGGAATGGTTTGCAGCAGATCCCTCTGCACAGTCAGACGCTGGACAAAAACATAAATCTCTTTTCCCAGACTGGTGGGAGAGGCAGGCTGGCCGTGGGTTCGGGCCAGCATGGGGATTTGTTTCCATTCCTTTGCCCTGGCTGTGAGTGCATCAATAACTTCGCTGAGGGAAGGAAGAATGACCTCATGCCACGCGTCTTTCATGGAAGCAGGAATAGCCGTGTTGTTGATGTCCTGCGAAGTCAGACCGAAATGGATGAATTCTCTGAATGCGTCCAGTTTCAGTTCATGGAATACATCTTTGAGAAAATATTCCACTGCCTTGACATCGTGATTTGTGATTTTTTCAATATCCTTGATTTTCTGTGCATCCTGCAATGAAAACCGCTGATATACAGCCCGCAGGGTTTCAAAATGCTCCTGGGGAAAATCCTTTAACTGGGGCAGGGGCAGTTGGCACAGCGCGATAAAGTATTCCACTTCCGTAATAACCCGGTACCGGATCAGTGCTCCCTCGGAAAAATAATCTGCCAGTTTTTCTGCGGATTTGCGGTAACGTCCGTCTACCGGGGATATTGCGGATAAGGTTGAAATTTCCATTTTTTGTACTCCTCCTGAAACTTTTCAGTCTGCTGATATTGGATGTTTTCTGCAATTTTTTTCCATGATTTAAAATATATTCTGAAATTTTCTATTTCCTTCCATCCAGAAAATACATCTGCAGAATCCCTTTGCCCTTGACCTGTATTTTGGGTCTTTCTGTACAGAAAAACCCATCATGAATCAGACGGAAGGTGGATTCTGATATATTGATTTTCATGGGTTCTGACAGGGATTCCAGCCGGGAGGCTGTATTGACTGTATCGCCGAATATGTCATAGATATATTTTTTCACACCCACTACGCCTCCCACCAGCTTTCCGCTGTGAATGCCTATCCTGATTTGCCATTTGATCAGGGTATCCAGATTTCTGCCTTTCAGATATTCGATCATTTCCAAAGCGGCCCCTGCCATATTCACTGCGTGATCCGGATTCGGCTCCGGCATTCCGCACACGGCCATATACGCGTCTCCGATGGTTTTGATTCGCTCGCACTGATTTGCCTCCATGATGTCGTCAAAGGCTGTGAACATTTCGTTCAGTTCCTGGATCAGCGATTCCGGGTCAAGCATGGCGGACAAAGCAGTGAACTTGACCAGATCAGAGATAAGAACCGTCACATTTTCAAACAGTTCCGGCTGGGTCTCACCTCTGTTTTTCAAATCCCTCACAATTTTTTCCGGCAGAATGTTCAGCAGCAGTTTTTCGGATTTTTCCTTTTCCACATCCAATTTTTCCCTTTCCGCCTTCAGCAGCCGGTTCATTTCCATCAGCTCATTTTCCCGCCTCCTGCGAATATCGGTTTCCTCTTTCAGACGCAGTGCGGAGTGGACTCTGGCAACCAGTTCGGCTTCTTTCACGGGTTTCTGCATATAATCAAGTGCGCCAGCACTGAAGGCCAGTTTGAAGGAACTCTGATCACTTCTGGATGTGACCATGATAATGGGAATATCCCTGACATGTTTTGTAAGTTTGATCTGACGGCAGGTTTCAATTCCGCTGATGCCGGGCATTTCCACATCCATGAAAATCAGATCTATTTCCGACATGTGGGACGGATCATCCAGTTTCAGAATCCGGAAGGCATCCTCGGCTGACCGGGCAGTGAGAAAATCCGTATATCCGACCTTTTTCAGCAGATAATGCAAAAGCACCACATCGGTTGCGGAATCGTCAACAATCAGAATTTTTGGTATATTCATAAAAAAATCCTTGTCCGGCAGGAGCATGAACTTTTGGAATGAACGGAATATTCTGTTCACCGTCAGAAACAGCGCATGTTTTTCCCCATAGGTACAGGAGTCACGCAGTTGGTTTTTAACTGCCTGATTTTACATAAGCAGATTTGTGCGGTGCAACATTTGCATTTATAAAAATCAATATGTTAAACTTCAAATGGGTAACTCCTAAGATATTTAAGAAAAGATTTGTCCAAAAAACAGGGTTTCAGGGTGAATTTTTTTTCTTAAATACTGTAATTCCGAAAAACAGGATTGAAAAAATCTGCCAAAGAATATATAGATTCCCGGAAAAATATTTTCATACGGCAGTGAGGAGCCGGACTCCGGCAGGCGGGACTGCAAAAATATTTTTTGGGAACATCTATAACAAAGTTTTATTTACACTAATTCAGTCTCTCTGTAAAGTCGGAAAAAGGATATTTGCCTGATTCACGGCTGTACAGACTGGCTGCGGAATGATCATAACACCAAACAGAGAAGATTATGGAAAATCTGATTAACGAACTGAAAGTGAAAATTGTGGAAGTCCTGAACCTTATTGACATTTCCCCGGAAGAAATCCGGCCCGATGATCAACTGGTGGGAGGAAAACTGGGTATAGACTCCATTGATGTGCTGGAACTGGTCATGATGATTGAAAAGGATTATTCTGTCAAAATTGACAATAAAGAAATCGGGGCAAAGGTTTTTGGCAGTCTCCGATCCATGGCCGCATATATTCAGCAGAATTCTCCGGGGCTTGCCAATTGAAACCGCAGCGGATTTTTATCATGGGAATGGGCGCGGTCACACCGGCCGGATCTGGCGTTTCCGCTCTCAGGGACTGCCTGAAAAAAGGAACCTGTTTTATTGGCAGTCTGCATCTTTTTCCGGTTTCGCAGGAAAACCGGCTGCGGGTCGGAGAAATTCGGGCAGATTTGGAACCGGACAGAATTCCCCGCACGCATCAGCTTGCCCTGACCGCAGCACGCGAAGCTGTGAAAAATGCCGCAAATCCCCCGGATGCCATTATTGTCGGTGTCACCACAGGCGGAATGCTGACAACGGAAAATCTTCTGAAACAGGGCATATCAGATCCGGCAGCCTTCCGTTTTCATGCCACAGGCTCGGTGGCCGAATATCTTGCAGAAAATATGGGATGCACAGGGCCGGTAATTACGGTTTCCACTGCCTGCTCGTCAGGTGCGGTTGCCATAAAAACGGCTGTGGAAATGCTGCGGGCAGGTCAGGCAAAACAGATTCTTGCGGGCGGTGCGGACTGTCTCTGCCGCCTGACTTATTACGGATTCAAATCCCTGCAGCTCATTGATCCCCAAGGATCCCGTCCATTTGATCAGCATCGCCGGGGCATGAGTGTGGCAGAGTCCGCAGCCATGCTTCTGCTGCAGGCCGGAGATGAACCGCCGGACAATGCGCTTGGCGAAATTCTGGGCGCAGGACTTTCCTGTGACGCTTATCATCCATCCTCTCCCCATCCAGACGGAAACGGCGCATTCTCTGCTATGACATCCGCGATCCGGGATGCGGATATTTCCCTTTCGGATGTGGATTATATCAGCCTGCACGGAACCGGCACACCCGACAATGATCTGTCCGAAGCCAAAGCAATTATCCGCATGTTCGGAGAAAATCCCCCGCATTTTTCCTCAGTCAAAGGAGCATTGGGACATTCCCTTGCAGCTTCCGGTGCGGTTGAGGCCGTGATTTCCATTCTTTGCACAGATATGGGACTGATTCCTGCCAATACCGGATGCACACAGCCTGATCCAGCCCTGAAAATTATTCCTGTTCTCCAGCCAATAAAGGCAGATGTGAAAACAGTTCTGTCCAACTCATTCGGTTTTGGCGGAAACAATGCTGCATTGGTGCTGGGAAGCGCACGGGAAAAACGATCTTTCTCTGAAAAAAATCTTCTGCCCCTGCGGATTCTGGGGCAATCCTGCATTACCGGTGCAGGAAGGCTGAAGGAAAGTCTGGAAAAAATGAATGCAGGAGAAAACTGCAAAGGCATTCTTTCCCTAGCGGATCTGTCCAAAAATCTTTCCCCCGGAACTGTCCGGCGCATGAAACGCCTTCCCCGCATGGTTTTATCCCTTGCCATCAGTGCATGGGAACAGTCCGCGTGTGAGGAAAAACCGGAAGCTGTTTATCTGGGAACCGGGTGGGGGCCTTTGTCTGAAACCCATGATTTTCTGACCCGGCTTTTTGAATCTGATGAAAAATTCACCAGTCCCACAGATTTTATCGGTTCCGTGCACAATGCACCGGCCGGTCATGTTGCCATGCACTTTGGCGCAAAAGGGCCAAATATCACCGTAACCGGAGGGGATTCTTCCTTTGAGCAGGCTTTGATTACGGCAAATCTTCTGGCAGAAAACAGCAGCAATCCGTTTCTGATTATGGCAGCAGATGAATTTCATCCCGCACTGTCATCTTTGTTTGATCCTTCTGTTTCAGATGCCGTGCATTCAGACGGCGGCGCAGCTTTGTGCGTGAAAAGATCAGAAGATACAGAAGGGATTTTCATTTCTCCCCTTTTTTTTGAAAATGCAGGGGGAAATCCTGATATTGTTTTGTCTCTTATTCGGACATTGGAAAGCTCAGGAGAAGAATTTGCCGCAATACTGGCAGGGATTCCGTCTGTATTCCGGGAAAAAGGGGAACAGCAGTTGCAGAATTTTCTTTCTCTTGCAAAATGGAATCTTCCGGTCATTGAATACCGGAAATGGATTGGTGAATTTGCCTCCGCGTCCGCAGTGGCAACAGTGATGGGATCAGCTTTTGTCCGAAACGGAGAAATCCCGGCTGCGCTTTGTCAGGGAAAAACCTGTAATCTGAAGGAAAAAGGCATTCTGCTGCTCGGCTTGGGAAAATTTGTCACGGCTGTGGGAATAAGACCATGAAAATTCTGCTGATTTCCGCAAACCGTTTCACCATGCCCTATCCGGTGTATCCGCTGGGACTGGATTATGTGGCCTCTGCCATTTCCCAAAGGCATAATGTGCGGATTGCAGATATGAACATAATTGGAGATTTTTCCGGACTTGGGGAAATTATTGAAGAATTTTCACCGGACATCATCGGCATTTCCCTGCGGAATGCAGACACTACTGACACAAATAATCCCAAAGGTTTTATCGGACAGTACCGGGAACTTGCGGACTGTATCCGTTCCATCTCAAATGCTCCCCTTGTACTGGGCGGCAGCGGTTTTACCATTTTCCCTGAGGAAATGATGAACGCGCTCCAAGCAGATTACGGCATTATCGGAGAAGGGGAACGCCTGATTCTTCTTCTGGACGCGCTTGAAAAAGGAAATGATTTTTCCCAAATTCCCGGACTGATCTGCAAAGAAAAACCTGTGCAGATTCCAAAACCATTGGACAAAGCCTTTTCCCTGCCGGATTTGCCGGATTTGCCGCATACAGCGTATTATCTGAAAAACGGGGGAATGCTGAATCTGCAAAGCAAACGGGGCTGCAATTACAACTGCATTTACTGCACCTATCCGCATATTGAAGGACGGAAACTGCGCATGGTTCCGCCTGAAGAGGTTGCAGAAGCGGCTCTGAGACTGCAGAAAGCCGGAGCAAAATATTTCTTTGTCACAGATGCAGTTTTCAATTCCCATTATGAACACAGTGCGGAAGTGGCGCGGGCATTTTGCAAAGCAGGAATTTCCATTCCCTGGGGAGCTTTTTTCATTCCCGGCATCCCCCCCGATGGATATTACCAATGTCTGGCCGAAGCAGGTCTGCGCCATGCCGAGTTTGGCACAGAATCCCTTTCCAATACAATGCTGAGCGCATATGGAAAACCTTTCCGTGCTGAACATGTTTTTGCCGCGCACAAAGCCGCTATTGAAGCCGGAATTCACGCAGCCCATTATTTTCTTTTAGGCGGCCCCGGAGAAACTTCTGAAACATTGGGGGAAAGCCTTTCTGAGATTGACAGACTGGAAAAAACGGTTCTGTTTTTCTTCTGCGGTATGCGGATTTATCCTCATACCCGGCTGCATGAAATTGCTTTGGCAGAAGGGCAGATAAAAGAAAATCAGAACCTGCTGGAACCGGTTTATTATCATTCCAAATATATCAGCACAGAGGAAATTCTCCGGCAGGTCAGAGAAAAAGCAGGAAACCGAAGCAACTGGATTGTCGGCGCAGGCGGAGAGGAAACCGCAGCCATCCTGCGCAGAATGTATGCAAAAGGCTATACCGGCCCCTTGTGGGAATATCTGATTCAATGAATGCCGGAAACAGATTTTTCCATACTGCCTTTAAGCATTTTTTCTGTTTTTTCTTTGTTCACCTTTTTCAGTTCATCATAAGGAAACCTGCCAAAAATCTTTTTCCCGTATTTTTCCACACTTTTTCGGAAAAAATCTTCAACCGAATCTTTTCTGTCTGAAAAATTCTTCAGATACATCTCTCTCAGATCTGTTATATAATCAGACAGTTTCATCTGTATATACTCTGTCTTTGTCCTGCATTTGTATTTCAGAAAAATATCGGACAGAAACGGCACAATAATGATGTCTTCTCCCCTGCTGAAGTCATTTCCTATTGCCTGAGGTTCCAGTGCAAAAATTTTTCTCACTTCAAAATCAATGCTTTTGTCCATATTTTCCGCTGTGGCTGATTCATAACTGTATCGGATTGCATTTTCAATGTATTCCGGCTCCTTACTTATCCATTCAAGTATATCGGAAAGATGCATAAGTTCATGCTGCACGGCAATCTCCTCTGAGAAATATTTTTTTGCAATCTCAGGAACCTGACAGGGTTTTGCAATTACAGGCAGATAGAAATACTCTTTGTCATAGTTTGTGTCTATTTCGGCAGCAAATGCCTTTTCCATAAATATTCCAATCATGGCACTGGAAAAATACCCTATGAAATCTTCATTATAGTCAACATTGACAAGAATATAGGGCAGTTTTCCGTCTTCAATGATTTCAAGATGCACAATTTTCAGTTTATCCCATTCGCCTGTGTCTTTAAAAACGCTTATTAATTTTTCCCTGTTATTCTTATCTGCAATTTTCCTGTAAATATCAATGTAATCCATAATCCTCTCCTGTTTGCTGTCTGAATTTTCATTTTGCATGCTCAGATACGATGTTCTGTTCCATACATCAATCGTCGGATATTGTCGTGATGACGGAAAATAATCCCGGCAGCAATCACAATTGCACAGTCTGTAAATATGCCTGATCCGGTGATTTTCCATACAGCCAGCGGCAGCATGACAGAACCGGCCAGCGAACCTGCTGAAACCTGTGAACGCATACAGACAAAAAGAATAAATACAAGTACTGAAATAAACACAGAAAAAGGGGAAATGATCAGAAAGCATCCTCCCGCAGTTGCCACGCCTTTGCCTCCTCCTTTGCCTTTCATAAAAATGGGATACAGATGGCCTGCAAAAGCAGAGATGGCAGCCAAAGAAATGTATATTTCACGCCATATGCTCCCGGAACCGGTCATCTGCATTGCCAGATATACGGGAACAGCACCTTTGGCGGCATCTCCTGCCAGAGTGAGCAGACCTGCCCATGTTCCTGCCCTGCGCCGAACATTGGTGGCTCCGATATTTCCGCTGCCGGTTTTGCGAATGTCTTCGGATGTGAAAATCCATGTGACAATCATGCCACATGGAACTGATCCCAGCACATAGGCAAAAAATGGCAGAAGCAGAAACAGCAACCCTGTAATAAGTCCGTTGATGAAAGATTCCATAATCACCTTATATCAATTCGCTTTCAAAACATGGGCATGCCAAATGCTGTTTTTTCGTATTTTTCGTGTTTTTCGTGGCAAAAAAAGAGGCATTCCCCGAACTTTGAAAGCAATTTGGTATTACATAAGCAATTCAGTTTTTTACAGATCTGAACTCTCCCAAATTTGACAACTTTCCAAAAGTTGTCAAATCGTTCAGGTTCACGCAGATCCAGCAGATCGAAAAGTTTTCCGCAGACCGGTTTCATACCGATTCGCCATTGGTTTGATCCAATACCGTCAGTTTTTCCGCAGTTCCGGCTGTGCAGAAAACCGCTCCGCTTAATTTTTGCACTCCTCCGGATCAGCATCAGTTCAATGGCGAATCGATTACGGTTCTGCCAGGGAATATAGCGGAATTTTTTTCCTGCAAAATTGGCGGGAAGCAGTGAAAAACATTCCCGCCATTTCTCATCACGCAAAGGATGGGTGAATTGCGAAAACAGAATCTGTATGGTTTTCTGATCTCACATCATTTTTAAAAAATCTGATGATTCCACCATCAATTTCTATTGGATTTCCTTATAGGCACTTTCGATCTGATCCATATGCCGCTTCAGCACTGCCGGTCTTTTGAGTTTCATGGTCTGGGTCAGGGTTCCGTTGTCCAGAGAAAAAG
>CAZHPS010000199.1:0-11522 GCA_964534335.1 uncultured Desulfobacterales bacterium
TTCAGACAATTTTTTATTCGTGTATTTTCGTGCGGTTCGTGGCTGAAAAAAACACAGTGATGCGGATTTCAGGAAAAAGACTTTTATACGGCTCCGCTTTCAGTCAATCTTTTATTCGTGTATTTTCGTGTGTTTCGTGGTTGAAAAAAGAAAGGCGGGAAAAAATGGCACATTACAATCATCTGATACGGGAAAAAAGCCCCTATCTTCTGCAGCACGCGCACAATCCGGTCAACTGGTATCCCTGGTCTGACGAGGCATTTGAACAGGCCCGGATACAGGACAAACCCATTTTTCTTTCAATAGGTTATGCCACATGCCACTGGTGTCATGTCATGGAAAGGGACTCTTTTGAGGATGCTGAGGCAGCAGCCCGGCTTAATGAAACCTTTGTCTGCATAAAAGTGGATCGGGAGGAACGGCCTGATATTGACGCAGTATATATGGCCGTGTGCCAGATGCTTACCGGCAGTGGAGGATGGCCTTTGAGCATTTTTATGACTCCGGACAAAATTCCTTTCTGGGCAGCCACCTATATTCCCAAAACCGGCCATTTTGGTCAGGGCGGAATCATGGAAATCTGCACACAGGTGCAGAACCTTTGGAAATACAAAAGAGACAGCATTCTCACCTCAGCAGTGAATGTTGCACAGCATATGGAAAAAGCATTTGCATTTTCTCCCTCTGAACCTGTGACAGCGGAAACAGCAGATCATGCTTTCCGGGAGATGGCGCAGAGTTTTGATCCGGAATACGGAGGATTTGAGACAGCCCCCAAATTTCCTACGCCGCATCGACTTCTTTTTCTTCTGCTTTATTATCAGCGTACAGAAAATAAACATGCGCTTGAAATGGTTCAGAAAACCCTGAAAGCCATGCGCATGGGCGGCATATGGGATCATGTTGGATTCGGATTTCACCGTTATTCCACAGACCGGCAGTGGCTGCTTCCCCATTTTGAAAAAATGCTCTATGATCAGGCATTGCTGGCACTGGCCTATCTGGAAACCTGGCAGATGACCCATGAACCTGCATGGAAGCAGACTGCGGAGGAAATTTTTTCCTATGTGCTGCGGGATATGACTGATCCTGAAGGCGGGTTTTACAGTGCCGAGGATGCGGACAGCGAAGGCGAGGAAGGAAAATTTTATGTCTGGTCTCTGAATGAATTCCGTTCGGTTCCTGCGTGGAATCATCCGGAAGAAGCCGCTGTGTGGGAAAAAATTTTCAATTTGTCAGCGGATGGAAATTTCAAAGAGGAAGCCGGGGGACACAAAAGCGGAAACAATATTCTGCATATCAAAGAATTTTTTGGGGAAAAATCTGAAGGAATGGCATCGCGCTGGGAGATGATTCTCTGCCAGCTTTACGAACACCGGGAAAAGCGGGTACATCCCCTGAAAGATGACAAAATTCTCACAGACTGGAACGGCCTGATGATTTCGGCTCTGGCATACGCAGGAAGAATACTGGACAAACCTTTGTATATTAAGGCTGCACAAAAAGCCCTGACATTCATTGAAACACGGATGACAGACAGACACGGCAGGCTGCTTCACCGTTTCAGGGACGGAGAAGCCGGAATAAAGACATATGCGGATGATTATGCTTTTCTTATCCGGGGTATTCTGGAACTCAGCAGCTCGACGAATGAACCGCTGTATCTGGAAAAAGCAATCCGCTTACAGCAGCAGATGTATGATGATTTTTGGGACAGAGAAAAGAGCGGTTTTTTTCTCACCGATGCTGATACGGATCTGCCTGTGCGTCCCAAAGAACTATATGACGGCGCAACGCCTTCAGCCAATTCGGTTTCTTTGCACAATCTCCTGCAACTCTTTTCCATGACAGGCGATACACACTGGAAAGAGAAAGCGGATCAGCTTATCCGGGCCTTTTCCGGTTCCGTAAGTCAGCGGCCTTCGGCCTTTTGCCATTTTCTTGCAGGAGTCGGATACGCGCAGGAAAATAAACGGACGATTAAACAGGCGCATTAGATTTCATAGGCACAGTCAGCCATTCCCATCCTGCCATCCCGCTTATTTTTCTGCAAAACAGGGACAAACAAAATTCAGGACTGACAGAAAACTGGACAATCCCTATCCGGCATGATAAAGTTTCTTTTATACAGAAAACTTTATGACAAAAAGGAAAAAGATTCGTGTATAAAAGAAACCTGTATCTGAAAAAAATAATCCCCCTGATCAACACCCCTGTCATCAAGGTCATTACCGGAATGCGGCGGGCAGGGAAAAGCTGTCTGATGAAACTGGTTATGGATGAACTGACAGAACGTCAGGTGGATTCCGGCCGGATCGTTTATATCAGCAAAGAATCCCTGGAATACGATTTTATCAGGAATTATAAAGATCTGTATTCCTTTGTCAAAAAAAAATTTAAATCTGTCAAAGGCTGGAAATATCTCTTTATTGATGAGATACAGGAAATTGATTCGTGGGAAAAAGCCATTGCCTCTTTTTTTTCCGAAGGAGATGTTGACATCTGCCTTACCGGTTCCAATGCCAATCTTCTTTCATCGGAAATTGCCACGCTCCTGTCGGGCCGGTATATCGAAATTCAGGTTTATACACTTGGTTTTGATGAATTTCTGACCTTCAGAAACAGCGCGCGGCAGAACCTTTATGCGGATTTTTCCGATTATCTGAAATTCGGCGGATTTCCCGCGCTCCATCATTTTCCCATGAATGAAACCGTTGTTTATCCCTATATCGCCTCGATTTATGACACCATTCTGCTCAAGGATGTGATTCGGAGAAACAATATCCGCAATGTCCGGCTGCTTGAGGATATTACCAGTTATATCTTTGATAATACAGGAAATATTTTTTCATCCAAAAAAGTTTCCGATTTTTTAAAATCCCAGAAAATCAGTGTCGGCATTGAGACAGTTCAGAATTATATATCGCACCTGGCCTCGGCCTATGCTTTGCATAAGGCATCCCGCTATGATATAAAGGGAAAACGCGTGCTTGAACTGCATGAAAAATATTATCCGGCAGACATTGGTCTGCGTCATGCCCTATTGGGATACCGGGAAGGTGATATTTCGGGAGTGCTTGAAAATATTGTTTTTCTTGAACTGAAACGCCGGGGCTATCAGGTGCATATCGGAAAATTCGGAGATACGGAAATTGATTTTATTGCAGAAAAGGAAAAAAGCAGGATATATATACAGGTGGCCTATCTGCTGGCCTCGGAGAAAACCATAGACAGGGAATTTTCCCCGCTGCTGCATATGCCGGACAATTACCCCAAATACGTTCTCAGCATGGATCAGTTTTTCGGCAGTGATGTCATGGGTATCAAAAGGCTTAACATTATTGATTTTCTGCTCAGTGCAGAGGAATTCTGAGCAGCATAGGGCGGGAAAAAATATCCAAACCGCTGGTGAAAGAGCAGCATCATGAAAATTTTTTGCAGAAATACAGGAATCTGACATGAGCAGAACCATTGATATTTTTCCCGTCAACCGGGTCGAGGGGGATCTGGAAATACGGGTGGAACTGGAAGACAGAGTGATTACCGATGCCCGGAGTGTGGGAACCCTGTCCCTGTACCGGGGATTTGAGAATATCCTTGTGGGCAGAAGTCCTCTCGACGGGCTGGTGATTACCCCCAGAATCTGCGGCATATGCAGCACAGCGCATCTGCCATGATTATTAATTTTTTTGATAAAGGCACAGAAGATATTTACAATGGAGAAAACACAAAGCAGGCAAGAAAAAAACTGCCTGCGGATTTGTGGAAAATAGCGCAGCGTAAATTTTATTTTCTGGATAATGCTTCAAACCTGAAAGATCTGAAATTGCCTCCATCCAATTATCTGGAAATGTTACGGGGAGACAGAAAAGGGCAATACTCCATCCGGATTAATCAGCAATACCGTATCTGTTTTTATTGGACGGATGAAGGGATTGAACATGTTGAAATTACGGATTATCATTAATAATATAAGGAGGAACAGATGAGATTTCCCACAAACCGGCCGCCAATTCATCCCGGAGAAATACTTCTTGAAGAATTTTTGAAACCCTTTGGCATGACAATCGCGGACACAGCATCACGCACAGGACTTAAAAAGGAACAGATTCAAAATATTATAGAGGGGAAAAAAAATATTGATGCGGATACAGCCCTGAGATTTTCCAGACTTTTTTCCACTTCGCCTGATCTGTGGATGAACGGCCAGATTGCCTGGGACATATGGCATATACTGCATGGAAAAAATGCAGGTGAAATTGAAAAAATTGAACCTGTGACTGTCTGAATCCGCAGATATAACATGCTAATGTGCCGGCTGACTGTTCTGCCGGCAGTGTTCAGATATTCACCAATATTTATTTACTGATGTTACGCAGCCTTTCCAAAAATCAGGCAGTTATTCTCTGCAACCGTTATTCCGGCGAAAGCCTGAATCCAGTGATTTCAACTGTTTCCGGATACCGATTTTCGCCGGTATGACGATCCTGCGTAACATCAGTTAAGTAGGCAAACAAAAATTTTAGTGTATTCAAACAACCGGATTTTTCCAAAAAATCCGGTTGTTCTGAAAATTTTATGCCCGAAAATTTATGGAACCTTACTTAGGAATTTCAAGGGCTTGATTTTTTACTCATTTGGAAATTTATCAACATCTGACAATTTGATAATATAATGTTTCAACTTTGTTTTTTTCGAAAACCGGAACATATTACCATAACCCGCTTCCCAAAGCATTTGCCTGACGGTTTAAGCAATTTCTGTGCCACAAAAAACCAAAGTTGAAAGATTATATACTGATCCAATTTTGGTTTTCTTTGGCACGGAAATTGCGTATGCACCAAAACAGTTTTTTTCAGCCCGTCTGCTGGGTTTTTCAGGCCAAAAACGGATGATTTTTCACTTTCAGCCCGTCAGGCAAAAATCATGCCGGATAAAACCAAAATTGGATCAGTATACATAAATTATTACAAAAATAAGCTGTCTTTTACTGCACAACTTCAGAAAAAATATCCAAACCTTTGATAAAAGAGCAGCATCATGAAAATCTTTTGCAGAAATACAGGAATCTGACATGAGCAGAACCATTGATATTTTTCCCGTCAACAGGGTTGAGGGGGATCTGGAAATACGGGTGGAGATGGAAGACAATGTGATTACCGAAGCCCGGAGTGTGGGAACCCTGTACCGGGGATTTGAGAATATCCTTGTGGGCAGAAGTCCTCTGGACGGGCTGGTGATTACCCCCAGAATCTGCGGCATATGCAGCACAGCGCATCTGCTGGCAGCAGCAAAATCCCTGGATATGCTTTACGGGATCAGAATTCCGGACACAGCCCGGAGGATTCGCAATATTGCCCTGGGTGTGGAAAAACTCCAGAGCGACATGCGCCACTGTTTTCTCATCTTTATGTGTGATTTTGCCAACCCGAATTATAAAAAACACTCTCTCTTCCATGAGGCGGTGGCCCGCTATGAACCGCTGAAAGGGGAAAGCAGCCGCAGGACTGCCGCTGAAACTGCAAAACTGCTTGAAATAGTGGCAATACTGGGGGGACAGTGGCCTCATTCCTCTTTTATGGTTCCGGGCGGAGTCGTGTCTGCTCCCAGAGTTACGGATGTGGCCCAGTGCCGATGGCTGCTGGCAAACTGCAGGAAATGGTATGAAAATCAGGTTCTGGGATGTGATATTTTCCGATGGGCTGAAGTGAAAAGCCGTGCGGATATGGAGCAGTGGGTGGAGGAATCCGATGCACACCGGCAAAGCGATCTGGGCATATTTATCCGTTTTGCACACGAGGCCGGACTGGATCGCATGGGCCGGGGACATGGGAATTTCATCAGCTTTGGCTCAATGGAACTTCCTGAAAACACAAATGTTGTATCTATGGGGACAGGAAAGGACTGGCAGCCGTCCGGATTTCTCAGCACCGGTCATCTGCAGCCATTTGATCAGCAGCAGATTGCCGAAGAAGTGGCATATTCATGGTTCCGGGACACAGAGACCGGACAGCATCCCTTTGAGAGTGTCACTGAACCCTATGCCACAGGAAGCGAAGGCAAAAAATACACCTGGGCCAAAGCCCCCCGTTATAACGGTCTGCCTGCTGAAACCGGTCCGCTTGCAGAACTTCTGATCGCGGGGCATCCGCTTTTCACCGATCTTGTCAGGGAAAATGGTCCCAGTGTTTTTGTCCGGCAGATGGCCCGCATGGTCAGACCTGCGCTGCTGCTTCCTGTGCTGGATCAGTGGCTGAGGGAAATCGGACAGGACAGGGAGATTTTTTTCCGGAATTACACAGAAGTGGGATCCGGAGAGGGGTTCGGACTGACCGGGGCATCCAGAGGCGCGCTGGGTCACTGGGTAAAGATCATAAATGAAAAAATTGAAAAATACCAGATCATCACCCCGACAACCTGGAATGCCTCCCCGCGGGATGGAAGGGGTGTCCGGGGTCCCTGGGAGGAAGCACTGATCGGCACGGCAGTTGCAGATACAGAAAACCCGGTGGAAGTGGGGCATATTATCCGTTCCTTTGACGCGTGCCTGGTCTGCACTGTGCATGCAGTGCAAGCGGAAAATTTATGCAAAACACTGAATCGCTTCAAATGCTGAAAAATGTTCCCGCAAATATGAAATCATCCGCATCCATGCCATACAGAGAATCCTTCCGGTATCTGCTGGAGGAAAACGGAATCCTGAGACAGGAGATCCGGGTTTCACGCGAGGCTGCTGAAATCACGGCCAGTCTGGTGGTGCGCCAGTTTGAGGAAACCGAAAAAATTCTTCGGCGTTTCCAAATTGCCAATGAACAGCGCAAGGCCGTACTCAATTCTGCCACCCAGATTGCCATTGTGGCCACAGACCGGTCAGGAATTGTAACGGTTTTCAACACGGGTGCGGAAAATCTGCTGGGGTATAAGGTCGAAGAGATGGTGGGGAAAAAGACGCCCGAAATATTTCTGGAATCCGTGCTGGATGCCAGCGGGAACACCACCAGTTTTGAATACAGCGGCCGGATCAGCGGGGCAGTGGATGTGCTGTTTGATTATGCTGTGCAGGGAAGTGCAGAGCAGTTGGAATGGACCTTTATACGCAAGGATGGAATCCGTTTTCCTGTCACCATGACGGTCAACGCGCTGCGGAACCATGACGGTGCTGTGGCAGGAATGCTCTGCATTGCCAGCGATATTTCAGAGCGAAAGCAGGCAGAGGCAGCTCTGAAAAATGCACACAATGAACTGGAGGCCAGGGTACGGCAGAGGACTGCGGAACTTGCAAAGATCAACCGGGAACTGCAGACAGAGATCCGGGAGAGGAGCCAGGCCGAGAAAGCACTGCGGGAATCAGAGGAAAAATACCGGGGCATTTTTGAAAATGCAACCGAAGGTTTTTTTCAGACCACTCCGGACGGGAAAGTGATTACAGTCAATCCGGCCATGGTCAGGTTCATGGGCTATGAATCAGAAAAAGAAATCATTGAAACTGTTACTGATATCAGAATACAGTTCTATGTCAGGCCGGAAGACCGGGATGAATTCCGGAGACAGATTGAAACGGACGGATTTGTCAGAGGCTTTGAAACCCGGTTCTGCCGGAAAGACGGAAGCATCATTGATGTATCCCTCAATGCCCGGCTGGTAAGGGATGAAAACGGAAATCCCCGTTTTTATGAGGGCATGATCCAGGATATTACCCAGCGGAAACGCAGCGAGGAACTCAAGATTGCCAAAGAGGCCGCAGAGGCTGCCACAAAGGCCAAAAGCGGTTTTCTTGCCAATATGAGCCATGAGATCCGGACTCCCATGAATGCCATTATCGGACTGACCGAACTGGCACTCAAAACCGATCTGAATCCCCGTCTGCAGGATTATCTGGACAAAATTCACACCTCAGCCCGGTCTCTTCTGGGAATCATCAATGATATTCTTGATTTCTCCAAAATAGAGGCCGGACGTCTGGAACTGGAGAGCAGTCCTTTTAATCTGCGAAATGTCATGGACAGTCTTTCAGATATTTTTTCCGGCAGGGTGGCTGAAAAGGGAATTGAACTGGCGATTTCTGTTGCAAATGATGTCCCATGCGCGCTGGTGGGCGATTCCCTGCGCCTGAGCCAGATACTCATCAATCTGACCAACAATGCTGTCAAGTTTACGGACAAAGGGGAAGTGGTGGTCAGGGCCGCGCTGATTCGGGCTGAAAGGGAAAAGGTGCGGCTGCGTTTTGAAATCGCTGATACCGGTATAGGAATTGACCGGGATTTCCTGCCTTTCCTGTTTACCTCCTTTTCCCAGGCCGATGCATCAACCACCCGGAAATACGGGGGAACCGGTCTGGGTCTGACCATATGCAGGCAACTGGTCAGGCTGATGAACGGTGACATATGCGCTGAAAGTGAAACAGGTCAGGGAAGTGTCTTTTCCTTTACAGCCGAATTCGGACTGGGCACAGAAAACGGAAACCGCCCATACCCTGTGCCTGAATTCCTGCACGGACGCAGAATTCTGGTGGTTGACAATAACGAAACATCAAGGCATATCTATACGGAAATACTCAATTCTTTTTCCTGCAAGGCTTCCCCGGCAGGTTCCGCGGAGGAAGCTTTCGGAAAACTCAGACAGTCGGTGGAGACAGAACCCTATGAACTGGTGCTGATGGACTGGCGCATGCCCGGCACAGACGGCCTCACCGCTCTGGAGCGGATACGGGAAACACCCGGAATTTCTGAAATACCTGTGGTTATGATGACGGCCTTCGGACGGGAGGAAATCATGGAGCACGCTCAGTCCGCGGGAGTCAATGCCTTTCTGATCAAACCCGTCAAACAGTCTGTTCTTTTTGATACCCTTGCCGATATTTTCGGACATGAGGGAAAAGGCAGGGGTGCAAAGGCTGAAATTCCCGGCAGAGCAGGGAATATCCGTACAGATTTTCTCAGGGGCAGACAGATTCTGCTGGTGGAGGACAATATGATCAATCAGCAGGTGGCAACCGAGATTCTGCAGGATGCCGGGGCAGTGGTGAAAACTGCGGATAACGGGAATTCAGCCCTGGAATTGCTCCGTGACTCTGCCTTTGATGCAGTGCTTATGGATGTGCAGATGCCCGGCCTGGACGGATACCAGACCAGCCGTCTGATCCGTGAGAATCCCCAATGGCGGCAACTGCCCATCATTGCCATGACAGCGCACGCTATGAAGGGCGACCGGGAAAAATGCCTGGAAGCAGGAATGAATGATTATGTCACCAAACCCATTGAAACCGGGCACCTTTTTTCCGTACTGTCCCAATGGCTCCCTGGCTCCGGCGATACTGTGCCGGATACCGGCCCCATGTCCGGTACTGAGGATTCCGAAGCATTCCCCGTGCACATTCCCGGAATCGATATGACAGCCGCGCTCAGACGGATCAGAAACCGGAAACTGCTTGTGAGACTGCTGAAGGAATTTGCCGAAACACATGCGGATACCGCGCAGGTGCTGCAAGAGGCCATCCGGAACAGAAACTGGGAAACAGCCATTCGGTTTACCCATAATATCAAAGGTGTTGCCGGGAATCTGGCTGCGGATGAACTGTACAGGGCAGCTCTTGATCTGGAAAATCTTATCCGTAAAAAAGATGTGGACAGACTTGGGGATGCTCTCTCTGCTTTTGAAAAATCCCTGGAAAAACTGGTGGTTTCCGGAAAAAATCTGAAAGAGGAAGAGCAGGTTTATGAACAGTCTGCTGGGGCCAGCGAACCCGGAAACAGTGAAATACTGATAAATGAACTGGCAGTGCTGCTGAAAAAAAATGATCTGGACGCGGAAAGATGTTTCGGATCACTGAAACTGCAACTTTCCGGCCCGGCACTGAAGGATGAATTGGAAAAACTTGAATCCCGTTTGAATTCTCTTGATTTTCATTCAGCTTTGGGGCAATTGAAGATTATCGCACAGCATCTGAACATTTCTGTCACGGGGGAAACCGGATGAAAAATAAAAAGCAGAGAATACTCATTGTTGACGATGAACCCGCCAATATCAGGGTGCTGGGAAGTGCATTGCGGGATGAGTATCAGGTTTCCTTTGCCACAAGCGGAGAACAGGCTCTGAACATCGCGGGAAGTGATACGGATCTCATTCTTCTGGATATTATGATGGAGGGCATGGATGGGTATGAGGTATGCAGGAAACTGAAAAACAGCAGAAAAACAAAAAATATTCCCATCATTTTTATCACAACCATGAGCGATGAGGAGGATGAAACCAGGGGACTGGAGGCCGGAGCTGTGGATTATATAACCAAACCCTTCAGCATGGCGATTGTCAAAGCCCGTGTACGGACCCATCTGGAACTCAAAAGGCACAGGGATATGCTGGAAAATCTTTCCTCCCTTGACGGACTGACAGGCATTCCCAACCGGAGGCGGTTTGATGAATATCTGGAACAGGAATGGAAGCGCGCTGTCCGGGATGCATCCTTTCTTTCCCTGATTATGATTGATATTGATTATTTCAAAAAATTCAATGACAATTACGGCCACTGCGCGGGAGATGACTGCCTGCGGAAGGTGGCAAAGACCTTAGCGGAATCTGTCAACCGTCCATCGGATCTGGTGGCCCGGTACGGAGGCGAGGAATTTGCGGCTGTTCTTCCCAAAACCGACAAAGAGGGAGCCGTGTTTGTGGCTGATACCATGCTGAAAAAAATCGAATCCCTGGGCATTCCGCACAGTCATTCTGAAGTACAAACCTTTCTTACTGTCAGCATCGGCACTGCAACCATACTTCCATCGCCCGATGCCGATATGTCCGTACTTGTCAACAGCAGTGACCGTGCCCTCTACGAGGCCAAACGGAGCGGCCGGAACCGGTTGAAAACCGCAAATATGGCATGATGTGTCAGGTCACTTCCGGCAGACACTGACTGTTATGAAATAACACATCTCTGTTTATACTTCAAAAACATTTAACCTAGATTATTCATAAATATCTAGTACATGACCAATTTGAATTTTATACAATCCCCTCTTGAGAGGGGCAGGGGTGTGTGTCTGTTCCCGCGCCTGAAACACACCCCCTGCCCCTCTCAAGAGGGGATTTGATACCATAAAATCTAAATTGGTCGTGTACTAGACAAAAATTAAATTTAATGATATATTAGCACATTAATGTGAATCAGACCGAAAATCGGACTCATGCGTGCCATGTCCGGTGCAGTTCCCGATCCCCGGGATTCCCGTTATGTAAAGCATACCCTCACCGATCTGCTGATACAGAGAATCGGTCAAATATGCTGCGGTTATGAGGATGCCAATGACTGTAACAGATTCCGGGATGATCCGGTTTTCAAAATACTGGCAGGATGTTATCCCGGACCCGGTGAGTCCCCGGCGGGTCAGCCGACCATGAGCCGGTTTGAAAACCGGGTCTCCCGGACAACCCTTTACCGCCCCGCGCTTATATTTGCGGATTTATCTGCTGCGTCCCATGATTCTCCCCCCGCCGTGATTGTCATTGACTTAGATGATACCGAAAGC
>CAZHPS010000200.1:0-11456 GCA_964534335.1 uncultured Desulfobacterales bacterium
AACGTATGGAAGGCAACCCGTTTGCCCCTGAAAATAAAAATTCAGCAGATACTATATATACTGATCCAATTTTGGTTTTCTTTGGCACGGAAATTGCGTATGCGCCAAAACAGTTTTTTTCAGCCCTTCTGCGGAGTTTTTCAGGCCCAAAACGGATGATTTTTCATTTTCAGCCCGTCAGGCAAAAATCATGCCGGATAAAACCAAAATTGTTTCAGTATAATAATATAATCCCTTGCGGGATTCTGCTTACTTATACCGATTCGCTATTGAATTTATACAATAAGGTGAATTATTTCCTCTGTGTTCTCTGTGGTTTTTTTCTCTCTGTGTCCTCTGTGGGAAACTGAATCATAAGTATATGTTCAATGGAGAATTGGTATTATTCCATATGGCTGTCACCGGCCCGAATCCGGCATCGGGATTTGCAAGAATCTCTTTGCGGATAAAGGCCGCGAATTCCTCTTTGGAGACATTCCGGAAACGGTCTCCGGGTTCCGGAACCATGATGTCCCCGTCTTTGACTGCATAACTGATAAAGGTCAGTGCATACCACGCGGCCGCGTCTTTTTCATCCAGAAGTAAAATCCTGCCTCCGGATTTCCGGAAAAGATCCATCATTTCATTGGTGGCTTTCCACTGGGGAGGAGCCGGGATTTCACAGCGCGCATCCCGTATATACAGCACCCGTGCCAAAGGATTTTCCTTCAGGAAATCGCAACCTCTCCGGAATGCGGCAACAACAGCCTGACCGCTTTTTTCCACATCAATGATAAATGCAGCAGGAAAGTGCGAATTTTCTGCCGAAGCATTCGGCAAAGCATCTGAATGACGGACTTTGCATACAAAATCAATATATTTGTCTTCCGGGGAAGACAGGTTTTCAATGAAAGATTCTGCATCCAAAGACACACAGCGCAGGCAGAGTTCCAGTGCATGGCGCAGGCGGCCCCGATCAGGCACATGTCTGCCAAACTCTGTACGGACAGCCCGGTACTGGGAGGCAAATGCCTTTTTCAAAGTATCAGCAGAACCGGGCGGCTCAGGAAGAGGCAGATCCGGGTAAAGAATTTTCTGCAGACAGCGGTTTGCACTTATAATGACCTCACGGGGACTGAAAAGTTTTTTCTGAAAAATCCGGATCAGTTCCTCCCTGTCAAAAGGGAAAAAATTTTCATTTCCGTTTTCTCCCAAAACCCTGCTCAGACGGGTGCGGATCAGCTCCAGAGACTGGTGGCAGTCACATCCTTTCAGATTGAATTCATTGGTTTCCAGCCGGGTGACAATATGATCGTTGAGTTTTCTGCTGAAAAGTTCATTCCATGCATCTCCCCGGACAAACACTACAGGCAGCATGGCTTTGGCCTGATCCACCAGAAATTCAATCATGGTTCCCAGAGAACGGATTTTCTGATCCGTGTCATAGTTTTCCAGCCGGTCAAAACAGACTATCAGGGGATTGCCGTAATGCATCAGCAGCAGTCCCAAAGATTCCAGTATTTTCCGTGACTGTTCCTCCTGCATGGGGCCGCTTCCGTGCGTTCTTCCGGGAATTCCAGGACAGGCCATATCTTTTTCATCTGTATCCTCCCCTTTAAGCCATTCCAGAGCGGCAGAGCGTTTTCCCGGGTCACGGTACTGAAACAGAACTTTGAGAAAACTGCCCGGAATATCCGGAAATTTTGACTGCACAAATGCCAGAGCATCCGGCAAATCCCTTTTTTCCCTGATTTCCGCGTCTTTTTTTATATTCTTTTGCGGATCGCATACCGGAGCCGGTTTCAGAATGACATCAAAAACAATCCGTATAAGTTTGCCTATCTCCCTGAAAAAAGAGGGACTGATTTTTTTTCTGGTCCCGGCTGTCTGCCGCAGTCTGTCCCGGAATTCATCGAAAAGTGGCTCCTCACAGGTCTGCTTTTCCGCAGAAATTTTTTGCCGGATCAGCATATTTTCCGCATCCTGAAAGATACGGTTCAGAAGAAAATCCATCCGGGTTTCAGAAGAAAAGCCCTGCGCGGGATGGCAGAGATTCACAATAATCTCCCGCAAAAGATAGCGGTAGGTTTGCTCAGGGTCTTCAATGGGTTGCAGATAGGCAAAGGAAAAACCGTTTTCCGGAGTTCCAGTGGTGCGGAGAAGCCTGCTGATGAGATGGGTTTTGCCGCTGCCGGTTTCACCAAACACCAGTCCCGCGCAGGGAAGTGCGGGCGAGGCTGTTTTCTGTCGGATCAGTTGGGACAGTCCCAGAAAAGCCGGTTCATTGACAGCAGCAATATCCGGATACCGGTTATCACGGGGATCGCCCACACTGGAGGACAGAAAAGGGTTGTTTTTCCGTAACATCTGAATTTTTTCGTCATTGTTCATGTGCATGTTCTCCCCACCAGCTAAGGGTAATGTAAAGGGTTCCATTTTCATCGGTATGGGAATTCCGGATTTCCTGCTCTGTCAGGATCGATGGATCTCCCCTGTGTATTTCCACTGTATAATCTGCAAGCAGCGCGTTCAGAACATGATCAAAGCGATCCGGAGGCCATCCCAGATATTCGCGGATACGGTGAATCCGGACAAAACCCCGGCCTTTTCCCATATGATTATATGCGGCCCTGAAGGCGGATCGATCATTTTCATTTTTTGCATCTTTGGCTTTTTCTGCCGTGATCTGATTCCCTGCATCCTCTGCGGGAAACATTGCAGAATGTGACTCGCCTGTTTCCGGTTTACAGATCAGGGTGGTTCCCCAGTTTTCACTGAAACCGCACACAACTGTTCCCCCGGACAGAAGCCGGTTCAGTGCCGGAATATATTCCCCTTTCATCACAGGCAGTTGCCGGAAAAGGTTTTTGGGTGATATTCCCGGATTTTTTGTGATTTTTTCAAAAATCATCTGATCCGGTGACATACGGAACCCCACATAGGAGGAACGGGGGCCTTTGTATAGGCAAAGATGCTCTCCCATGCAGGATTCCAGCATCTTCAGAACATCAGAGGGCCTGGCATTTTTTTTGCTTATGCCAGACTGTCTGAGCATCTCCGCAGGTATTGCTGTTTTCACCTGACTGACTGTCAGAAAGGATTTGTTCTTTGATCGCAGAATATCCGCTATCCGCTTTTCCATTTCAGAAATCCAATTTTTTTCCATAAACTCTCCTAATCAGACAAAATACCCGGCGTGGGCAATACAGTTTTAAAAAAAATTACACTGTGCAGATTACTTTTTCTTTAACCATCTTTTCAGATAATTGTAAAGAGTGAATCTCTGTTTTTCCGGTGACTGGCTCATTTTCATGAGAGAAACAAAAGGGAATTCGGGGAATACCTGTTTTTAACAGCGGAACACACGGAATGCACGGAAAAAACAGGATTTGAACATAAGCAGGCAAACAAAAATTTTCGTGTATGCAACTAATACATGACCAATTTAGATTTTATGGTATTAATTCCCCTCTTGAGAGGGGCAGGGGTGTGTCCGGAATTGCACACCCAAAACACACCCCATGCCCCTCTCAAGAGGGGATTGTACAAAAACTAAATTGGTTATGTACTAACCGTATTTTTTCGGAAAAATCTGGTTTTTCTGAAAAGTTTATACCTGAAAATTTATGGAATCCTGCTTAACTCCTGTGCAAATTAAAAAACAGTAGACAGAATTTCCATACTGGATTAGAATAATTTGGAGTTTTTATAATAATGATTCGGTAATATTTTCTGCTGTGCAACCCGATAAATCAGACAGTTAAAATATAATTCCCTGATATTTTTTCAACTCAGGGTAAAATCTGAGTTTGAAAAAAAATAAAATACAGGGCAATGTAATATCACCTGAAACCCTGAACCCTGACACCTGTAAACTGGAAATACGGATATGACAAATATTTATACAACAGAACCCTATGGCGGCTCCCTGGTGAATCTGCTGACAGATACGGAGCGGGGAAAACTGCTCAAAGACATTGCCAAAAGCCTGCCGGATATTCCCCTCAGTGAACAGCAGATGTGTGATCTGGAACTGCTGGCATGCGGCGCGTTTTCCCCTTTGAAAGGTTTTATGATTCAGTCGGATTATGAATCTGTGCTGGATCGGATGCGTCTGCAGAACGGCATGGTATGGCCTTTGCCACTGTGTCTGGATATATCTCGTCTGCGTGCGGCAAATCTGGAGGCAGGCCAGTCCGTGGCTCTCAGAGACGGAGAAGGTTTTCTGCTCGGCATTATGCACATTGAGGACATCTGGCAGCCGGATTTGAAAAAAGAGGCACTGCAGATTTACGGAACAGACAATGCAGATCATCCGGGCGTGGCATATCTGCTGAGAAAATCCGGCGCGTTTTATATCGGGGGCAGTCTGGAAATGGTCAGTCTTCCGCTGCACTATGATTTTCAGCAAATGCGCCTGTCCCCGGCTGAAGTGCGCAGTGTCTGCCGGAAACTGGGATGGGAAAAAATAGCCGGATTTCACTGCCGCGCACCTATTCACCGTCCCCAGTTTGAACTCACGCTCCGGGCCATGCGTCAGGCCGGAGCCAGCCTGCTGCTTCTGCCTTCTGTGGGCATTTCCCGGCCCGGTGATTTTGACCATTATACCCGGATTCGCTGCTACCGGGAAATTGCGAAAAAATATCCTCCGGATTCCCATCTGCTCAATCTCCTGCCCCTTGCCACCCGGATGGCAGGCCCCAGAGAGGCTGTTCTGCACGCGATTGTTGGAAAAAATTACGGATGCACCCATTTTATTGTGGGACATGATCATGCGTCTCCGGATACGGAAAATCATTGTTTTTATCCCAAAGGCGTGGCACAGAAAACAGCGGCAGAATACAGCAGAGAGATTGGCATGGAAATTCTGGCTTTTCCGGAAATGGTTTACCTGCCGTTTGAGGATGAATACCGTTTTGCGGATCAGGTTCCGGAAAAAACCCAGACCATTTCCTTTTCTGCCGCTGAGATACGAAACCGCATCCGCACCGGACGCAATGTGCCGGAATGGGCCAGTTTTCCCGAAGTTCTGTCTGAACTGCGGAAATCCTGTCCTCCGCCCCGCAGGCAGGGACTGACTGTTTTTTTCACCGGTCTTTCCGGAGCAGGAAAATCCACTCTGGCAAAAATTCTGTATTCCCGTTTTCTGGAACTTGGAGATCGGCCTGTCACGCTGCTTGACGGCGACATTGTGCGCCAGAATTTATCCAGAGAACTGAGTTTTTCCAAAGAACACCGGGACATCAATGTGCGCCGCATCGGATTTGTTGCCAGTGAAATTACCAAAAACCGGGGGATTGCCATCTGCGCGCCCATTGCGCCCTATGAAATCACCCGTTCGGAAATCCGGAAAAATATTGAAGCCTATGGCGGATTTGTGGAGGTTTATGTGTCCACGCCCATTGCGGAATGCGAAAAACGGGACAGAAAAGGCATGTATGCCAAAGCCAGGGCAGGCATGATCAAAGGATTCACAGGTGTGGATGATCCCTATGAAATTCCTGCAAATCCGGAACTTTGCATTGACACCACCCACCTGACCCCAAACGAAGCGGTAAAAGAAATTCTTTTGTTTTTGGGGGAAAAAGGGTATATCTGAAACTGCTGTGGCTGTTCACAGCACTGATCTTTTTCAGGCATTCATCTGATTATGATGAAAAAGGAAAGAAAATTATGGCTTACAGTGATTTTACCATAGAGCATCTGAAGAAGAGATTCGGAATATCCACTGCGGAAAACCGGATGTTGTTTCCCCATCCGGCTCCTGCACAGTTGTCTCCGGAGCTGTCCGTACTTCTGAAACATTATTTTCCGCTTGCACAGGCAATCGGAACCGAAAAAGCCAAATCAGAATTCATCATTGCTCCGGTTTTGGGGGAACTGAAACGGAAATACCCTGATACTGTAGGTCTGTTTTCCGGCTGTGATTTTGATGTGGACAAAGAGAGCGGATTAACCGGCAGATGTGATTTCATCATCACAAAATCCCCTGAACAGTATATCATTGAATCACCGGCAATTATGATGGTGGAAGCAAAAAATGACAGAATAAAAGACGGGATACCGCAGTGTATCGCGGAAATGGTCGGTGCTGAAAAATTCAATCAGAGCAGGGGAAATCCGGCAGAAAACATTTATGGCATTGTGTCCACAGGAAATATATGGAAATTTCTGAAATTATCGGATAATACTGTTTCCATTGATATGGAGGAATATCATCTCAAGGAAATTGACACCATTTTCGGAATACTGACAGCCATTGTTTCATCATAGTCTGATGATTGTTTATCTCCTTTTTCATTTTGCCATGAAAGGTTTGCAAAAGCCATAAAGAAAAAAACTTCGTGAAACTTTGTGTCTTTGCGTCTTCGCGGCAAATTCCCTGCAAAGGATAAAACAGTTTGCAGAAATGGCAATACATATGCGGAAAGGAACACACAGAAAAAATTGAACCTTCTTGACAGCATCGATTCTCCGGCTGATCTCAAATGCCTCAAGAGATCCGACCTCCCGAAACTGGCTGAAGAATTGCGCAAAATCATTGTGGAGGTCGTATCTGCAAACGGCGGTCATCTGGCCTCCAGCCTCGGAGCGGTGGAACTCACCATTGCGCTGCTTTATGTTTTTGACACACCTGATGACAAAATCATCTGGGATGTGGGGCATCAGTCCTATGCGCACAAACTGCTTACCGGCCGCAGAGAGCAGTTTCACACCATACGCAAATACGGGGGAATCTGCGGATTTACCCGCATGAGTGAAAGTCCCCATGACGCATTCACCACAGGACACAGCAGCACGTCCATATCTGCGGGACTGGGCATGGCCTGCGCAAAGCGTCTGAAAAACGAAACATCCAAAGTCCTGGCTGTTATCGGAGACGGTTCCATGACTGCGGGACTTGCATTTGAGGGACTGAATCAGGCCGGTGCATTGCACAAGGATGAAAATCTCATTGTCATTCTCAATGACAATGACATGTCCATCTCCCGCAATGTGGGGTCTCTGTCCTCTTTTCTCAGCCGCACCCTGTCTGCCAAATATCTGCAGGGATTTCGGAAGGATTTCGGGGAATTTCTGCGATCCCTGCCACATATCGGCGATGACATGTATCAGTTGGCGAAACGCTCGGAAGAATCCTTTAAAACCTTTGTTACGCCCGGAATGCTGTTTGAGGCATTCAATCTTGATTATTTCGGCCCCATTGACGGACACAGACTGAATCATCTCATTGACATTCTGACCAATATCCGTGAACTCCGGGAGCCGGTGCTGCTGCATGTCACAACCAAAAAAGGCAAAGGATACGCACCTGCGGAAAACAATCCGGTCTATTTTCACGGTGTGGGATGTTTTGAGGTGGAAACAGGGATTTGCATCAAGCATGGCGTATCTGTTCCCACCTATACACAGGTTTTTGGGGACACCATGATCGAACTGGCACGCGCGGATGAAAAAATTGTGGCAGTAACCGCAGCCATGCCCGAAGGTACCGGGCTGGCAAAATTTGCACAGACATGGCCGGATCGTTTTTTTGATGTGGGCATAGCAGAGCAGCACGGTGTGACTTTTGCGGCAGGTCTGGCAGCGGAAGGGTTCAGACCTGTGGTCGCGGTTTATTCCACTTTTCTCCAGCGTGCTTATGACCAGATTCTGCATGATGTGTGCATTGAAAAACTGCCTGTGATTTTCGCTATAGACCGGGGCGGAATTGTGGGCGAGGACGGGGCCACCCATCACGGGCTTTTTGATCTGTCCTATCTCCGCAGTCTGCCAAACATGGTGGTCATGGCTCCAAAAGATGAAAATGAACTGCGCAGCATGCTCGTGACAGCCCTGCATCACAACGGCCCCATTGCCATGCGCTATCCCAGAGGCAGCGCAGCCGGAGTGAAACCTGATCCGCAGATAAAACCGCTTCCCATTGGAAAAGGGGAAATTCTCAGGCAAGGCAATGATCTGCTGCTTCTGGCTATCGGCAGTTCAGTGGCAGAATCCCTGCACGCAGCAGAGGAACTGGCTGCATCCGGCATACAGGCCACTGTGGTCAACTGCCGTTTTGTCAAGCCTTTGGATACCCAACTGATTGCCTCTCTGGTCACGCGCATCCCCCGTGTGATTACAGTAGAGGAAAATGTGCGTCAGGGAGGTTTTGGCAGCGCAGTGCTGGAAGAACTCTATGACGCGGGCATCAGCGGTTTCACTCTCCGGAGAATCGGCATCAGCGATACCTTTGTGGAACACGGGGCACAGAAAATTCTCCGTGCCAAATACGGCGTGGACGCGGCAGCAATTGTGAAAACAGGCATGGAACTTTGCGGAAAAAGCATTTGATCATGAAATCCGGCAAAAAACAGCGGCTGGATCAGCGCATGGTGGAAAATGGCCTTGTGCAAAGCCGGGAACGCGCCAGATCTCTGATTATGGCAGGCCGTGTGCTGGTTGATGATCAGCCTGCGGACAAACCCGGAACCGGGGTTTATCCGGAATCTGTAATTATCCTCAGAGGTGAGGATATTCCCTATGTAAGCCGGGGCGGACTCAAACTCGAAGCTGCTCTAAGGGAACTGTCCCTTTCTGTGCAGGGACTTGTGTGCATGGATGTGGGCGCATCCACAGGCGGATTCACAGACTGCCTGCTGCAGAACGGCGCGGCAAAAGTCTATGCCGTGGATGTGGGTTATGGCCAACTGGCGTGGAAACTCCGTCAGGATGCACGGGTTATCCCCATTGAGCGCACCAATATCCGGTATATGCCTGCGGACGCAATCCCGGAACCTGCGGATCTGATTACCATAGACGCGTCCTTTATTTCTTTGAAAATTGTTGTGCCTGCTGCCCTGCATTTTCTCAAACCCGGAGGCCGGATACTGGCTTTGATCAAACCCCAGTTTGAGGTGGGAAAGGGAAAGGTGGGCAAAGGCGGAGTGGTGCGGGATGCGCAACTGCATCAGGAGGTTATCCAGGATTTGCTCGTGTTTTTTGAAAAAAACGGCCTGACATGCGATGGACTCGTTCCCTCTCCGGTTCCCGGTCCCAAAGGCAATCATGAGTTTGTCATTTCAATAATATATGGGGATAAAACCTGAAAAAAGGAAATTGACCTTGATTTTTTCAGGACAAACAGATAAAATTTCCAATTTTCCGGAATTTCAGAAAAACGATAGGTCCAAACGGAGAATCTGCCTGCAGATTCCGAAATTTTCCAGAGAGGAGTTAAAAATCTGATATGGTTGATAAATTGAGAAATGTTGCTTTGGTTGCCCATAACGGCGCGGGGAAGACCTCGCTGGCGGAAGCCATTCTGTTCAAAGCCGGTGTGATTACCCGGATCGGTCGTGTGGAAGAGGGAAACACCGCAATGGATTTTGAACCGGAAGAAGTGAAACGCGCTTCCAGTATCAGCACGGGTCTGCATCAGTTTGCATGGCAGAAACATACAATAACCCTGCTGGATACACCCGGAGATCAGAATTTTTTCACAGATACACGTCTGTGCATGGAAGCTGCTGACGGAGTGGCCGCTGTGGTGGATGCTGTGGATGGTGTCCGTTTTCAGACCGAGCAGGCATGGGATTTTGCAACGGAATTTGATCTTCCCTGCGCCATTTTCATCAACAAAATGGACAAGGAGCGGGCTGATTTCTCCAAGTCTTTCGACAATGCAGTCGAATCTTTCGTTACTCCCAAACCCATCAAAATACAACTGCCCATCGGCGCGGAAGCCGCATTCAAAGGGGTTGTGGATCTCATTTCCATGAAAGCCATCACCTTTGAGGACGGAAAGATGACGGTCGGTGAAATTCCCGCAGATATGAAGGATGAGGCGGAAACCGAGCGGGAAGCCCTGATCGAAAATGTGGCAGAAGCTGATGATGCCCTTATTGAACGCTATCTGGAAGGGGAGAAAATATCAGACGATGAGATTAAGGCTGCTCTGCGCAAAGGCGTTGCTGCACGGATATTCGCGCCTGTGCTGTGCGGTTCTGCCATCACTTCCGCAGGCATTGAAACCTTTATGGATTTCCTTGTAACTGCCATGCCCTCCCCGCTGGATCGCAAAGGCAAAATGGCTGTCAATGAAAAGGGTGAGGAAGTGGAAATCAAACCTGATCCAGACGCCCCATTTTCCGCGTTTGTGTTCAAAACCATTGCTGATCCCTATGCAGGCCGTCTGTCTCTTTTCCGGGTGGTGTCGGGAAAACTTGGCAGCGATGGCAATTTTTACAATCCCGGCAAACGCGCCAAAGAACGCTTCACCCAGTTGCTGAATGTTCTGGGCAAGGAGCAGAAAACAGCCAAAGGGGCCATGCCCGGCTCCATTCTGGCTGTGTCCAAACTCAAGGAAACCACCACAGGCGACACCCTGTGCGATGAATCAAAACAGGTGCAGTTCAAATGCGCCAGTCCCCTTCCCATTCTGATCTCCTTTGCGGTTTCTGCCAAAAAACAGGGAGATGAGGACAAAATATACAGTTCCCTGATGAAACTTCTGGAAGAGGATCCGGGCCTCAAGATTGACCGCAATTCCCAGACAAAGGAAATTCTGCTTTCAGGCCGGGGTCAGATTCACATTGAAGTGGTCACGGAAAAAATGAGACGGAAATTCAATGTGGATGTGGCACTCAATACGCCGAAAGTGCCGTACCGGGAGACCATCAAAAAGAAAGTCCGGGTGCAGGGACGGCACAAGAAACAGACCGGCGGGCACGGCCAGTTCGGTGACTGCTGGATTCAGATGGAACCGCTGCCCAGAAGCCAGGGCATTGAATTTGTGGACGCGATTGTGGGCGGTTCCATTCCCCGCAACTATATTCCGGCAGTGGAAAAGGGTGTGATAGAAGCTGCGGAAAGAGGCGTACTGGCCGGATTCCCGTGCGTGGATTTCCGGGCCACTGTGGATGACGGCTCCTATCATGCAGTGGATTCATCGGAAATGGCCTTCAAAATCGCAGGCTCACTGGCATTTAAAAAAGCAGTGGAACAGGCAAATCCCGTGCTGCTGGAACCCATTATGAATGTCATTGTCACCACACCCGAAGATTTCATGGGCGACATCATGGGCGATCTCAACAGCCGCCGGGGCCGGGTGATGGGCATGGAATCTCATGGAAAATACCAGATCATCAAAGCCCAGGTTCCTTTGGCAGAATTTCAGACCTATGCCCCGGATCTGCGCTCCATGACCGGCGGACGCGGCACATATGAAATGGAATTTTCCCATTATGATGAAGTGCCTGCCCAAATGGCGGAAAAAGTGATCGCGGCTGTGAAAAAAGAAAAGGAATAAAGTCAGACAGGCTTTTCATACCACAGGCTTCCGGTTTGTTTCTATGCAGCACTACTGGCCGGAAGTCTGTGCTGATTCTGTTTTTGCTTTATCTGTTTTGCTGAAAAAAAGCAGTATCCAAAAAGCATCTTTACAGTTATACCGATACTTAAAACATTTTGGTAATTCTGCCGGGCGGATTTTAACC
>CAZHPS010000201.1:0-11415 GCA_964534335.1 uncultured Desulfobacterales bacterium
ATATGAAATTATTATGTTTGTGAAGTATTTTTCAGAAAATTACCGGACTATTGGTATAAGAAAAAGAATTAAAAAACAAATCAGAATCCCGGAAGAGATGACATTGTCAACAGATCTGCCCCATTATTATCTGCTCTATATACAAAATACATTCAAGTCACGTAAAAAACGTCTGTGACATATCATCCTGTCTGAAAATATAAGGAGAACAGCAGTTATGGCAATGATGCTGAAAAAAATCAGAAAAGACGGACATGTTTTATTGGGAAAAAAATATGCCGGAAGAGAAGTGATGACAGATCAGATACAGTATGGCGTGTGGTTTGTGAAAGCAGGAAAATTTATACCCGATGATGAACAATGGCTTCATCAGCCTGATGTTTCAGCGATTCTTGATTCAGCAGTTGAATGGGCAGAGCAGAATCCTCCCGCAGAAACGGATATGATTACTCTGTCAAGATTTAAATGACGGGCTGTTTTTCCTGTGACTGTCCAAACCAAAGGCATTTTTACCCGTCAGCGTAACCTTGACAGAACACTATACAGGTTTTTAATTTAAAAATGCAGAAGCAATTCATCTGTTCTGTGCGATCCGCAGAGCCAGCATATGTTCGCACGGGCCTTTGTGCAGCCTGTTCTGTCTGAAAAAATAACAGGAGCAGGAGGCATTCACCATCCTTCCGTCCGCGTCCGTAAGCAGTTCCGGGCTGAAAACCTTTTCTTTTTCCGTAACGGTTCCAGACAGTTTCTGTATGCCATCAGCAAGCTGTTCACAGCGCACACGCACGGTATTGGCACGGACAAACCGATCAGCAGATTCTTCTCTTTCATTTGAAAAACGGAGATGATCCACAGGCAAAGGCACTCGGCTCAGTTCCCTGACCCGGTAAACCCCTTTGTTCAGATCAAAAACTGCCCGGCCTGCCTGCACAAATGCGGACAGTGCACCCAGAACCGTTTTCCGCTCCAGTTGCACACGGGCTGCCAGTGTATCTGCATCCGCGAGCCAGCTTTGCTTTAAAGCCAGCCAGATCTTCTGCTGTGTCATGCCATCTGTTTCCCCCCTCGGAGCCATGAGATCGAAATTTCCCATACGGGACCAGTCATTGGCTGTCCATCCGGACAGCCCCAGGGTAAAATTTATGCCTCCCATATCTGCCATATAAAAAGAAGGAAGCCCGGTTCCAAGCAGGAAAACCCGGAAGCGTTCGGCCAGGGGGATCAGCCGCTCCAGAATCAGCAGACGTCTGCGTCCCCATACCCGGATTTCATCAGCCTCATTGCCTGTGTAAATGGAGCGGGAGCAGATGATTTCATAATTCCAGGGTTCAAAAACCGCGCGCACCGGTTCTCCGGGTTTAAGAATATAGCGGATGGATCTGGGACCTTTTTTCTCTTTGTTCCGCCGCAGGACAAAACAGAAATTGTATATATCCGAAGGATGCAGATCAAATTGCCGTGCCGGAAGGGTCATCGCGGAACTGACCTGCAGAAAGCCTCTGATCCAACTGTCAGGCAGATCAATTTTGCTTTCCCTAAAGCTGTCCTCCTGATCTGTCTGCACTTCAAACCCGCCTGGATCAATGCAGAAATCTGTGTCTTTGTAATCCCTGATTTTCTGAAATTCATTGTACAGCCCCCCGGAATAGTCGATATTGGTGGTTCCGCAGGCAAATTCCCCTATGTTTTTAAAAACATCATACGCGCATCCCAGTTTCCCGTAAGCTGATTCATCTTTGCTGAAACATTCAAAAAAAACCTCATCAGGATGAACTGTGATGACCGGGTCCAGAACCATCCAGATATTGAAATGGTGTTTGTAAATATGCCTGAAAAATTCGGATCTGGCCTTTTGATACGGCCCCAGAATTTTGCCTTTCTGAATACTTATGGCATTGAGTTCTTCCCGGATTCCGGCAATCCGCTTTCCCATTCCCTCTGCATCGGCCATAAGTTCAGTCAGCCATACTGCTTCCTGCTGCGCTGCCCATTCCTTATATTCCGTGCGATCTTTTGGCTGCCAGCGCAAATCAGACACCACCACATTGTGAAGAGCCGAAACCGCCTCCCGGAACGGAATGTGCCTGTGCAGTTTTCCGGTAAAAAAGGTTGGTTCCCGGTAAACATCCGGGACAAAGGAAATTCCCACAGAGCGGGGATTGCTTTTCACTTCTGAAGTGCCGTGGTATTTGTAACTGAATTCCATTGCAAACCTCCCTGCAGGGGAAAATTGCCTGCATGAATGCATTTTTCATCACGGAAAACTCCGGGTTCATCGAAAAAGGATAAAACAGATTCCCGCCCTTTCCGTTCAGCAGAGAAAAAACCTCCGGGGCTTTATCGTTTATTGACCTTCAGCGGAGAATCTGTTATTTCAGATCATACAACGGGTTTCCGGAAAAACATTTCCGGAAAATATTCAATCATTTCTCAGAATCAGAAAAGGAGACAATGTTTATGAACAAAGTAAAAGAAATGCTTTTGGCCCTGGTGAAAATGATCCTGCGTTTTCTGCTTGTCCGCAAAAATATTGCGATCCGTTTTGTGTTCACCCTGGGATTCATGGCGGTATGGGGAGTTGCCAGCCTGTTTATTTTCTTTTTGGCACTTTTCCAGTTTGCCTGGCTTTTCCTCACCACCGGACAGAGCCTTGCCATTCTGAGCCTGTCTCACAAAATCACGGTTTACACTTACAGAATTCTCCGTTTTATAAGCCTTAACGAAGTGGCCATGCCCTGGCCCTTCAGCGCGTTCCCGGAAGAAATGGATGCTCCCGAAGCAGTGGATCTGTCCGTGAAACTGCCGGATGAACCCGTGACTGAAACACCAAAGGCATCAGAAACCGTCAGCACTGCGGACAGCAGTGTACAAAACGGAAATGCTTCCGAAGAAGAGATAAGGGAAGCCGCGATTATTCTGGATTACAAAGAAGAGAAAAAGGAACAGAGTTAAGAGTGTTGTCAGGTTTCAGTGTTCAGGTGTCAGTATCCTTATTCCCTGACACCTGAATTCCTGACACCCGAAACCTGTCCCCTGAATTATTCTTTATTCATGGCCTTCCGGAGCTGTTCTCCCAGAGAGCCGAGGGAACCGCTTTTGCTCCCTGCAAATTTCCGCCAGTCATCTGCTGCTTCTTTTTCTTTGGGACTGCCGCTGCCTTCGGGACTGAGGGCAATCCTGCGGACATCCGGCTGTATTTCCGAAATTATGACAGTAACCGGATCCCCTGGTTTGAGATGATCGATCTCTCCGGCTTTTGCTGTGTCAGTGATTTTGGATTTGGGCAGCAGACCCGTGATTCCCGGTTCAAGGGTGACAAAATAACCGAATTTCTCTTTTTTCTCCAAAATGCCGTTTACCTGCTGTCCCACGCTGTAGCGATCCTGTATGCCGCTCCAGGGATCTCCCTGCGCGTCCCGGATACTCAGGGAAATGCGTTTTTTCTGCACATTGATTTCCCGGATCATGACATCAATGGTCTGTCCCGGCTGTACCACATCCTCAGGCCGGTTTATCCGTCTGGAATAGCTCATTTCACTGATATGAACCAGACCTTCAAGGCCCGGCGCGATTTCCACAAACGCTCCAAATCCGGCAGTACGGGTGACTTTTCCCTGCACTTTGTCTCCCACGCGGAAAGACTGTTCCGCATTTTCCCAGGGATCACCCATTGCCTGTTTCATGGAAAGGGAGATTTTCATTTCTCCTGCTTTTTTTCCCGGTTCAATGCTGATAATTTTCACTTTCACCGGATCATCGGGATGCAGAATATCTTCTGTGTGTTCCACCCGTGACCAGCTTATCTCGGAGATGTGAACCATGCCTTCCATGCCCGGAAAAAGTTCCACAAACGCACCAAAAGCTGCCAGATGTGTCACCCGGCCATCAAGCACATCTCCGGTTTTGACAGTTGCAAGAAATTCAGCTTTGGCCTTTTCCTGCTCGCCGGCCAGAAGCTGACGCCGGGACACCACGATATTTCTGCCTTTCTCCTCTATGCGGGTAATCAGAAAACGGTGGGTGGCTCCGACATGGTCTTCGGGTTTTTCAACATATCTTACATCCATCTGACTCATGGGGCAGAAAGCCCTGTGCTGCATGATCTCTATTTCAAAACCGCCTTTGCACGGGGCTTTGACCTTTCCCTCCACAGGCAGTTTTCTTTCATATGCCTCGCGCAGAAGATTCAGCCCGCCTGCGCCGGAAATGGCTTTGGACAGGCGGATTTCATTTTCATCCATGCCTGTGACATACAGTTCCAGTGTATCGCCCACCTGGCAGGACAGTTCGCCATCCTTATCCAGCAGTTCAGACCGTTCCACCGCACCGTCAATCTTTGTGCCGGTATTGACAAAAACCGTGTCTTTTCCGATGGAAATAATTTCACCCTTCACTTTGTCCCCGATCTGCAGATCGTCTTTCATACCGGTATTGTATGATTCGAAAAGCTCGGCAAAACTCGGGCCGTTTTCATTTTCATTTTCAAAATGTTCTGACATGATTGCTGTTATCTCCGAAAAAAATGATTGTTCAACGCATTTCTCAGCACATACGCTGCGGCAGGTTCCAAACCTGCTGCACTGATTAATATGTGTATGAACGCGTTATGTCAACGGATATGTATGCAGAAATTTCCAAAACATGAAAAAAATCCCGGTGCATGCCAATCCGGAGTGCCAAACTTTCAGTCCGGCACTCCTTCCCTAACGTAATACCAAATCGCTTTCAAAGTTCGGGGAATGCCTCTTTTTTTAACCACGAAAAACACGAAAAGCACGAAAAAACAGCATTTGACATTCTCATGTTTTGAAAGCGATTTGGTATAAGCATTGACAGTGAACCGCAGGATTCTGTAAGCAAGGTTCCATAAATTTTCGGGCATAAAGTTTTCAGGACAGTGTTTATGCAGCAGGCACAGGCCGGAAGTTTATGCTGCTTTTATACCCGAAAATTTATGGTACTAGGAGTTACGCAGTTGAATTTTAACCTGCTGATTTTTATGGAAGCGAATGTTGCACTGCACAAAACCGGTTCTTTAAAAATCAGGTACTTGAAAAACCAACTGCGTAACTCCTAGGTACATGACCAATTTGGATTTTATGGTATCAATTCCCCTCTTGAGAGGGGCAGGGGTGTGTCCGGAACTGCACACCCAAAACACACCCCTGCCCCTCTCAAGAGGGGATTGTATAAAAACTAAATTGGTTATGTACTACTTATGCATCGCTCATTTCCATGCTGTTCCGCAGAACCTGTCAGCGGAAGCCATACATGAAAAACGGTATGGCCGGGACTGCTTTCAAACTCGATTTTCCCATCATGCTTTTGAATAATTTTCCGGCTTATGTCCAGTCCGAGGCCGCTGCCCTCACCCATACCCTTTGTGGTGAAAAAAGGCTCAAAAATCCGGTCGCGGATTTCAACAGGTATGCCGATGCCGCTGTCCGCAATGGAAACGATCAGATGATCGCAGGCTGCGTAAATGCTGATTTCCAGAACCCCTTTGCAGGACATGGCCTGCAGGGCATTGTGGATCAGGTTGGTCCAGACCTGGTTGAGTTCATCCCGGAAACAGAGAATCTGGGGCACGTTCCCGTAATTCCGTATGACCTCAATCCCCTGTTTGATCTGATTGTCATAAAGGGTCAGCACGGTTTCTATGCAGTCAGGAATGTCAGCAGGAATCTTTCTGCCGTCAGGGTCATGGTGCGTAAATTTTTTCAGGGCAAATACAATTTTGGAGGCCCGTTCCACGGCTGTCAGGATATTTCTGCCGTCTTCTTTCAGTCCGTAAATGCAGTAAAGCGTTTTCAGCACGTCAGATGCTCCCTGCCATTTCAGAAGGGGCATAAAATCAGCGGTTTTTTCCGTCAGTCCCATATCAGCCATCATTTCTGCGAGAAATTCAGCATCCTCAATTCCGGCCTCTTTGAGATACCGGTTCAGCATACGGCGGTTTTTCCGGATTTCCCGTGTGGACAGGTTCCGGTCGTTACGGATAATCTGCTCCAGCAGTTCAAAAAGACAGGGATGCAGATCTTCGGGAAGATTCTGAAACACACGGGGAAGACCGGATACAGAAGCATCCAAAGCGGCAAAGATATTCTGTGCTGCGCCGCGCACCACTCCCAGCGGATTGTTGATTTCATGGGCAATTCCGGCTATCAGTTGCCCCAGGGCCGCCATTTTTTCAGACTGAATCAACTGGGCCTGGCTTTCCCTGAGTTTTTTCATGGCAAGTTCAAGCTGCTCATTCATCTGGGAAAGAACCGCATTTTTCTGTTTCAGTTCAGCGGTTCTGGCCGTAACCCTGTTTTCAAGGGTTTTGCTGTATTCCGCCAGTTTTTTGTAGGAATGCCGCAACTGGCTGCCCATATCCGAAAATGCGCGGGCCAGCATTCCCACCTCGTCCTCAGTGCGGATGTCAACATGTCCGGAAAAGGAAAAATCCCCGCGGGAAATTCTGCGGGCCAGTTCTGTCAGTTGAATCAAAGGTGTGGTAATCCGGCGGGAAAAAAGAAAAACAGCGAAAAAACATACAGAAAGCAGCCCGGAGGAGGTCAGAAGGGTTTTGAACATCATGGTGCGGATGTTTTCTTCGATCTGCTCAGAGGATCTGCGAATTTCCGTGTTAAGATGAGCCCGTGTGTAAATGACCCTCAGAACACCCCAGGGATCAGTGCTGATCTGGACAGGCACGGTGATTTCGGTCTCAGGGCCGTCTTCCTCATATTCAGATACAGTCATGGCATTGCGGTTCAGCGCAGTCAGATTTCTCTGATCTGTCAGTATGGTACGAACGTATTCCGGGTGCAGTGTATGCACAAAGACCACGCCCGAAGAGGATATAAGAACCGCATATTTTATATCTTTGTGTTTTTTCACATTTGCATTTACCGATTCCGCAACCCCGGAAAAATTGAATACGGCAATATCCTTTTCCACCTGTATCACCAGATTGGAAACAAAACCCTTTCCCTGTTCGACCATATATTCCTTCATCAGCACAGAGCGTTTCTGCAGTTCAGCCTCCATCATTTCTGCCTGAACAGAAATCTGCATCCAGGTCAGCAGGGACACTGCACTGAGCATCATCAGGGTGATTGTGACCGTGAGTTTCCAGCGGATGCTCCGCCGGATTCCCCTGGGCTTTTCCTTACCCTGATTCCGAATTTTTTGGATAAAAGTCTGTATTTTTTTCATTGCGGAGGTGTCAGGTTCCGGGTCCCGGTTTATGGCATATCGCTGTCAGGGATTGAAAACAGCATCTGAAAGCGGATCTGTTTATAAGCAGGCAACTGTAATTATGTTTATTTTAAAATAGATACTGTGCCATGACTGCGGGATTGCCGGGCTGACACAGTTCATTTGACCCTCTGCCAGGCTGTATGGGACAGATTCCGAAATCAGGATTCCAGTCTTCTGTATATATACGGTTATATGACTTGCCTCCAAATGTCAAAGATTTTTATTTGGGCAATATCTTAAAAATATATAACAATTTTGTTTTACTGTATTTTTTTAAATTATGAAAAAAATGCGGATTGTTTTGAATGGGGGCAGATTTTGATTTTTTCATGGGAGAACAGATTACCGGATTTTTCTTAATTTTTTGAATTTCCCGGAACCCAATTTCTGTGTTTTCGCATTCTCTGATTGACACAGCCTTCACTTTGGGTATATTTCAGATGAAATTATTATGGATGAAGAATCCCGAACTGAAATTTTGGGAATCCAGAATGATTTTGGATCAGGATGGTGACATTTGAATGAGGCAGGTATTCTGATATCTGACGTTTTCCTTTTGATTTCAATCCCAAAATAACAGTGCCTATCAGTTGTCAGTCAATGTCACAGGGATTGTATTCTGAAATTTTCGAAAGAGCATCCGGACATTATTTTTTGACAAAACTGCACAATCAGATCCAAAATTACTGACAATACATTGTTTACATTCAGATATAAAAACTGCTGACAGGAACAGTCTCTCTCTGATTAATAGGACATTGAAAGAGGTGCTGTTGAAAAAAAATTAATTTTCCAATATGTCAATGGACAGAGAGTTGTCTGCAAAATCATATCCGAAAGAGCATTAAAAATGCGAATTAAGAGTCAGATTCCGGTAAAATTTGACAATTTTTCGGTAGTGGGTCAAATCCGTTGATTCAGGTCTGACATCCAGATGAGAAAAATCCGTAAGGATTGATATTATTATAGAAAAAAATTAAAAAACAAATCAGAATCCCGGAAGGGATGACATTATCAACCGGTTTGACCCACTATCAATTTTTCAAAAGTTGTCAAATCATGTATATGAATATATAACAGTTTGTTTTTATTAATTATGAAATTTTTAAATCTTAATTTGCATTAAAAACAAAAGAGAGACAATAATGATCCAGTCCCACCGGCACAGAGAGGAATCCGTCAACACCCAGCTTGCCCTGCTTCTCACACGGCACGGCGTGGCTGCGGAATCAGAAACCGTTCAGCAGTCCGGAAAACACAGACCGGATGTCATGTTCACACTTGGCGGACTCCGGGTTATCATCGAGGGGAAATTTTCCGATACGCCCGATGCGGAAAAAACCGTGCTGGCCGATGCGCTCCGGCGGGTGCAGACCGGCATCTGCCACATGGCCGCTGCGCTGGTGTATCCCAAAGAGATCCGAACAGTTTCCACCGGCCAGCTTGGGAAAATTCTGCAGACCTCCCGTCTGCGCTTTCTGATTGTCTCTGAAACCGGGCAGACAGAATGGGCCGAGGCAGCACCCGCGGAAATCCTGGCCGCCCTTCGCCGGGTGCACGAATCTCTGTGCAAAGATGACATCGTAGCGGAATCAGCCCGGCGGCTTTCCGAAAAAATTGAGGCCATTGCCAGTCTGTGGATCGGGCAGACAGCGACCTGCGACCGGCTTTCCGTCCTGCTTGGGATGCCCGCAAAGAGAGGGGAAAGCGGGGAGGAGCGGAACGCGCGGCGCATCACAGCCACAAAAGTTGCCTCGCTGGTGCTTGCCAATGCCATGATATTTCAGGAGCAGCTTGCCTCAAACGGCGGTGATGTCCGGGTGGATTCCCTCCGTGTGTATGACACTGCTCCTGATCCGGCAGACAGACTGAAACAGCACTGGCACATGATATGGGAAAAAATAAACTATGTGCCGATTTTTCAGATGGGGGAGGCAATTCTGGGGGAAATACCTGTATCAGCCAGTGCCATATCCTATATCCGCTGGCTTATGGCCGAGGCCAAGTCCATCTGTGCGAACCAGTCCGCGCTCCGGCACGATCTGATGGGACGCATCTACCACTGGCTCCTGCATCATGCAAAATATCTGGGAACCTATTACACGGCTACATCCTCGGCCACCCTGCTGCTCAAACTTGTGTTTGCGCAGAACTGGGGGGAGCAGGATTTCGGTTCCGCGGAAAAACTGGGGGATTTTGTGGTCGCGGACCTTGCCTGCGGAACCGGAACACTGCTTATGGCCGCAGCACAGGCAATCACGGATCAGTTTGTTGTGTCACGGGTGAAAACAGGCAGGAAACTTGGGGAGAAAAGTCTTGGGGGACTGCACCGCACACTGATGGAAAAAATGCTGCACGGTTATGATGTGCTGCCATCGGCTGTGCATCTTACCGCATCCACATTGGGAATGCTCGCTCCCCATGTGACTTACCGGAATATGAATCTCTTTGTCATGCCGATGGGCGTGAAAAACCGGTCACTGCGTCTGGGAAGTCTTGATTTTGCGGATCGCGACAGTGTGGATACGCAGATCACTTTGGACAACACCCAGATGGATGACAGGCAGACCGGAGTCAGCGGAGAACACAGCACCAAAGCAAGAGTTCCCAAAATAAATCTCTGTGTGATGAACCCACCGTTTGTGCGCTCAAGCCAGGCCGGTCTGCTGTTCGGCCATCTGCCGGATGATGAACGGGCAAAACTCCAGACAGAACTGAAGCTGCGTGTCAAACATCTGCAGGCTTCCATTACAGCAGGGCTTGGCAGTGTTTTTCTGGCAATTGCGGACAAACATCTGTGTACCGGGGGCCGTCTGGCATTTATTCTTCCATTGGCCCTTGCAAGCGGTGAGGCATGGGGCGCAAGCCGCAAACTTCTGGCTGACCGCTATCATGTGGAAGTTGTCATGGTCAGCCATGACGCGGATCGTCCGAATTTTTCTGAAAACACAAATCTTTCCGAAATCATGTTCATAGCCCGCAAACGCGGGGAAAATGGGCAGTCCGGTGAAACGGTTTACGTGAATCTCTGGTACAACCCCCGCACCATTTATGAGGCAATGGATGTGGCCGGGCGTGTCCGGGAATGCAAACCCGCCCTGCTTGATTCGGAAGACATAACCTCAGCAGCAGGAGCCGATGGCCGGAAACTCGCTGAATTGATTTCCCTGCCCGCAGCGCAGGGTGAAAATCAGTGGCCCGGTGTGCAGTTTGCACAGTCATGGACGCTTCGGGCCGCAGTGAAACTGGAACAGGGAAAACTGGCAGTGCCGGGCAAAAAAACGGTGGATGTGCCCCTGTGCAAAATCAGTGAAACCGGGATATTGGGTTATGATATTCGGGATGTGCATGATGCCTTTACAGTATCAAAAACCGACTGGTCTCCCTATCCTGCATTTTGGAACCACGATGCCAGACAGGTTGTAAACATTAAACAAACCTGTAACGCCCATCTTCTCCCGCGATCCATTGCTGCCGAGGGAAGGAGACTTAAAGACTGCTCAAAGGTAGCGGAGACTGCTGCCCGTATATTGCTCATCGAGCGTGCCAGGACAACAACACATCGTGTTATTGCAGTCGGCTTTGATGAACCTGTGCTGGGGAATACATGGTGGGAACTCAAAACAGAATTAAATGCGGAACAGGAAAAAGCACTGCTTCTGTGGCTTAATTCCTCTCTGTCACTGCTCCTGCTGCTTTCGCACAGGGTTACTTCTGAAGGTGTCTGGATGAATTTCAAAAAACCCGCGTGGTCAAACATTCCTGTGCTGGATGTGCGTTCTCTGTCCGATGAAATCATTTCCCGGCTTGCACAGGCATATGACACGGTTTGCGACAAAGAACTGCTCGCCCTTGCCAGACTTGACGCTGATCCTGTGCGTGCGGAAATTGACGCAGCATTATCCGCTGCTCTGGGGCTTCCTGACATAAAACCATTGCGACAGCTTCTTGCACGGGAGCCGGGTTTGACGGGCAAAGGACTGTCCCCGAAACCGGGGCAGACTGATCTGCCTGCTGAGGAATCATCCAAAAAAGATGCGGAAATGCAGTTGAGTCTGATCTGACCGGATGCTATTCCCCGTCTGTGCATATGGTGCTGTTTTGCCAAAATCATACCAATTCGCCATTGGTTTTATACAATGCGGAATGCAAACCGGAGGAGTGCAA
>CAZHPS010000202.1:0-11372 GCA_964534335.1 uncultured Desulfobacterales bacterium
TGTTGCCCACGGCTGTGCTAAGACCTGCACCGCCCATCCATGCCAAAAATTTTCTGCGGGATACTGACATATTTAGTACCTCTGTAAGTTAAGCTTATCATTGACCCATATCATCGGCACAAATTCAGCTTCCCTCTCCGGAATCCGGAGAGGGAACATAGCGAATTTATGATTTCTCTTTGTGGCAGCCTGTACATCCGGCAGGCTTTTCCAGCTTCATCTCTTTGTGGCAGGTCATACACTGCTGATGATATGCTCCCAGCAATCCGGGCCGCATCATCTGCGCTTCGTCAAAAGGTTTGCCGTGGCAGCTTTCACATCTGGGCGGCTTTTTAGACATCGGGCTGTTGTGATGGCAGCCCTGGCACATCACACCCTTTTCCCGGTGGAAAAAAGAGGCCATTTTGTTCTTGTCCATACCTTCTGTAAGTTTTTTGACAATCTTGCGGTGGGGAAGTTCCACAGCCTCATATTTGTCAGCCAGGGTTTTGATCATCACTTTTTCCGGAATATCCTCATCATCAAAGGTTCCCGCAACAAATTCCCTGTCTCTGAGCATCATTCCGGCCAGTGCCTTTTCATCCCCGCTTTTGACTGTCCCGATCATATCGGAAGTCATTTCCTTATGACAGGTCAGACAGGAGGCATCAGCCTGTTTCCGGCCTTTTTCCATAAATACATGGCAGCCCGCACATTTGGGATCCGACTGTTTCATCACATGACAGCCGGTGCAGCTTTTTTCCGAACCGATCTGATGAAATGCCTTTTCCAGCTTCACATCGCCCCCGTCTTTGAGACCGGTCATGGTATGGCATTTGCTGCATTTGTCCATAGCCGCATGATGACAGGCCCGGCAGTTGTCATTGTATTCCTCATGTGCCTTATGATCAAAGGGAACCCGGTTCATGCGCGCATTCGGCAGTTTGCCGCCTTCAGGCTCGATTTCCCCTGTGGAAACCATTACAGCATCCGGCTGTTTGCGCTCCATGCGCTCAATTTTTTCCGCTTTTTTGAATTTCTGCTGTGCGTCTGCGGAATGGCAGCCTTCGCATTTCACAGGCCCTGCATCCAGTTTTTTCGCCGCTGTGCGTCTGTGACAGTCAATACAGTCCAGATGCGATGCCTGCCGCATGCTCAGTTTGGAAATCTGAACAGAGTCCTTTGCATACGGAGGAGTTTCCTGTCCCTCATTCAGATGACAGTACCGGCACGTGCCTTCTTTCTCCTTCACATAAATCAGCTTCTGCTCTTTGGCATCATATTCATGATGGCATTTTTCGCATTTCTTTTCCTGTGCTTTGGAATGGCGGAAATGCAGATTCTTGTCCATGCCGATCAGTTGACGGGAGGAACTGACTCCGGGATCGGCCTGATGGCATTCCCCGCAGCTCAGAGGACCGGATTTTTCCCCTTCCGCACTCATCTCCGTATGGCAGTCAATACAGAATTTGTGATAGACATCCATCACATCCCTGCGTGCGGTATCCTCCAGACGCTTGAACTTGGGAGAAAGCGGATCAATTCCCTCCACTGCCTCTTTCACACTTCCCGGTATCGTGGTGCTTCTGGGAAGATGGCAGGCAGAGCAGTCTTTTCCCTTTTTTTCAAGCGCGGCCGTGTGCGCATCGTGCAAAAACACGACCTCCGGCTTTTCCAGATGCCCGAATACCTTCAGGGTGTTGATGGTAATTATGTCCGCCCTGGCTTTGCCGCTGTCATCCGACTGTTTGGCAAGCACACGGGACCCAATACAATACGTTGAAATCACGAGTAAAGCAACCATGATTCCAACCCACCGAAACATTTTTTTTCCCTTCATCATAACAGATCCTTAAATGATTAACAGATATTTGAATTCCAGGAACCCGGCATCCCTGCCTTAACGCGTTTGCAGCAGATGTCAGTCTGCAAACAGGCTAAATGCACAGATGCCTGACCATAATTCTTTTTTGAACCGGACTGTCCATGCTGGCGGCATAATGTCAGGACTGATGCCGTTCACAGGTGTACTGCCGGTAAAAATCCGATAGTAAATGTTCTTCCGCAGAGCGGGATGAATTGGGATGTCCCACGGCGGGGCTTTTCCGATTGGGTTATTTAAAACGGTATAAAAAATTCAGACCTGAAAAAATCCGGAAAACATTCTGCCAGCCAGTAATTCCACAGAATTTTACACACCCGATCCAAAGTTCTGCTTCCGATTCATGTTCATAAGCAGGCAAACAAAAATTTTCGTGTATTCAAAAAACCGGATTTTTCGGAAAAATCCGGTTTTTCTGAAAATTTTATGCCCGAAAATTTATGGAACCTTACTTATATGGCAGTTTTACTTCGTAAAACAACAATCATGGATTAAAAACTGATTTTTGCAGACACAGACGGTTATTTTTCCCTGGCAGTATCGGAATGCTGTACATCCGGTATGGCTTTTTGGCTTTTTGCCATTTTTTATTTGCCGACTCATAACCCTTTGCCGATGCTGTTTAGATAGAAATTTGATTTTTGTCAAGGAAAAAAGTCACCGCAGAATTTTTTTTCTCATAATTCTGTAATTAAATCAAACAAAGGATTTTACGAAAAATGAAAAATTTTGGACTATTACATTACATATGGTGCTTTATGAAATTAATTATCTGATTTTATTATAATATTTTTTTATTGCATGAAACGGTAAATAAGTAGGCAAACTAAATTTTTCGTGTATTCAGAAAATCCGTTTTTTCAGAAAAATCGGATTTTTCTGAATAGTTATACCCGAAAATTTATGTTGATGCTCTGTTTTTTTCTGCATGTCAATTCTATAATAATGTCATCCCGTCCGGGATTTGCTCTGTTTTTTTGTATGTCAATTCTATAATAATTTCATCCTTTATGGGATTCTGTTTTTTTTGCATGTCAATTCTGTAATAATGCATCCCGTCCGGGATTCTGTTTTTTTTGCATGTCAATTCTGTAATAATGCATCCCGTCCGGGATTCTGTCTGTTTTTGCTGAAAAACCATCAGGGTTTGCAAACCCTGATGGTTTGGGAACAACTCATTTGAATGTGACAGAGATGGAATGCTCTGCTGTTACATTGCGGAACACAAAGGCATTGTCTCCGTTCAGCGTCACGGGCCTGCCGTCAACGAGCACCTCCGCGACCGCGTATCCGGACACAGGCGCAATCAGAAATTTCTGATCCGCACCTTCCGCGACCGTGACTGTCCCGGACGGGGTGATGCTGCCGTAAGGGCCGGCTGTGGCTGTAATCGAATGCGTTTTTTCCGACAGGGGTTTGAAATTCACCTCAAACACATGATCGGCACGGATGCTGACCAGACTGAACTGTGAATTGTTGTTAAGCCGCACAGGAATGCCGTCCACTGTCACCTGATCTGTTCCGTATCCCGCATCAGTCTTCACGGCAATTGTCAGGTCATCCCCGGAGTTGACAATGACCACCCCCGAAGGATCTGCACTGCCTCCGGAACCCGCTTTCACCGTGACTTTGTGCTGGGTCGCAGGATCAAAATCCGGCACTTTTTCCGTTGCGGCAAAAGCATTGACTGTGTTTCCGGCACGGTCGCGGAAACGTCCGTAAATCTTTTTCATCCCGTCCCCCTCTGTCAGTTTCCATTCCCGCTGCGGTGTCCAGATTTCCCACTGCCCGCCCTGTCCGTAGGTGATATTGCTGAGATACACTTCTGCTGCACCTGCTGCGGCCAGTGACAGGGGAACTGTGCTTTCCTTTGTTGAGGACGGAACCGAGATTTTCGGGTTCAGGGGGGCAACCGTGTCAGTGCGGAACGCGACAGACCGGGTTTCGCCGATCTGGCCCCGTGCATCCACAGCCGCGACATGGCAGTGAAAATCCGCATTGTCACCGGTCAGTCCGGTCTCCGTGACGGTGCGCACGGTGATTGGCCTGTTCCGGGGGGCAGTGCGCTTGCTGATGAGCAGACCCAGATCAGTGCCGAACATGCAGTAGTATTTTTCTCCGGCCTCCGGATTTTCCCCATGCAGCGAAGGTTCCCATTTCACGGTGACAGAGCCGTCTCTGTAAACCACTTCCAGAGGCACGGGACGCAGATTGCGCACAGCGGTTTCACCTGATGTTTCAGCACGATGCACTGCATTTCTGCGCCGGGACGCGGGAATCTGCACTGTTTTGCTGAAACGGAAATGCACAGGGGTTCCGGGAGTGCAGGCTGCGGCATCTGCACGATCATTGACACCGGTTCCCCCATTCCCGGCCCACTCTGACACAAGCAGCTCCTCTCCGGAATAAACCATGAATTTCAGTTCATATATTCCATCAGAGGCCAGGGATGTGCAGGAAAAGGAACCGTCTGTATGCACATCGTGTGTCATCACAAATGCGCCCTGTTTTTCAAAAATATCAATGACAACCTCAGCACCTTCCACCAGACTTCCGTCTGCATTGCGCACGGTTCCGCCCAGTTCCCCACTGAATATCACTTTCAGATTCACTGTGTCATCCGGCCTGAGATTTCCGGCTTCGGCACGCGGAAAATTCTCAGGATACGCAATGACCGTGTAATCCGCCACTGCATTTCCCTGATCAGAATATCTGCGCAGTCCCTTCACTGCAAATTTTCCGTTATAATCTGTAAGCACATTTCCGCTGAAATGATCCCCGGATTTCATGCTTTGGGAGAATATCTCCACAGGAACACCGGACAGGGGAGAACCGTTTTCATCTGTCACTGTGCCGGAAATTTTCCCCGCGCTGTGAACTGCAATGCTGATGTTTCCGGACGGCGAAAGATTTGGCATTTCTGTGTCCGTGTATCCCTCTGCTGTGACTGTGAGACTGTAATCTGCGGATTCCGGCATATTGCCGATGGCAAAACTTCCGTCTGCACCCGTGCGTGTTTCTGCGCGGAAGGATTTGCTGACCGATGATGCAATCACACGCGCATCAGCAACCAAACTTCCGCGTGCTGCATCCGAAACAGTGCCGGACATGGAAAATCCCTGCGCCAGCACAATGTTCATGTCTGTATCCTCCTGAATGGAAATGCCGGTGCGCGTGAAGACCGCAAACCGGGAATCCGCCGGAGGACGGGCAGTGACAGTGTAATCGTCTGCTACGGGCAGTCCGTCAATGTCATATTCATTTGGAATGTGCAGATCCCCCATTCCTGACATATCATCAGTGGATGTCACGAAAATATCAAGGGAATCTGAGGATATTTCCACACGCACATTGGGAACCGGCTCGCCGTGCATATCCAGAATCAGGCCGCGAATACGGAAAACCTGTCTGGCACCAAGGGCAAAATCATTGTTCCCGGTTCCTGCCGCGATGCTGTTTATCTGCTGCGGGGCATAAAGAGTGTGCCGGTCAGGCCGGGCCGTGACCCGGTAATCTGAAAGCAGCGGAAGTCCCTGTATTTCATAGGTTCCGTCAGCAGAACTGAACGTGCTTCCGCCTGCGCCCTGTGACGCGGACTGTGCCTCAACCCATATGCCGGAAAAGGGATTTCCAACGGAATCCCGCACAGTTCCGGAAATGCTTTTTTCTTCGGGCATAGCTATGTCAATGCCGGACGCGTTTCCGGTCAGGGTGCTTACATATGCTGCCCTGTTTCTGTCATACACAGGCCCGTCCTGATGATAATACACAGTCGGCCCTTCAGAACGGATTACGGAGATTCTGAAATCATCTGCCCTGTCCAGCCCGGAAATGACATAGGTTCCGTCTGCGGATACAAATGCGCCGCTGCCGGAATCCAGACTGTCTGACCAGGCCTCCACCCTGAGACCGCTGACGCTGGCTCCGGTAAAGGTTCCGGAAATCACTGCCCCGGATTCAGGAACAAAATTCACTTCCGGCGCATCCGGATTCCGTGTGCTGACCAAAACCGCGTTTTTCTCCTCTGCACTTCCATGTCCGCCATCGCCGTTATAATAACGGGTGAGATAACTGTCTGAACTCAGGGACACAGTATAATCATTTGCATAAACCAGCCGGGAAACCTTGTATGCCACTTCCCAGGCCCCGTTTTCCTCCAGCATAATCTCCGCAGTCCCGGAAGAACCTGTTGATGCTGAATAAGCCCGGATCAGAACCGACTGGCCTGCACGCGCAGTGTCCGGGAATATAATCCGGCCGGAAATCTCACCGGTGGGCTGGGGCAGAACAAAATCCACTCCCACTGCACTGTTTTCAGAAATATCAATCTCATCGGCCTGTTCCCAGTCCTCTTTGGCATTGTAAACCTGATAGGCATAATCGGTGGAACTGATCTCCGCGCGGTAATCCTTTGCAGGCTTGAGTTCTTTGATGCTGTAGGGGATGACCTGCTCCCCGGTTCCCTTCAGTATGATGTATTTGTATTCATTCAGACTCCGGGAAACCGCATTGATGAAGATTTCCCTGTCTTTTTCCAGCCCTGTCACAGTTCCGCTGATGGAGCGGATTTCCGGTCTTTCCGTGACATTGACTGTCACAGCATACACAGGACTTTCATCATCTCCGTCATTGACAGAAACCCTGACCGTGAGAGTTCCAATGAATCCTGAAACCGGTGTGACTGTATGGCCTTCAACCGTGTAATTATCCCCCGGATACAGGGTAAAGGTGAATTCCTCCGGATAAATGCTGTCCGGATCTTCCACAATCAGATCATTGAAGGTCAGGGTCAGGGGCATCACTTCCGCTGTGCTGAGGGTGTTATGGGCTATGATGACAGGCGCATCATTCACCGGTGCAACCGCAAGAACAAAAAACTGCCGGACTGTCATGCCTGTGCTGTCTGCAACTGTCAGTGTTATTTCATATTCGCCAGTGTCATCATTTCCCGGAGTTCCGGAAAGCACGCGGTCTTTCAGCGTCAGCCAGGCCGGGAGATTTCCGGCTGTGAGTGTGAAACTGTCCTCAGGATCAGCATCTGTGAACGTGATTTCATACCGGTAAGGCACGTCCTCAGTCCCGGCTGTGACCGGTTCACTGGTAAATTGGGGCTGATCATTGACATTGGTGACAGTCACGGAAAGCATGAACACAGTGCTGCTGTTCTTTCCGTCATGCACAGTGACCGGCACGTTCAGGATTCCGTAAAAATCTTTGACCGGTGTGATGGTATTTCCGGAAACCGTGTAATTATCTCCGGGAAGCACAGTGAGCGTGAAACCTTCCGGATAGGTGCTGTCCGGGTCATCCACTGTGAAATCATTCAGGCTTATGGTCAGAGAACTTTCCTCTGCCATGCTGAGACTGCCCGAACCTGTAATGACAGGCGCATCGTCTGTTCCGGACACCTGAACTGAAAGCAGGAAAACCTCACTGCTGAGTTTTCCGTCACTCACAGAGACCGGTATGCCCAGCACACCGCTGAATTCTCTGTCCGGTGTAATGGTATTTCCGGAAACCGTGTAATTTGCTCCGGGCTGCACATTCAGAGTGAAAGAATAATCGTCAGGATCATTCACGATCAGATCACTCACCTGAATGGTGATGGCTGTGTCTTCTGCTGTGCTGAGCGGATTCTGCCCCGCAATCACAGGCGCATCATTGACCGGTGTTACTGTGATGCTGAGATAAAACACATTGCTTTCCTTTTCCCCGTCACTGACTGAGACCGGAACTGTGAGAATGCCATTGAAATTCAGATCCGGTGTGATCACTGTTCCCAAAACCGTGTATCCGATTCCGGAATAAATGTTCAGGGAGAAGTCACCGGGCCAGTCACTGTCCGGATCATAAACCATGAGATCATTGAGACTGATCCAAATGGAACTGTCCTCGGCAGTTGACAGGGGATACTGTCCTGCAATCACAGGGGCATCATTTTTTTCTGTCACTGTGATCTTAAAGGGGAAAACTGCACTGTCCGCAGTGCCGTCATTCACTTTCACAGAAACCGTCAGAATTCCGCTGAAATCACGGTTTGGTGTGATTTGTGTTCCGGAAACCGTGTAATTGTCTCCGGGCAGCACGATCAGACTGAACCCGGACGGATAGGCATTGTCCGGATCGCTTACCGTGAGATGGCTCAGTTGAACTGTAAACGCTGTATTTTCTGCCGTGCTTACAGAAATCTGTCCGGTGATGACCGGTGCATCATTGACCGCATTCACAGTGACAGAGAGATTATAAAGATTGCTGTCATTTGCGCCGTCATTCACCATGACCGGAACAGTGAGACTGCCGCTGTAATTGGCAGCCGGTGTGATGATATTTCCGGAAACCGTGTAATTGGTGCCGAACTGCACAGTGAGACTGAACCCGGCAGGATACGCATTGTCCGAATCTGTCACGATCAAATCTGTCAACTGAATGGCAAGCGGTGTTTCCTCAGCCGTGCTTACAGAAATCTGCCCGGTTATAACCGGTGCATCATTGACCGCCCCAACTGTCACTGTCAGACTGTAAACATTGCTGTCATTTGCGCCGTCATTCACCATGACATCAACCTTGAGACTGCCGCTGAAACCCTCAGCCGGTGTGATTTGGGTTCCTGACACAGTGTAATTGATTCCGGGCAGCACCGTAAGACTGAACCCGGCAGGATAATCATTGTCCGGATCGCTTACCGTGAGATCACTCAGTTGAATCTCAACCGCTGTGTTTTCAGGTGTGCTTACAGAAATCTGTCCCGTGATGACAGGCGCATCATTGACCGGGTTTACAGTGACAGAGAGATTATAAACATTGCTGTCATTTGCGCCGTCATTCACCATGACTTTCACAGTAAGAGTGCCGCTGTAATTGGCAGCCGGTGTGATGACATTTCCGGAAACCGTGTAATTTGTGCCGGACTGCACCGTAAGACTGAACCCGGCCGGATAGGCATTGTCAGGATCTGTCACGAGCAAATCTGTCAACTGAATCACAAGAGCCGTGTCCTCATTCACGGAAAGCGGATTCTGCCCTGTAATCAGAGGAGAATGACTGCCCGCAGTTACAGTGATGAAAAATTCGGAAACATCACTGTCCGCGCTTCCGTCATTGACTGTGACAGGAACAGTCAAATCCCCGGTAAAACCCGGATTCGGTGTAACGGTATTGCCAATGCGGGTGTAATTGTCTCCGTCTCCGGCTGTGATGGTGAAATCATCAGGCCAGACATTGTCAGCATCTGTTACTGTGAGAAAACCGGCTGTTATGGTCAGAGAACTGCCTTCGGGTATGCTGACCGCATTCTGACCCGTGATGACCGGCGCATCATTGACAGGATTCACCGTGACAGAAACCGTTTCTGTTTCCGCACTGAAAGCCGTGATTCCGCCGTTCACACTCACATCCGCCTGCATTCCCTCTGTCCCAAAAGTCTGATCCCAGGCACGGAAGACAAAAGCTGCTGTTCCGTCAAAATCCGGATCAGGCACAAAACGGATTTTTGCCGTGTCTGCAAGCAGAAGGGCAGCAGTTTCCGTGACTGCCAGGAACGAGGTGAATCCTGCTCCGATGTCATACTGCCACTGTCCTGAACCTGCATCAGCAGATGTCACTGCAATGCCTTCTGCTGCTCCAGTGTCAGAATCAGTGACTGTGTCACTGCCTGCGCTCAGGAAAATATCGGCAACTGTAGTGCCGGGATTGTCCGCATCTGCTGTATCTTCATCAATTGCGGTGAGTGTCATGTCACCGGTATTGTCCAGAACAGGCGCATCATTGATTGGTGTGACAGTGATGCTGACATTGAAAACACTGCTGTCATTTGTCCCGTCATTGACCCTCACAGGAACACTGAGATTGCCGGTGAAATCCGCAGACGGTGTGATTTGGGTTCCGGAAACCGTGTAATTGGTTCCGGCCTGCACGATCAGAGTGAAATCCGCAGGCCAGGCACTGTCCGGATCAGAAACCGTGAGATCATTCAGTGTGAGTGTCAGTGGGGTATCTTCCGCAGTTGTAAGGGAATTCTGTCCTGTAATTACAGGAATGTTCAGCGCAGTCACCGTGATGACAAAGGGGAAAATGATGCTGTCCGCAGTTCCGTCATTGACTGTGACAGGAACAGTCAGATCCCCGGTGAAATCCGGATTCGGTGTAATGGTGTTTCCTGTACGGGTGTAATTCAGTCCGTCTCCGGCTGTGATGGTGAAGTCATCAGGCCAGATATTGTCCGGATCAGAAACCGTGAGAAAACCTGCCGCAATGGTCAGAGGTGTTTCCTCCGGAATACTGATTGCATTCTGCCCGGTGATTTCAGGCACATCATTGACTGCATTCACTGTCACTGTGAGATTGAAAACAGCACTGTCATCAGTGCCATCGTTTACCAGAACAGGAACAGTAAGCGTGCCATTGAAATTGGCATCCGGTGTGATTTCTGTTCCGGAAACCGTATAATCGGTTCCGGTCAGCACAGTCAGAGTGAACCCGGTCGGATATATATTATCCAAATCTGTTACAGTCAGATCCGTGAGTTGAATCACAAGCGGAGTGTCCTCATTCACGGAAAGCACAGTCTGCCCGGTAATCACAGGCGCATCATTGACTGCATTCACGGTGACAGTGAGATTAAAAACATTGCTGTCATTTGCTCCGTCATTTACCAGCACAGGAACCGTAAGCGTGCCAGTGAAATTCTCAGACGGTGTGATTTGCGTTCCGGAAACCGTGTAATCGGTTCCGGTCTGCACAGTCAGCGTGAATCCGGCTGGATATGTGTTGTCCAAATCCGTTACTGTCAGATCCGTGAGTTGAATCACAAGAGCCGTGTCCTCATTCACAGACATCGGATTATGTCCTGTGATTTCAGGAGCATCATTGACTGCATTCACGGTCACTGTAAGATCAAAAATATTGCTGTCATTTGCTCCGTCATTTACCAGAACAGGAACAGTGAGAGAGCCGGTGAAATTCGCAGCCGGTGTGATTTCTGTTCCGGAAACCGTATAATCTGTTCCGGTCTGAACAGTCAGAGTGAATCCGGTCGGATAAGTGTTATCCAAATCTGTTACAGTCAAATCTGTGAGTTGAATCACAAGCGGAGTGTCCTCATTCACGGAAAGCACAGTCTGCCCGGTAATTTCAGGCACATCATTGACCGCATTCACAGTGACAGAGAGATTATAAATATTGCTGTCATTTGCGCCGTCATTTACCAGCACAGGAACAGTAAGTGTGCCATTGAAATTGGCAGCCGGTGTTATTTCTGTTCCGGAAACTGTGTAATCGGTTCCGGTCTGCACAGTCAGAGTGAACCCGGTCGGATAAGTATTGTCCAAATCTGTTACTGTCAGATCCGTGAGTTGAATCACAAGAGCCGTGTCCTCATTCACGGAAAGCACAGTCTGCCCGGTAATTACAGGCGCATTATTGACCGGTGTTACGGTAATGACAGAAAGAACACTGAGGGAATCTGCAAATCCGTCATTTGCCATAAAGGAAAGAGAACGGTTTCCGGCCACCG
>CAZHPS010000203.1:0-11288 GCA_964534335.1 uncultured Desulfobacterales bacterium
GGATTTGTTTTGACATCAACGGCTGCATAAACACAGCGGCCTGCGCCAATGCCATTGTCTGTCTGGCAGAGGGAAAAAGCCCGGATGATGCGTGGAGAATTACGCCCGAACAGATTGCGCAGTATCTGCAAACCCTGCCCCCGGATCATTTTCACTGTGCAGAACTGGCCGCAGGCGCGCTGTATCTTGCCCTGTCTGATTACCGGAGAACAAGTTGCAACTGCTGGAAAAAAGCATACTGTAAGCGACTACGGAACTGAAAACTGTATGAAATAATTTTTCTATATTCTTGGAAATATTTCAGATATACTGATCCAATTTTGGTTTTTTGCGGCACTGAAACTGCATATGTGCAGGAACATGCTCTTTTCAGTCTGTCCGGAGGATTTCTCATTTCAGAAACGGATCATTTTTCACTTTCAGACCGTCATGTAAAATCACGCCCAAAAAAACCAAAGTTGAAACATTATAATAGCCGGTTTGTTTAAAAGCAGAGTTTATCTGAGTCATGTCCAGCTTTTTCTGTGCCTGACTCAGATTTGAAAAAGTTGATCAACAGTCTGTCATGGATTAAGTGATGCCTGAAATTTCCGGTGTATTTTACAGGCAAAATTTCTCCCATAATTACGAAAGGGAATCTCTATGTATAAATTCAAAAAAAGAGCCAGCAGCAAAGTGCATAAAGATGCGAGAGTATATCCTGTGATTCCGCTTGGGAAAAAATGGATTTTTTCAAAGATTTTCGGAATCAGATTGTGAAACAGATACAAACCATAGCTTGAAGTGCCTATATTAAAACAGATGCTTACACAATATTTATTGAAATTCTTTATTTTCAATATGGGAAATATAAGCAGTGCATATCCCAAAGAACAGAATGTTGAGAAATATGCTCTCATGACAATATGCCCGGATATGCCTGCATCTCCATATACAGCAAAAAAATATGTACAGGCCCCCAAAATGGCAGAACCGGCAGTAAAGGAGAAAATTAAACAGGAACTTCCGTCAATTTTTTTCAACTGACTCAATTGATAAAGTAATATTCCCATACAAAATTCAGGGAACATTGCTATTATGTGAACACTCATTAAAGATAACGCGTCAACCGTTGATCCATCCGCATACAATGCAATAAAAAATTTTGCTGCAAGAGACAGGATAAAACAGATATATATTGCCTTAATGCCAATTTTTTTTCTTAATAAGATCAAAAAAGGAATAAGCATGTAGAACTCTACTTCGACCGGAAGGCTCCAGAAGGCAGGGTTGAAATAAAATGCCTCTTTTACAGAGGATGTTGTATGCAGAAAAAATATATGTTTCAGAAAATATACAATTTTGTTTTCATCACCGGGAGTGAAAAAATAATATGAAAGCACAGACACAATATAGAGTGGATAGATTCTGAAAAAACGCTTTACAGTGTAAGAAATCCAGTTTTCCGTCTTATAAAGAATTAAACCTCCGAAAACATAACCGCTGATGACGAAAAAAAGGAAAACACCTGTCCATAAAAATTTTATTATATACTGATACGAAGGGAAAAAATACGAATAGTGGCAGGTCAGCACCATCCATGCGCCCATTCCCCGGAATAATTCAATTACCGGATTCATTCTTGCACCCGGACAGTCAAAACAGATCACTGTCTCCCATTGTGTAGTAAAAATAACTGCCTAACTCTTCCAATGAAAATGTTTCATCAAAGAATGTGAAAACAGGAGCCAGTCTGTTGGGTTCTTCTGTTATCTGAAATCCATTGGCTTTCAAAATATCCACCCACCAAGCCGGAACAGGAGAAAACCAGCCTTCTATTCTCTCTGCATCCTTATAGACATTAAGGATCAGATGATTAAGCATAAAAGAGATGGCCTGCGGATATTTTCTGTCAAACATGGCATCCCCCCAGATCAGTTTTTTTTCTTTTTGGGAAAATACGCCCCAGCCGATCAGTCTTCCAAACCGTTTTACAGCGAAGATTTTGTGCATATGGTCAGGACAATCCAGATATCTCCATTTCAGATAGGCAGAATCTCTTTTAATCAGTATCCCGTAATCTTTGGCATTTTCCTTAAAAAAAACATCATATTCAGAAGATGTGTCTGAAATCTGTGCAAGAGAAAATCCTGAAAAAAATTTTTGGAAAACAGATGGCTTATACTGAAATTCCGTGACATTCAGCACATGATAGGGAATATGCGGCAAATACTGATATTGCAGGAACCGTTCTCCGAATTTCCGTATGTTTCCGGTGTTAAATCCATAGATAAATGGAATTAAATCCATACAGAATTTATTGTAAAAATAGCTTGCCGCTCTGCCGAGTATGCTGGTTTTTCCCCGTCCCACATGCCGGAAATCCGGATGGGTCATGGTATCTCCGCCATGAAGAATGAGGTATTGAGCATCATTTTTTCCTGAAGAAAACAGGGGAACAGGATAGCCGCAGAAATGAGCGGCCAATGCATTATCCTCTGTCACAGCTTTGGCAATTTTATACGATCCAAAGGGATTATCCCGGAATTTCCAATACCAATGATCGATTGTACGGTTGGTCTGAAACACTTTGTTGAACATATCCAGAATGATATGCTCATCTCCGCTCTGACAGGGCTGAATATATATATCATCCTTTTTGGCAACGATCATATGGTATCCCATCTGGTGACTGGCATACCATTGTTTCTGCAGTTTCCATCCATTGAGAAAAAAATCCAGTTGTTTCTGTGTATCCTGTTTTTTGACAGTCTGAAGAATCTTCTCCCTGTTTTTTTCAAATCTCCCAATAATGATGTCTATGGTTTTGGCAACCTGATTTCCCATTTCCTTTTGGGATGTTATACGGAATCCCCTTTCCAGCAGAGAGGAAACAGTATTTTTGATCAAATGCACTGCTGTCTGCGGTTTTACAGAAATATCATGACACATCTCATCACTGACAATGATGCTCCCTTCTTTTTTGAGAAGATTGCGTGCTTTTTGAAAAACTTCTTCCAGCGGAGAAAGATATTGCAGCGATTCCTGAAATAAAATCACATCATATGCCTGTTCCCCAAAAACCGGATGATTTTCTGAAAAACCTGCTGCATGAAACGCGAGATTGGGATGAGGATAGGTGTATTCCGCATACGCAATCAGCTCCTGTGAAGGGGATATAGCCTGAACTTCATAGCCTTTTTCTGCCAGACAATAAGCGGAAATTCCCAGCCCGCATCCCACATCCAGAACCTTTGCAGGGGGCAAAGGAAAATAGTTCAGCAGCGAACGGAACATATTTTCCTGTGCCTCTTCCAGTGTCATATCCGGTTCATCCTCTTTCCACAAACCAAAATGCAGATGATCACTGTCCAGCACAATACGGTAAAAATTGAATGGTTCCGGAAAAGATTGAATCAGTTTGTCTTTCATATCGGCGTTCTCCGCTTATTCCACTGTCCATGAAAATTGAATGAATTTTTTTGCAAAAATTCTGTCCGGCCTTCCGATCCGTCCGTAATAAATTCCCGGTGACAGCCTGTTCCAGTCATCAGAAGAAAAATTCATTACCGGCCCTTTTCCGAAACAGCCCGCAGCCGGAAGAAAATTTGCATTGGGACTCCATTCAAAAAGCCACTTTTTTTGAAGTGGTTCCGGAATTTTTACGGAAAAAGGCAAATGATATTCGTTTTTCCGGGAAATCTTCTGATCCGGATATTTTATATGTTTCAACAGGTTTTTCAGTGCCAAATTGGAATTTGGCATATATTTTTTCATAAATATTTCAAATGACTCAGCCATGCGTTTTCTTTTTTGGACATATTCGTCCCGCGCACACTGATCGTAATAATGAACTACTCCTGCTTTTGGTTCCACCATGAGACGGTATCCCTTTTTTCTTAAACGAAGGAAAAGATCAGTATCCTCAAAATAGAGAAAAAACTTTGGATCAAACAAATATTCTGTTTTTTCAACAGCTTTTCTTTTTATAAGACAGTGGCCTCCGGATAAACTGAATACTCTGACAGGAGTATTTGCCGTCCATACACGAATAGCATAATTGCGCCAAAAACAGTTCAATATTTTTTCCGGAACTGAACCGGGACTTAATTCGGACAGATATGTCTGCAAAAAAAACAGGGCGGGAAAATATGAAGGCGGAAGCAGAAAATGCTGTCTGTCATCCCAGTATATCTGAGGTCCGACAGCAGCAATTCTGTCTGACATGAAAAGTGTTTTCTGCATTCGGAGCAAAGATCCTGGCAGCAGTCTGGCATCCGGATTGAGAAGCAGAATACAGTCAGAATCATATTTTTCATAAACAGCATTGCAGGCTGCCCCGAATCCCATATTTCTGCGGTTTACGGTCAGGTCCGCTTTTTGCGGCAGGCAGGTGCGAAGCAGATTCTCTTCCTCCGGGTCAGCACTGTTGTCAATAACAGCTATTTCAACAGGTCCGACTGAATCTGAATTCAGCACAGAATGAACAGCCTGCAGCGTGAGGTTTGCAGATTTGTAGTTGACAATGACGGCAAGCGTTGTAAGAGCAGACAATACAGTATCCTTCAGGAAAATTTTTTTATAACGGAATAAAGGGATATGACATGAATAAGCACTGATGCTGACAGCATAGCATATTTCAGACTGTCTGCATACAGTACAGGAATATTTTTTTCCCTAATCAGCAATGCAATTCCGCAGAACAGGACACATGCCACAGGATGAAAATAACGTCCCTGCACATGGACAATATCCGCTCCCACCGGAGCCCAGATCAGATAAATGCTGAAAAATATGGACAGGAAAGTCAGAATCGCGCATATGATGCAGGTATATCCCATTATGTTTGAATCCTGATTTGTGATATATGTGAACGGTTCATATACCATAAATGCAGCAATAGAAAAAATTCCCCACAGCAAAACCAGTCCAAAAGGAATGGGTATATCTTCCCATCCCAGTACTCCCACAAACTGATGACAAAGCTGCATACCGGTTTCAGAACAAGTTGATAACATTATTTTTCCAAATTTGAAAACCGTCAGGCAGGAAAGCTGCTGGGCGGGATCAATGGACGGATCCACATATCTTCTGATGGAGTCAATGAACATGTCATATATTCCAAAATGCTTTACAGCATAACTCCATGCAAGGGTTCCGGCAATTCCAACTGCAAAAGAAAACACCAGCCAAAAAATTCTGCTTTTGTTTTTGGACAAAAGAACTGAAATCAGAGGAATGCAGATTAAAGGCACATAGGGAGGCTTTGAAAGGAACAAAAACAGAACAGAAAGGAATAAATATAAAATATAACGTATATTATCCATATTCCCCAGCGAAACGGAAAGCAGCATTGCAGAAGCGCAGAAAACAATATAATCAGGGCTTACAGCAGCGGCCTGTGACAGGGACATAGGAGTCGCTGCAATCCAGAAGATTATCCATGAAAAGGCTGGCAGGATTTTGAATGACAGAAACAGGAAAAGGCAAAAGAGAACAAGGGTTGTAATACGGCAGATATACAGGGAATTCAGCAGATGCCCGTGAATGTCACCATACAGCATGACAATCCGGATTGCCGCAGCATGAAAAATATAGGGAAGCGGAGAATAATGCGAATTGTTGAAGGCAATATTGGGAATACGCTCACCGGAATCTTTCAGCAGATTCCGAATATCCCTTATTACCGGAATCTGTATTTCCCCCCGGTTTTTTTCTATTTCTCCAAGTATAAAAATAAGCAGTTCGCGCGGATGATCTTTGAGTATAAACTGGCCTTCAGCAACGCCATAGGCTCTTAAAAAATGGGCAGGTTCATCCGGAACCTCAAAAGGCGGAATAATAAAGACATAGGCAAGCCCGAATCCTGCAAGTACCAGAATCTTTGAATATAACAGTATGTTTTTTTTATGAATCGCCTGAGTGAACATAATCTGTCAGTCCGCAATTTTGGCAATTATACGGTATCTTACAGTTTCCAGACTGTGCAAATCATACTGCTGTTCACTCAATATGCGATTCAAAGGACTTGCAGCAGACAGCGGAACCTTTTCCGATTCCCATCTGATGACTTCCCAGCCGCTCTGTGCAAACCACCGCTCCCATGTTTTTTTTGTGCCAAAACGAAGATGGGACACGCATAAAATTCCGGAAGGGGTTTCATCCCACCGGCCGGACAAAAGGTCTTCCACAATAGCCCAGTGTCCTGCATTGGGAAATGAGGCAATGAGCAGACCATCCTCTTTTATCCACTGACGCAGATGTGAAAGCAGATGCCAGGGATATGCCAGATGCTCCAGCACATCTCCGCATACGATTCTGTCAAAACGGCAGGTGGAAGACAGCGGAAGATGTTCAATATCTGCACATACGGCCATATCTGTGTATGAAGATGCAAAAGAAAGTGCTTCTTTGTTTATATCCATGCCAATCCAGCAGACAGATGCTTCCTGCTCCCTGCAGGTTTTTGCCATCAGTCCTCTGTCACAGCCGAGTTCCAGAACCATTCCTTTCCATTCACACATAGCAAGCAGATCATGACGGCATCCTGCCTCTCTCAATGCACTGAACACATGAAGCCAGCCTTCACAGAATATTCTGTACGCAAAAGATTTCTCTGACCAGTATTTGGGAAGTTCTGACAGGAGCAAATCTTCAGGCAAATTATCCATCACAGATACAGGCACTATGACAGCACAGTAATTGTCAGGCCCGGTATCATTCCGGATCATCCATCGGCACGGCCCTTTGAATTCCGCTGCCCTTTCCACTCCGGACAGCGTCAGATACAGAGGAATTTCAAGTCCTTCCCGCCAGGCCGGATGCTGATTTCCCAATGGAACATTGATTTTTCCGTCTGTTCCCTCAGTCAAAACAGCATTCACCCACTGCTCCCAGCAATGGGGACTATAAAAAAAATGGGGATCAAAAATCATGCCGATAACAGACACATTCTGAGCTTTTGCCCATGCAGAGGCAGGAAGATTTCCTGAAACAGACTGCGTTTCCCAGGGCGGAGTTCCCATGGTCCGTGCCAGTATGCTTTCAGGTGTATCCGTAAAAGGATTTGTGTCTGTATGAATCAGATAAAAGGGAATCATTTTCAATTCCCGTAGGCAGGCAGAAGATCCGCCGCAACCCATCTTTGGGGATATTTCAGAATCCAGGTTTCCAGAAAGGAATACAGCGGTTTCATGGATTTCAGTGCGTCCTCCGGATCTGGCTCAAAAGGAGGAAGGCAGACAACCCTGTAAGTTCCAAGACTTTCCCGTATGCACACATAGGCACCGAGAAGGCTTTTTGTTTTTACCGCCATATGCCATGCGCCCAGAGGCATTCTGAAAGACCTGCCGCAAAAAGATATATGAATGTCAGATTTGCTTCCGGGAATATCTCCCATAAGAATCACAATCTCACCTTGTTCAAGAGCCTTGTAAAAAAATGGCATATCCGTCTCGCAATTGCGTATTCCACCGGACATCAGAGTTTCCATAGTTCTGTATTTGTTTTGAAAAAATGCTCTGACCGCAGGATGGATACGCAAATCTTCAATCATGGCTGTACTGACTGCATTCAGACGCAGTCCCCTCATTCCCATCAGTACAATTCCCATGCAAAAACTGTCTAAATGGCAGGACACCAGAACCATGCCCCTTCCCTGTTTCTGAATGGCTGTCAGTTCATCCAGTCTTTCAACTGTGCTCCGGCCCGAAATGGCAGACATAATCTTATGCCTGAACAGGCAGGACTGCCATTCCTCACGGGAATTATGGATGAAACGGGCTGCTGTCGCTCTTATCCGTTTCAGATTTCCGGTATTGGGCAGCATGATGTTCATTGCTTCCCTGGTTCTGCTTCGGATATATCTTTGCCCCAGTGCCATGGAACGCCATTCATAATCAAAAATGGCCTGAACCAGTCCCCTGCATCGGGCAAGTCCCTCTCCTATGGGAAGAGGCAGCCGTGCCAGAAAAGGAAGAAGATGACCAAAATCAAAGGTCTGAATCCAGTTTCCCAAATTTTTTTCTGATTGCATCTCCAACACCTCTGAAAATATAATAAATCGATTGATATGGATTTCTGCCGTATTTGATTAGACGGAGCAAATGTCGCATCAGTTCAGATGCAAAATGCAGTATTGCCTTTGATTTTCCAAAGCGGTAAAAACCGTCCGCCATATTGCGGGCCATATAATAATAACGGTAAGGCGCATGCTCTATCCACAGCCCTTCATGTGTAAATCGTTGTATCTTACCCAAATTGTGATAAATTTCCGCTTTTTTTTCCCACATGATTATCCAGCCGGCTTCGCGCAGACGCAGGTGACAGTCATGATCCACAAAATCAATGAAATATTCCTCCCGGAATCCCCCAACTGAAACCAAAGCATTTACACTGTAAAGAGTTCCCGAAGATACTGTGCTGTCTATCCGTATCTGATCTGTCCCATTGCCTGTTATCGGAAAAAACACTGTTCCGTCCCATCCATAAGGGAAATGGATGATATGGGGAAAGATACTGCTTTTCACAGTGGGACAGACTGCTGCAATTTTTTCCCCTTTGTCCTGGAAAAACTGTGCCGTATGCAGCAGTTTGTTCAGGCATACGGATTGGCAAACACTGTCCTGATCAAGAATAAACAGCCATTTTTTTCCCCATTCCCGCGCCTTTTTCAGTCCGATATTATAGGCTGCGGCCACACCGATATTTTTTTCCATTTCCAGAATCCGCATACCGGGACAGGAAAGAGATTTCACCAGAGCAGGCGTTCCGTCAGAAGACGCATTGTCAATAATCAGAATATCCTGTCCCGGCAGACTGTCGGAAAGGCAGGCTGCAATGGTCTGGCAGATAGTGGATGCGCCCTGAAAGGTGACGATCAGAATCAGTGTATTCTGCTGCTGCATTATGCCTCTGTTTTTCCATTTTCACAATTTACCGACCATTGGTGATCCAGCCATATCATGCCAAGTTCCGGTCTCTGACTTTCTGCGGCAATGGGCATGGAAATTTTTTCATGAACAAGTCTAAGGGTATGCCGGTCTCCTATTATTGCCTTGATCCGGAAACTCCCTCCTGATACAGGTATGGAGGGAATAAGCAGTTCATGTACCTGTTTTCCGCAAAAATCTATTGGTTCCAGCCCCGACAGTTTTGTTGTGGTGCCAAATATCAACTGACCTCCTGCATGTTCCAGCCCTATGGCAAGATGTCCCTTCATGGGAGAACCGATTTGACGTGTTGTGACGCGGACAAGAAGAGTTCCTGCCTGTTTCAGTGTTTTGACAGTTTTTTTCTGTTCATCCAGAAGAATTATGTCATCAATGACAATATCCGGGGCATCAGGTTTTTGAGATTGTGCTTCATTAAGAGAAGAATGCTGTTTTTCTTCTGCAAATGCCAGATATTCTGAAATCACGGATGCTGTTTTTCCATATGTCCGAATACGTCCGTGTTCCAGCCACATGGCCTGTGAACACAGTTCATTGATCATAAACATGCTGTGACTGCAAACAATCAGGATTTTTCCCTGATCCCGAAATCCGATCATCCGCTCCACGCATTTCTGCTGAAACCGCTGATCTCCCACACTTAGAGCCTCATCAATGATCAGAATGTCCGGATCTGCGCTGGTGGCTATGGAAAAAGCCAGCCGGATAACCATGCCGGAGGAATAGGTTTTGATGGGTCTGTCAATAAACTCACCAATATCGGCAAACCCAATCATAGCAGATTCCTTTTCCCGGATTTCCTTATTGGTGAGTCCCAAAAGCAGGGCATTGAGATGGATATTCTGACGGCCCGTGAATTCCGGGTGAAATCCTGCTCCCAGTTCCAGTAATGCGGCGACCCTGCCTGTAACCTGTACTTTTCCGGAACTGGGGGTCAGGGTTCCGGCAAGAATCTTCAGCACAGTGCTTTTGCCCGCACCGTTTTCTCCTATTATGCCCATTGTCTGTCCCGAAAAAACAGAAAAAGAGACATCCTGAAGGCTGTGAATGCTTTGGTGAAAAGGCTTCCGAAACACAGCCTCTTTCAGTCTGTCCGAAGGTTTGCGGTACAGGCGGTATGTTTTGGAAAGATTTTCTGCGATTACAGATTTTTGCATAACGAATTTGCCAATATCATCATTAAGGCGGGTGAAACGGAGCCGAACCCGCCAAAGGGTATATCACAATTATCAAAAAAAGCGGGTTACGCTTTGCTTCACCCACCTGCTGACTACAGGAATTATGTGTAAGCAGGGATTTCAAAAAATGTGGCAAAAAATCCTTGCTTACAAATAATCCTTGTAGTTTCAGTAAGTTTCAAAGCACATCCCCGAATGCGTTTTTGGATTTCATAAAAAACCAGGCTCCCAGGCAATAGGAAAACAGGGAAAAGGCAAGAGCCGGCACTGCGGCATCTGCCGGGAAACGGTGAAACAGCAGAATTTCCCTGAAAATATGTATGTACAGACTTGCCGGGTTCCATTTGATTATATCCGCAAAACCATCCGGTATCATGGAAATGGGATAAATGACAGGGGTGGCATAAAACCATATCATAAGAAACTGACCTGTGAGCTCCCGAATATCCCGCAAGAAGACACATAATGCTGCAAGCAGATATGTCAGGCCGCTGATAAAAATGAGATATAACATCATTGCAGGTATGAGAACCAGCCAGACAGGATGAAAAAGGTCCAATATTGCCAAATATGCCAAGAAGAGAATATAACCAATGCCGTTGATGATGAGAGATGAGGCAAGGGAGCATATGGGAAGAAGTTCAACCGGAAACACAACTTTTGTAATCAGGTTGGAATTTTCCAGCAGAACTCCGGAGGAACGGATGATGCTTTCCGAGAGGATGGTCCAGGGGAAAAAAGCAGAAAGAAAATAGATGAAAAAACTGTCTGTTCCGGTTTCAGCAGGAGTTATCTGGATACGCATGACAGTGGAGAATATAAAATAATAAATGATGATATGGGAAAGCGGCGTAATCAAAGCCCATAAAATTCCGGCCATGGAACCCGCGAAGCGTCCTTTGATGTCTTTGGCAATAAATTCCCTGAGCAGATGAAAATGGGTTTTCACAGAATGCAAAGGGGTGAAAATGAGTTTTATATTATTAAACAATATTTTATACTTATGATTTATAGACATTCAAAAATTCATCCCGCTGAATCCCTGACTGACTGAGACCACTCCTGCCTCTGCCGCAAATGCCGTAATAACGGGAAACACAGCGGTCTGCCGGGTTCTGAAGAACTGGCGTAATACCAATTCGCTATTGAATTTATACAATAAGGTGAGTTATTTCCTCTG
>CAZHPS010000204.1:0-11266 GCA_964534335.1 uncultured Desulfobacterales bacterium
TTGATCTAAAATATATGGAAAATCCATTTTTATCACTCTCGGATATCACCGTATTCTTCATCAGGAATATCTTCCCAACATCCGGCAAACCTCATTATTTCTTCTGTGCAGTTTTTCGCTGTTTCCAATCCGACTCTGTAAAAATGTATAAAATTATAGAGTTCTGTCAGCTTCTCAAGAGGAATAAGACTGATTTCCTCCGTCAGTCTTATTTGTATTTCAGAAATATTCATCTGTTTATTTTCCTTATCGAAAGCCTAACAACAAGCTAACCGGCGGCAGCTTTTCGCCGTCCAGTTGAGCGACTGGTTAGCGGATTTCTTAACTCAATCTGTTGTTTTACATCAAATCATTTTAATATTTTGCTTCTTATGCTTTTCTCTGCTTTATCATACCCGTCTTTAGGGTATTCTTTTTGAAACCAGTCAATGGGTAAAAAAGGGTTTTTGTCATGAGTGAGTATGCCTATTCCATCAAATGAAGCAGACAAAAAATCACGTTCGTCTGTTATGGGGATGTAAATTTTGTCTTCCTGTTCATCATGAACAATTGTTCTAATGTGTTTTTTTAGATATTTGCCTTTAATGTTTTTCATATCAAGTTCATAGATCATATAACGATCTTTTTCCATTTTTTTTATCTCCTTAAAAAGCAGCATGACGCATAGGGTAACTTGACGCTACAAGGAAGGTGCAGAAAAACCGCCAAGCTTCTCGCTGTCAAGTTGACCCTGTTATTTGCAGTTTTCATTAATCTTAATCTTTAGCATACGAGCATCTGAGGCAATAAGATCATAACGCTTCACAAATGAGTGAATTTTCTCCCGGTCACCATCATAAGTATTAGCCCAATTCCCAACTGCGTTGGCAATTGCAAGAATCAATGCTTTCAGGCTGTAATATCCCGCTTTTTCTTCAGGTTGCACTACACCAGCAGGTAGTTTTCCAAGATATGCAACAAGCCTTCTGACTTTCCCAGAAAGTACCTTGCGCGAATCAAGGTTACTCATATGCAGCAATGAATTTCTGTGCTCCCAAAGTTCATCGGCTGTTATTCCAACCGCAGATAAATCAGCATATGTGTTTAGCCACTTTATGAAAGTATTTTCCTTAATGTCTCCGTATTCAACGTAGCCAATAGAGTCTATTGCCACGACTAAAAGCTTTGCTGCTGATACGTAGTGTTGGCTTTGATACAGAATCCGAACAGGTTGAAAAAAATCTGCATTGATGAGCCCAGTAAAGTCGAATTCGTCTCTGGTGAAAAATGTACCGAAATAATCTACTTTCATATTTTTTCTCTGCTAGCACTGAGCTAACACAAAATTCAGTGGCGGGGCGATAGCCCCGTCCACTGCAATGACGGGTTATGCTTTATTGCTCAGTATATGATTTGAACAATCTTGAATCTCCCCAAAAGTTATTTTGTAATTCCAATTGCTTTACCATTTACTGGTTTGGCTTTGCCAGTAGCTTTGTCAACATGCCATTTGTAACTTAATGGAGTTGTTTTATTAAGTAGCATAAGTCTTTCTATCTCAAAACCATCTTCACGGGGGTATGCCTTCCACCCTAAATCTTCTATCACTGGAAGTTTTGCTTTGTTGGAAAGAAGTTGATCAACTGTTCCGCCTTCGGAACTTGGGAGTTTTTTGACTATTTCTATAGCCTGCTTGTAATCTACTTCTGCTGATGCCGGATAAACGATGAAAAAAACAACCGCTATCGTTATAATAATCCTTAACATTTTATACCTCCTTTTAAAGATCGCCGAGTTTCTTCGTGATCTCAAATTTCAGCCCTGTTGCATGAGTTGGCGTCAGGTTTGGGCTGGTATAACTCTTCAATTTTTCTCTTATTGATTCGTCTCGTTGCCACATCTGATTAAAATATGTGAATACATGAACAGTGTATGAAGAATCCAAACGATTCCCGTATGCTGTCATAGGCAGGCTTTCGTAGTATCCGTTTTTTACAAATATGTTATAGTCCTGCGGACCACTTTCTGATCCTTTTGTTAACGATACTCCTAATTTCGTTCCATCGGGCAGATTAGTTGTACCATAAATAACAGTAGCATTGCCTTCAATCTTTTTACTTATTGTCAATTGAATCTCCTGAGCCTGCGTTTGCATAGCCCAAAAAATTATTACCGTAATAAGATATAAGTGCTTGCCCATGTAATCCTCCTTTCATCCTTTGCATTGTTGAAAAACTTTTGAACTTTGTTGTTTCATCTCAAAGCCAAGCATAACAACGAATTCACTGGCGGGGCGATAGCCCCGTCCAGTGCAATGACTGGTTATGTGTCTTATATTTATATTCATTATATCAAGCTATTATGAATTAACTAAGTTCCCTAATAGTTGATCAAGTTTATCAATATCTGATGGATAAATCTCAATTAAACAAATATTACTATTTTGCGCTAAAAGAATCTTCTCATCCATCCTTCTCTCATAATTTGTATGACCAATCAGCCCAAAATACTCAATAAAAAAATTTTTAACCTTCCAGTCAGCTCGCTTTTTTCCAAGACTGTTTAAAGTCGAATGAAAAGGATAAAAAGGCTCTCGTTCATGTTGTATATTATGAATATATAACCAATCATCAATACGTTGTTCATCAAGAGAATAACATAGATGCCCATCTTTTGCTAAACAACGAATGCCTCTTGCTGTTGGTTGAACATCATCAATTAATGTTCCTGTTTCAACTAAAGCATGAAACCAAGAACCAAATTTCTTCTTTACGTGTTCAACGGAACCTATTTTAGCATACCCTAAAAAAACTTTTGCCCATTGCTCATCAGAAAGTCTTGATGTAAAAGCAAAATTAATTGGGTTAATTGATGAATTAGGTGTAAAACCACAGGATTCTACAAAAGCAGGAATTAACTGAAAAAGCTCTCTTTTTTTTGGAGATTCCAAAATATTGCAGTGGAAACAACAGCCTTTGAACCCATTTGAACCGAAATATATCCAGTCAGGTAAATCTGTTACACTAAATTTGTTACCACATAAAATGCAGGTTTTATGTATATCAAACTTTTCAACCCATGTTTCTAACTGTCTATAATAGTCTAACTCACTGTTAATCTTGAACAGTGTTAGCTTAAAAATGTGATTTACAATATTAAAAATAGCGTCTGATTTATCGTAAAGATGATATAAATAACCGTTTGCCTCTGATAATGTCTTTTGAAATTCTTGTAAATCAATATTTTTTTCGGCAAAATTATTCGCAATTCTTGAACGAATACTTCTGTGGAAAAATTTCTCGGAAAATAAACCATGCTTTTCTTGTAAGGATTGTAATAAATTAATATCGGATGTATCGGAAAAGGGGTAAACAAATTTTTTATAGAACTCAGATTGAAGTTGTCTGCTAAGTGACAAAATCCATTGATCATAATGTTTTGACCTATAAGATGGTAAGCCATTCTCAAATGGATAGTCTCTGAATAGCCTGTGAGAAGCATAAAATTCATAATCAAAATGCACAAGTGGTTTAGCTTTCTTTGGCATTTATATAACTCACTGTCTTTACATCTTTTCTGTTTTCAATTTATATTGAATACGAATAATTGTTTTAGTAAATTCTGATAAAGAAAGTGCTTCTTCTTTTGAGATATTATGTGATTGTGTGCTACCATGTCCAGCTAAAGGAGTGGTATTCCTCTTATTATAAATACTTAAAATATAATCTAATATTGGTGCTGGCAAGTTAGAATCTTTTCTGTATCTTTCAAAAAAGCCTTTTAATGTTTGATTTTGAATAGTCGGTAACAGGGAAATATCTTTAGCCATAGTTTCAAAAATACAGGCACTTGAATGTAAAACACCGCCATAATCCTCACTCATGAAGGAGTTCTCCATTCGTTTTATTAATATCTGAATATTAGGATGTATATTATTTAGGTTATCAGAGGCTACATCCAAACTGATCTCAAAACTTTCGATTGGATAAGAAATACAAGAAATTATAAAAGGGCATGAGTCTGGGCATGTCTCAGTTGAAAGGGATATTTCTTCTGTTTCTGATAAAATACCGCTTTTAATTTTTTCCTCAATATGTCTTTTGCCATATTGAAATAAAACTTTAATTGTATTTTTATCTTCATTTTCTAATCCCCAGTTTACTCTTAATTTTCTGCTCATACTTACAGTAAGTCTATGATGAGTTGTTGCTCCTTTTTCTTCAGGTTCTCCAATCATTACGGAATCAACGACTGAAAAATAAAAATTGATTTGAGAATTATCATTCTTAAATGGTATAGCTAAATCTGATGGCTTTCCAAAGCATACTGTTTTTTTTATCATTGTTTTTCTCTCATTATTTTTTGAGCATAACCAGTTGTTATGCGGGTGCAGTGTCCGTATTTAAAGCATATAGTACTGTATGCTTGCATATAATATATATACTCCGAAAGCATATAGATGTATATGCTTTCCGAAAATCCGTTCGGCATACAGTATTATATGCAAACCTCAAAAGCATATAATACTGTATGCTTTCCGAAAGTCTGTCAGGCATACAGTATTATATGCCTTTACCTGCCCGGATTATACAGTATATTACGCAGTTTTCTGTTATCCCTGTTTCCGCAGCATTCCTTCTGTTCCTTCTGCTTCTGTCCGCCGATTCCGGGAGACAAACATAATCGGGGAAGGACGGGAAGTATCTGTCCGGAGATTATCTTTTAATACGGTATCCCGTTTCCAAAAGTCAAGAAAAATCTTCTAATCCACTGTCTTTTCTTGGTTACACCGTCACTCCGGCGAAAAAATGAAATCCTGACTTTTTACAAAATCATCATGACTGAGATAATTGCTTAGGGATAACTATCCGGAATCACTTCTCTATAGAAAAGACCGGAGTACAGGATAACCGGTTACATCCTCCCGGATATTTCCGAAACCGGCAGCTTCAGGTGAAATGCACTGCCCCGGCCCATAATGCTTTCCACTTCCATACGGCCTTTGTGCGCGTTGGCGGAACCGAGGAAATTCCGGTCAATATCCGGATTCTGGCCGCAACCAACAAAGATTTGAAATACGAAGTCGAAGACGGCTCATTCCGCCAGGACCTTTACTACCGCCTGAATGTTATCACCCTGCATGTTCCGCCTTTGTCTGAAAGAAAAGAGGACATTCCGCTTCTGTGCCAGCATTTTCTGGCAAAATTTTCACAATCCCGCTCAAAACCTGTGGAAAGAATCTCCGATGAGGTCATGAATCTTCTTGTCAATTATGAATTTCCGGGAAATATCAGGGAACTGGAAAATATCATTGAGAGGGCTGTGGCACTGGCCCAGGGAACAGAGATTACATTATCCCATCTTCCGCCTGATGTTCAGCAGATGGCATTCAGAATTAAACCTGAAAGACCCGGTCAGTTTCTGACTTTGGAGGAAAATGAAATGGAATATATCCGCTGGGTTCTTCAGAAAACAGAGAACAACAAAAGCAAAGCAGCGGAAATACTTGGCATAGACCGGGTTTCCCTTTGGCGGAAACTGCGGCGGTATCATATTGCGGAGTAGAACCGGATCAGATTTTTCCTGTTTGCCATATCAATCCTTTACAATCACCACATTCACCAAAGCAGTAATATCTTCCGCCAAAATCACTTCCATGCCTTCTGTGACATCTGCTTCCAGATTTTTCAGATCTGTTTCATTGCGTTTGGGAAAAACAGCAGTTTTTATTCCAGCCCGGCGTGCGGCAAGCAGTTTTTCCCGGATTCCGCTCACCGGCATGACACGTCCGCTCAGGGTCAGTTCCCCGCTTAAGGCCACATCCCGCCGCGCGGGTCGGCCCGTAAGAAGGGAAATCAGGGACATGGCAATGGTGACACCTGCGGAAGGCCCGTCTTTGGTAATGGCCCCGGAAGGAAGATGAATATACTGATCCAATTTTGGTTTTATCCGGCATACTTTTTGCCTTCAGACCGGATTGTGAAAAAATGACCGTTTTGATCCGGAAACTCAGCGGAAACAGGTTCGGAAAGGGATGTTTCTGCAGTTAAGCAATTTTCGTGCCAAAGAAAACCAAAATTGGATCAGTATATGAATATCTTTGTTTCTGAAAAAATCAGGGTCAATGCCGAACCTGTCCGCATTGCTCCGGATATAACTTAACGCGGTCTGAGCCGATTCCCGCAGAATGTCCCCCAGCGATCCTGTCAGGATCAACTGGTTGTTTCCGTTCATAATCCTGCTTTCCACAAAGATAATTTCCCCCCCGAATTCTGTCCAGACCAGTCCTGTGGTGACTCCGACCTGATTTTCAGATTCCGCGATTTCATGGCTGTATTTTCGCGGCCCCAGCAGTTTTTCCACCAGAACCGGATCCACAGAAACAGAAAATGTGCCTTCACCGGCCTGGACACAGATACGCGCCAGTTTCCGGCATATGGTGGCGATTTCCCTTTCCAGATTGCGCAGTCCGGCTTCCCGCGTATAGTCCAGTATGATTTTCATAACCGCATCATCGGAAAACGCCACCCCTCTGCCGGACATGCCATTTTCCTGCAACTGCCGGGGAATCAGGTAGTTATGGCAAATCTGTTTTTTTTCATTTTCGGTATAGCCCGGAAAATGAATCAGTTCCAGCCGATCCAGCAGGGGACCGGGCAACTGCTGGGGCACATTTGCCGTCGCGATAAACATCACTCCGGAAAGATCAAAAGGCAGATCCAGATAATGATCCGTAAAACGGCTGTTCTGTTCAGGATCAAGGATTTCCAGCAGAACCGAAGCAGGATCGCCCCGGAAATCCTGACCGATTTTGTCAATCTCATCGAGCATGAATACCGGGTTTTTAGTGCCTGTGCGCCGGATTTCATTGAGGATTTTACCTGACATTGCGCCCACATAGGTTCTCCGGTGTCCACGCAGTTCAGCCTCGTCACGCAGACCCGCGAGGGAAATGCGCACGAATTTCCGTTCCAGTGCTTCGGCAATGGAGCGTCCCACAGAGGTTTTTCCGGTTCCCGGAGGGCCGGTGAAGCAGAGAACAGGACTTCTGGTCATTAAAATATGTTTTTTCTTTTCAAGAATCTGCCGGACAACTGCGCGCAGTTCATCCAGATTCACTGGTTTGGGCAGATAATGGGCTGCGCCTTTTTTTAAGGCATCCACTGCGGAATCCACAGTGGCAAACCCGGTTATCATTACAATTTCCGTATGGGGAGAGATTTTTTTTGCGGATTCCAGAAGCTGGCTTCCGTCCATTTTTTCCATCTTCAAATCCGTGAGAATCAGATCTAACTTATGCTGCTGAACCATTTTCAGGGCTTTCAGCCCGTTGGCTGCGATACTGACCTGATACCCCTCTTTTTTCATGATATATTCAAGGTTTGTCCTTGCAATTTCCTCGTCATCCACCACCAGAAGATGAAAGGAATGATGCGTGCAGAGGGTTCGCACAGCAAGATATTCAGAAATCCGCTCCTTGACATGTTTCAGTCCGTAATGGCCTGATTCCAGAATTTTTTCCGCCCTGTGAACATCCAGATTGTCATCTGAGAAAGTATTCCAGGGAAGGGAAATCAGAAATTCGATATATAATGTTTCAACTTTGGTTTTTTTCGGCATAATTTTTGCAGTGCGGTCAGAACCGGAAAAAATCATCCTTTCTGACCTGAAAAACCCTCCGGACAGGCTGAAAAAACATGTTTCTGACGGCAGGCAATTTTTGTGCCATAAAAAACCAAAGTTGAAACAGTATAATTGAGTCCAATGGCATACTCAGGAAGGGATCTGTTTTTTCCAGACGATCCAGTTCTTTCATGGCAAAGTCTGCCACAGATTCAGATAATCCCGCATTTTTGACTGATTTACGGAGATCTTCCATCTCCTGATTGCTCTGTGATGTTTCCTATGCCGGTTTTTCATCCAGTTTACGGAAAAAAATCATATTTGCCATCCTTTCCCTTTCTGAATAGCCGATTTTGCCGAAGTTGAAATTTCTGTCCCAAAGACGCTATAAGTAAGGTTCCATATATTTTTATGTATATTAACTTAATTCAACCGAATATTTTTTTGATGTTTATTAAAATATGCTCAACATTTCTGACCGGATTTTCGGATGATGTGTGTTATGAAATGTCAGGCCACCTGTATTTTACTTATTTCCAAAGAATTTCAGTACGGTTAAGTTCCGGAGAATATGGCGGGAGATATTTGGGGAAAATTCCCTTTTTCTCCCATTCAGGAATTTTTTCGTAAAATTCATCACTGTGATGAAGTGGTGAATTATCAGGAATTACAACAGTTTTTTTTTCTGTCAGCATACTCTGCAAATTTGTCAAAGCAGGCTATGACAGTTCTGGAATCAGGTGAGCATTACAGCCATGAAATATGTGGGAAATTCACATGTGGAAGGCTGCTATGCCATTGCCGGACAGATTTCCGGCACAAAGGCTCTGACCGCAGACTGGCAGTGACACATTCAAAAAATCATTATACTGACCCAATTTGGGTTTTTTAAAAAATCGGAACAAATTCTTATAACCCGGTGACAAAAGCCTTTATGGCCTGTATCAAAATAAGCTGTTATACCGGTTCGCCATTGACTTTATACAATCAGCAACTGATCCGGAGGAGTGCAAAAATTAAGCGGAGCGATTTTTTGCACACGCGGAACAGCGGAAAAACTGACAGCAGATATTGTATCAAATCAATGGAGAATTGGTATTACAAACCCTAATGGTTTCCAAAAACATTAGGGTTTTCCGGACATCAAAACTGCACAGCTTATTTTTTTACAGACCCTTAGCTGACATGTAAGGTGATTTCTGAAAATAAACATCCCATTTTAGTTCACAGGCACAAAGCACAGGCTGGAAGCCTGTGCTTTGGCGGGATATTCTTTTCTGGAAATCACCTTAGGTTTTTCAAAACCCTAATGGTTTTTCGGACAGAAAATTGTACAGGTTGCTTTTTTGCAAACCCCAATCAGGCTTTACCCAACCCAAAACAGACAATTTAAAATTTCCCACCATCAGAAGGGAATATCATCATCATCCGGCCCGTCTCCGGGCGGAACTGCCCCGCCTGCGCTATCCATGCTTTCCCGTATTTCAGAAGGCTCTGCATCATCGGGATAATTTGCGCCGCCGGGGGCTCCGGGATTCTGATAGTCTTCCTCCGGGGGAGCCGGAGTGACCGGTTTTGCACTTTGCTTTTGCTGGTAAGTGTCCTGATTTGCTCCACCCTGATATGTGCCGGAAGCAGACTGGCTCTGGGACGCAGAACCCCCCTGTTCATACCCGCCTGCGCTTCCCTGTGAACCGGCATCAGCCCGTGAGCCGAAAAATACTACGTTTGAAGCAATGATTTTGGTGGTATATCTCTTGTTACCTTCCTTGTCCTGCCATTCATCAGTCTGAAGCTTGCCCTCTATATAAACCTGTCTTCCTTTGGAAAGATACTGCGCACATATTTCGGCCAGTCCTCTCCATGCAACAATCCGGTGCCATTCAGTTCTTTCTTTTTTCTCTCCGGTATTTCTGTCTGTCCAAGTCTCAGAAGTCGCCACACTGAAATTGGCAACCGGAGTTCCGTCCGGTATATACCGGATTTCCGGATCCTGCCCCAACCTTCCGACTATAATCGCTTTGTTCACGCTAGCCATATTTTCCCCCGTTATTTTGCCTATGGATAAATCCAACGGCTATTCATTATTAAAAATTGTTTGCACCAGTCATGTTTTTCCGCCTGTTCAGCCAGCAGATTTCAATTTTGTCTAAAATACCCAATACCGTGTCTGATGTCAACAAAGGTTCACAGATACCGGGTTTATTTTTCTTCTGAGGATTCACTCACCGAGGCCAGCCAGATGGCAAAAAGAATCAGAATGCCTCCGGTGATTTTGTATCCGCTCAGTCCCTCATCAAAAAGAATCCATGCCAGTATGGTGCTGCCGATAGGTTCTCCCAGCAGGCTTACGGCAATGGTTCCCGCGCTGAACCATTTCAGAGACCAGTTGTAACTGCTGTGACCGATGAGCTGCGGAATCAGGGCCATAGCCCAGAACGCGGAAATTGTCTGCGTGCTGAAACCGGAAATCGGCAGGCTCACAGCAAGAACTATGCCCCAGAGAATAAAAGCCGCGCTGCCGTAACATAGCATGATATAGGCCATCAGGGAAAGCCCGGCCCGGAGTTTTCGTCCCAGCAGCAGATACACAGCCGCGCAGATACTGCCTGCCAAAGCCAGAAAATCTCCCCATAAAGCACCAGGATCTGTGGCAAAATCGCCGTAACTGATAATCACACCGCCTGCCACGCTGATGAGAATGCTGATGGCAGCCTGCTGTTTCAGCCGTTCTTTGGCAATGAAAGGCGTGAGAAGCCCCACCCACAAAGGATTGGTATTGACCAGCACCACGCTGTTGGCAACAGAGGTATAGGACAGAGAGGAAATCCATGTGGCAAAATGCATGGCCAGAAACAGACCGGACAGGGCAGCCAGCGCGTATTGTCTGGGGGACAGTTTCAGAAATTCCCTGCGGGCTTTTGCATATGCAAACGGCAGAAGAATCAGGCTGGCCAGTCCCACACGGTAGGCAGCGATAACCAAAGGATGCGCCTCTTCTGCCATCCGGGCAAATATGGCTCCGGTGGATACCGCTATCACACCGGAAATCAGAGCAAAAACAGGGGGAAATGGTGGACAGACATCTGATTGTTCATTCATGAAATTTTCTCCCGACCAGAGAAGCAATCCGTCCCGGCCCCCGGCAGGTTTCCACATTTTTTTCTTCATAATAAAGAATCTGCAGAGACAGAAAAGCGTGAAGCAGTTCATTGCTCCGCAGCAGAAAATCCCGGCAGGATACAGGAAAGACTTCATTATCTTCCCCTTTCATATAGGTTTCAAAGATCAGGATTCCTCCGGGAATCAGAGCTTCTTTGATACAGGGAAAAAGACGGCGGTTCAGATAGCGGATATTGAGAATCAGACTGTAGCGATCATCCGGAATTTCATAACTGTCCAAATCCGCACAGAATGCGTTTACACCGGCATGTTTTCCGGAAATCTCGGCAACTGCCCTGTCTGAAACATCCACAGCATCACATACAAAACCCTGATTTGCGAGAAAAATGGCATTTCTGCCATTTCCGGCCGCAATATCCAGAGCAAAACCTTTGTCTGCCAGATGAGAAAATTTTTCCACAATTTCCGATGGAGAATCCGGATATTTCTTTTCGCTGTATTTTTCATTCCACCGGATACGATCTTTTTCGCTCATTTTTTT
>CAZHPS010000205.1:0-11234 GCA_964534335.1 uncultured Desulfobacterales bacterium
GAACTTATCAAATAATTCATCATATTGCAAAAATTTAAGCGAATGGACAGTTATAATGTTTCAACTTTGGTTTTTTTCGGCATAATTTTTGCGATGGGGTCAGAACCGTTAAAAAAATCATCCTTTCTGACCTGAAAAACCCTCCGGACAGGCTGAAAAAACATGTTTCTGACGGCAGGCAATTTTTGTGCCATAAAAAACCAAAGTTGAAACATTATATTTCTTGACTAAACACTTCTTATAAATTAAATTATCCCTGAATATCTGTTATATCCTTCACTGAAACAGACAATGGGAGGGGAAAGTTGGTCAGACCTGACAATATTTCTTTAAGAGAAAAACTTCTTGACCTGATACAGGAAAACAGCGGCACTGATCCGGCAATGAGCGGAACTGTTTCCAAAACAGTGTCATTATATAATCCGGAACAGTATGCCCCTGATTTTCTGCCCGGTGCAAGGGGTGTGGTTCCATCCATGCCCCGTAAATCCCTTTATCAGAGTCTGATTTCCTTTCGTAAAAAAACCACCATTGGCATAGATTTCGGAAACGGGTATCTGAAGGCGGTCAGATTCGTGAGCACAGGCGTGCAGAAGCGGGTACTGACAGCTTATCTGACTGTCCCAAATGAAAAAAAACAGGCAGAAGGAGAACTGCGGTACGATTCTCTGAAATCTGTGATGAAAAAACTCTGCCATTCACTGATCCGGACTGAGATATGGGCAGTCATACCTCTGGAAAATGTGGAAACACGATTTCTTACCGTTCCAATGGTTTCTGAAAAGGATCTTCCCAATGCTGTTCTGTGGGCATACAAAAAAACAAAACTCTTTGATGAAGAGGAAAACATATTTGATTTTGAATATATAGGGGAAATCACTGAAAACGGCGCAAAAAGAAAAGCGGTCATGGCATATACGGCCCCGCAGGCTGAAATTGAAAGGGTCAGAAAAATTTTTTCTGAAACCGGTTTTCCCCTGACAGGTATTTCTGTCTATCCATTTGCCATTCAGAATCTTGTCAGGTCAGAGTATATAAGGGCAGAAGGGCAGAATGTCTGCTGTCTGTTTGTTGGGATGAACTGGTCACGCATAGATATTTTTTTCTCAGACGGGAATCTGGCAATGTCCAGCAGAATCCAGGCATGTATGACCGGCATGATGGAAGAACTCCGGGTCCGTATGAATGAATATCTGTTTTCCTCTGTTCCGGAAACAGAGGAACTGAGCATTGAATATGTCCGAAAGATATTTTTCTGCCTGCTCCGCAGTTCGCCGGATCTGGAAATTTTACTTGCGGAAAAACAACTCAATACCAGTGCCGGAGAAATATTCGAAATGCTGCTCCCCTCCATTGACCGTCTGGTATGGAGATTGGAAAGAATAATTGAAAAATATCAGACAGATATTGGAAAAAAAGAAGTTGGAAAAATTTTTGTATCCGGTGAAATCAGCGATTGCAGACGCATAGTTGACTATATCGGAACATGTCTGGATCACCGTATTGAAACCAGTGATCTGGATCCCTTTTCCTGTGATTTTGTTCCCAAAAACATGCAGGTTCCTGCATCAGCGGCAGAAAGGGGCAGTTATGTTCCTGCTGTGGGCATAGCCCTTTCCAGAAATTTTTTTACACCAAATTTTCTGTTTACTCACAGGGACAGACAGAAATATCTTAATTCCAGACGTGCAGACCGTTTTGTGAGCATTATTTTTGCACTGATAGCCATTTTATGCCTCGGTGTCTGTTTTAACCAGGAGCATCTTCTCGGTAAAAGGGAGAAAGAACTTGGGAAACTCCGAAATGACTACGAAGCAGGAATCCGCGAACACGAAAATATGGTTTTTGACCGGGAGATGATCAGAATACTGGCAGACAGGATTATTGAGAGAAGGGAGCAGGCCCGGAACTTTGCAAAACGCTACAAAGATATTGCCCTTATCACTGCAGTCTGTGAGCTGACAATGCCTCCCCGAATCCGTCTGACACATCTGAAAGTCACTGGCGGAGAAACAAAAGAGGCAGAAAAGGATTCCCGGAACAAAAGCCCTGAAAACAGTTCCGAGCTCATACTGGAGGGAATCATCACCGCAGAGTCTGCTGTCAGACGTGAGGCACTTCTGCATGACTATATGGCAGAACTCAGTACCATACCCATTTTTGGGGAAACTGTTATACGGAACAAAAAAGAACTGAAACAGAAAGATGCATCAGTTCTCCATTTTACACTCCAGACCCCAGTCCGTACAGAAATACGGACGGAAACAAAACAGAAATGAAACACAGCCAGAACATATTTCCGGACATAAAACGCAGGAATCTGGTATATTATATTTTGTATGCCGGAATCCTGATCGGATTTGCCGCCTTTATTGTGTATCCTGATTTCAGAAAAATACAGCAGATTGAAAAAAATATTGAATCTGTGAAAAAAAAAATCAGTGAGCAGGAGACACTGTACAGACAGTACAGAATGTACATGGATGAAATTCATAAACTTGACAAAATCAATTATTTCAATTTCAGCGTCAGCATTGGGCCTGAAAAATGCAGTATTTCCGAATTTCTTGATACTGCTGAAAAAATATCCAAAGAACATGGATTTGCCTTTGACAGGGAGGCATCCGGCATAAATCATCTTCCGGACAGGGTTGTGCTGCCGTGTTCCATTACCGGTGATTTTGATAAACTGCGGAATGTGCTGATTGATTTTGGCAAAATATCCTGTCTGGAGGGAATTGATGAGATATGGATTGTTCCGGCCGGAAATATTCCGGATGCGGAACAGTCCGGCAATCCTTTGAAAAAAGAGATTCACCTGAGCCTGCGGCTGAGACAGGCCCGGTAATGAAAGGAGACAGTTATGTCAAACCGGGAGAAAATCATTGTTATTCTTGCTTTTGTTGCCATGCTGTACGGAATGTATGAATATCTTTTTTCTGCAAAACCGCAGATACAGAGTGCAAAAAAGGAGGATACGGAAGATATTCTGCTGTTTATCAGCCAGATCTCCCAGGAACTGGTTATGTCCGGTCTGACACCTTTTGAAAATTATATTATTGAAAAAACAGAAAACAAATGGGAGGATGTTTTTGTTCCCGCTCCTCTGCCGGTACTGAATAATCCGGCAGAAAAGGAAGTTCAGAAAATAAAACTGCCGGTTTATACCGGATATATGCACACGGAAAACAGGATCATCGTCATTATAGACGGGAATGATTACAAAGAGGGCGACCTTTTGCCGGGAACCGGGTACAAACTGATCCGTATTTCTCTAAAGGAAATTGCTCTGCAGGATGATAAAAGGGAATTTGATCCCATACCCATTGCGGATGAAGTTGAAAGCCGTTACCGTATTTCCCTGAAGGAAATGACTGGCCGGGAGGAGAACCACATGTCCCCTGCTGAGGATAAAATCAAAGGCTTTTATGAAAATAAGCGGAAAAACTGAAATCTCTGCGCTGCAGATACGCACATGTCCGCTGTCTTTTCCGTATGCACTGAACTGCTGGTCAGTATTCGCTCTGGTGCTTTTCACTGTGCTTTACGGATGTGTCACAGAACCGCGGAAAACTGTGGATGAATATGTGCTTCCTGCACTGCCTGCAAAATATGCTGAAGGATCTTCCAAAAATCCGGAGATTCCGAAACAGGACACTGTGCATCGGCAGGAGGAAAGATATTGCACTGCGGTAAGGAAAACGGACAGTCAGGAAGTGAATGCGGAAAAACAGCCTGCGGCTGGCAAGGCTCCGGGGGCATCTCAGCACAATGATCCTGATTTGGCAGATACCGGAAAAAGCAGGAAAAAAACCTCTCCGCAGGAAGAGATCAGTATGCCGCAGAAACCCGCAAAATCCCTGCCGTCCAAAGAAATGACGCTGCGGTTTCAGAACGAGGAACTGGGACTGCTGCTGCGGGGACTGGCCCGTGCTGCAGGTATCAGCATCATGCTCAGTGAGAATATTAAGGGAAAAGTCACGGTTGATATACAAAACAAACCCTGGGATCAGATATTTGCCGGTCTTTTGCGCACGCACGGCCTGATATATGAATGGGAAGGGGATATTATCCGCATTATGACCGTAGAGGATATGGGGCAGGAGGTACGGGAACTGGAAATGCGGCAGAAAAGGGAGGCACAGAAACGGGGCATTGAGACAGTCGCTCCCTTTGCAAGTGAAGTTATCAGAATTGATTACGCAGATGCCGGCAATCTGAAAGAGATCTTTGAAAAACTCCTTGAAGAGGGTACCAATGGCAGACGCGGAAGTGTGATGGTGGACAAATACAGCAATTCCATTGTTGTGCAGGCACGGGAAAAAGAAATTGAGGCTATGCGGATGCTCGCGGAAAAACTGGACAGACCCACCCGCCAGATACGCATTGAGGCACAGATTATCGAAGCCAATTCAAATACTGCCAGGGAACTTGGATTTGAATGGGGCGGATATTATTCCGGCAGTGTCGGCGGCAGCAAAAAATTATGGTTTACTCCGGGTATTGATTCTATGCCAGCAGAGGGAGAAACCGGTGACAGCACCTCTGACAGTGACAGCACCGGCTCCACTTCCACCGGATTACTGAAGAACCTGTCTTCAAGACTGGCAGGGGGTTCAGGTCTGCTTCTCAGTGTTTTTCTGTCGGATCCGGGAAAATATCTGCTGGGTCTTCAGCTCTCGGCGCTTGAGGAAGAAGGAAAAATCCGTATTCTTTCCAATCCTTCCATTTCCACTCTGGACAACCACACAGCATTGATTGAGAGCGGTATGGAAGTGCCGTATCAGACCGTGGAAGATGATGAAGTAAATATTGAATTCAAAAAGGCGGTTCTCAGTCTGGAGGTAACGCCGCATGTGATCGAAGACAATTTCCTGAAAATGAAAATCATCACTTCCAAAGATGAACTTGATTTCAGCAATATAGGTGACACAGAGGGAAATCCGACCATCATCACCAAAAAGGCCGAGACCAATGTGATTTTGCAGGATGGTCAGACTATGGTGATTGGTGGGCTGAGAAAAGAAAAAACAAGTGCGGGAGAATCCGGAGTTCCCTTACTGAAGAACATTCCCCTGCTTGGCGGTCTGTTCAGAAAAGAATACAGCGACAACGAGATGGAAGAACTGCTGATCTTCATAACGCCCAGGATTGTGAAATAAATGCTGAATGCTGAATGCTGAATGCTGAATTCTGAATGGCAGTCATTGGATTAATACCAATTCTCCATTGATTTGATACAATATCTTCAGTTTTTTCACCGTTCCGGATGTGCAAAAAACCGCTCCGCTTAATTTTTGAAATCTTCCGGATCAGTATCAGGTCAATGGCGAATTGGTATAAGTGGTTTGTCAAAAAAGTTTTTTCACATTTTTAAGAAGTCCCAGACTTTCAGTTCGGGACTTCTCACCTGATGCTAGAGTTTTAAAAATAAAGATTGTTGCCTGAAAACCCTAAGGGTTTCGGAGACCCTTAGGGTTTTTCGGACAGACATTTTCTGAAAATCTATATGAAGGAGAATATCCTTGAAAAAAAAAATGGGAGAAATTCTTCTGGAGGAGGGGCTGCTGAAAAAAGAGCAGCTCGAACATGCACTGACTGAACACAAACGGCTCAATATGAAACTGGGTCAGTATATTGTGCGTGAAAATATGATTGATGAATCCCAGATAGTTAATGCGCTGTGCAGGCAGTTGCGTCTGGATCGCTATCATCCGGGCCAGTATTTGCCGGATCCTGCGCTCGGCGAAATCATGTCGCCGGAAACCGTTCAGAAATATCAGGCTGTTCCCATTAAAAACGGGGGAAGACTGCTGACCGTTGCCATGACTGATCCACTGGATATTGAGGCTTTGGATGCCATTGAGTCCATTACCGACAGGGAGGTAAAACCGGTTGTCTGCACAGATCAGGAATTCAACGAACTGGTGCAGAATCTTTTTGGCGCGAATGTTGGCATTTCCGAACTGATCCGTACCATTCAGCCAGAAGGGGGGGGGACGGACAGCGGAGATGATCTGTCTGAGGATATGGAAATCAATGATCGGGATCTCAAAGGCATGGCAGAAGATGCCCCGGTCATCAATTTTGTCGAAACACTGCTGTCTGAGGCCACACGCCAGAGAGCCAGCGATATTCATATCAGCCCGGAAAAAAACCGGATGCAGGTCCGTTTGCGGGTGGATGGGAAACTCCATGATGTACCTACGAAATCTCTGGGCAAACGGCTGTTTCTGCCCATTATCTCCCGTATCAAGATTCTGGCAAATATGGACATCGCAACCATGAGAATCCCCCAGGACGGCAGGTTTACCATAAAAAAAAATCACCGGGAGATCAATATCCGGGCCTCGACCCTGCCGACCATACACGGTGAAAACATGGTGCTGCGTCTGCTGGATACCAGCGCGGGAATTTTTTCCCTTGAGCAGTTGGGCATGAACAGAGAGGACAGGGAAAAAGTGGAATCTGTGCTGGGAAAACCCTATGGCATGATATTAAGCACAGGCCCCACAGGCAGCGGCAAAACAACTTCGCTGTATTCTCTTCTCAAAGAAATCAACAGGTCCGACATCAATATTATTACTCTGGAGGATCCTGTGGAATACCGCATTGAGGGCATACGCCAGACCCAGTTGAACCATAAGGCAGGCATGACATTTGCCAGCGGTATCCGCTCCATTCTGAGACAGGATCCGGATGTGATCCTGGTGGGTGAAATACGTGACAGCGAAACAGCAGAAATTGCCATTCAGGCTTCTCTGACCGGTCACCGGGTACTGAGTACACTCCATACCAACAATGCGGCCGGGGCCATTACCCGTTTTATTGACATGAAAATCCCCCCCTTCCTGATTTCCTCTGTACTGCTTCTTCTGATCGCGCAGCGTCTGGTGCGCAGATTATGCCCCAACTGCAAAGAATCCTTTAACCCTCCGGAAAGCGTTCTGAACTACTGGGGAATATATGATTATGAAGACAGTACCTTTTTTCAGGCAAAGGGATGCCACAACTGCATGAATACCGGCTACAGGGACAGAACCGGTGTTTTTGAGGTTCTGGCTGTGGATGAAATGGTCAGGGAGATGATTCTCAACGTCCAGTCTGCCAGTGATATCAGTTTTGTTGTTCAGAAAACAGGAAAACTCAGAACCCTGAAAGAAAATGCTGCGGAAAAGGTGCACACGGGTCTCACCTCCTTTGAAGAGGCTGCTTCCGTGGTGATGATGTAGGAAAAATGGCAAAATATACCTACAGAGCCATCAATGATCAGGGCAAAACCGTATCCGGCACAGTGGAAGCAGATTCTCCGGAAACCGCCAATGACATGGTGCTGAAAATGGGATATATCCCAGCAGGTGTGAAAAAAGGCAGCAGCACGGCTTTTCAGGCCGATGCCTTTGATATACGGAAAGTCCTGCACCCGGTAAGAACCCGTGATCTGATTATTTTTACCAAACAGTTCAGAACCATGTTCCGCACCGGGGTTCCCATGCTGGAACTGCTGCAGATTCTGGAACGGCAGACGGAAAATCCGAATCTGAAATCAGCCGTTGCAGAAATTGCCGCAAATGTGCGGGAAGGTTACAGTCTGTCTGATGCCTTCAGAAAACATCCCTGGATATTTTCCCCTTTGTACTGCAGTGTAATCCATGCCGGAGAACGCAGCGGCGCGCTTTCCGATGTTCTGGATCGTCTGAGTTATATTATGGAGCACGAAGAAAAAATAAAATCAGACATCAAATCCGCTCTATGGTATCCGGCCTATGTCATCGGTTTCCTGGGCGTTGCCTTTTTTGTGCTGCTGATATTCGTCATTCCCAAATTTGTGAGCATATTCCGCACCCAGGGGCTGGTTCTCCCCCTTCCCACACGCATCTGCCTGGGGCTGCACAATATGCTCACCCACTACTGGCCCATTCTTCTTTTAAGTGTTTTTATTATTGTCTGGGCGCTGTATCTGTATCTGAGAACCGAACAGGGAAAATATGTCAGAGATCTGATATTTATCAAAATTCCTGTTTTCGGCACACTTTTTGTCAAAGGCTCCATGTCCCGTTTTGCCAGTATTTTTGCCATTCTGCAGTACAGCGGTGTTTCGGTCATGGAATCCATGACCATTCTGTCCGGAACCATAGGCAATATGGCAATTTCAAGAGAATTTGACGGAATCAGGACGGCCATACGGCAGGGAAACACGATTGCCTCAACTCTGCGCTCAGCCAGACATTTTCCCCCCATGGTGATCAATATGGTTGCCATTGGGGAAAAAACCGAGAAACTGGATGAAATGCTTTTGGAAATATCCAGACATTATGATTCAGAAGTTGAATACTCCATGAAAGGTGTCACAGAGTCCATCACCCCTTTTCTGACCATCAGCATTGCCTTTGTGGTAGGTTTTTTCGCTTTGGCGATTTTTCTGCCCATGTGGGATATGACAAAAATTGTCCGATAACCATTGCTTATAGTTGAAAACATGAAAAATATCCGCTACCATATCAGCTACAGCATCATCATACCGGGAATATTTGCCGGATATGCGGCTTTTTCCTCTGTCCTGACCTACCGCCTGACCCAGTACTGTCTGAGAAATCAATTGGATCCGGGAGATTTTCTGATCTGGGCCATTCTCGTCATCAGCATTGTGGGATTTTTATGTGCGATGGTCATTTTCCGGGTTATCATGGAACCTTTGCAGGAGTTTATCAAAAATGCAAAAGATATTCTTCCCGTGCATCAGGACACCGGCAGCAAATCCAAAGATCAGGTGGAGGTGTGGAATACGGTTTTCAAACAGATCACAACCGTGCTCTCAATGGTGGATGCCCGTGAAATGTTCCCTGAAATTATTGCGGAAAGTGAGGCCATGCGTTCGGTTCTGGGCCAGATTACAAGAGTCGCTCCCACGGATTCCACTGTTCTTATCACCGGAGAAAGCGGAACCGGCAAAGAACTGGTTTCCGCAAGCATTTACAGACAAAGCAAAAGAGCCGGCAAAAGGCTTATCAAGCTCAACTGTGTGGCAACTCCCAAAGATTTGTGGGAAAGTGAACTGTTCGGACATGAAAAAGGATCGTTTACCGGCGCAACTACCCAAAAAATAGGCAAATTTGAGCAGGCCCATGAAGGCACTCTTTTTTTGGATGAAATTGGTGACATGCCTTTGGAAACACAGGCAAAAATGCTGCGTGTGCTTCAGGAAAAGGAACTTGAACGGGTCGGGGGAAACAAAACCATTAAAGTGGATGTGCGCTTTATTGCGGCAACCAACAAAAATCTGCCACAGATGGTAAAGGACGGAACATTCCGGGAAGATTTGTTTTTCCGGATCAACGTCTTTATCATTGAACTGCCCCCTTTGAGAAAAAGAAAAGAGGATATTCCTTTGCTCGCAGCACATTTCTGTAGTCTGACAGACAAAAAAGTCAGCATTTCTCCGGTGGCTTTGCAGATGCTCAAAGAAAATTCAGACTGGCCCGGCAATGTGCGGGAATTGAAAAACATTATTGAACGGGCAGCAGTGATGTGTGACGGCAATGTGATTGAACCGGGCCATCTGCCGGAATATATTATTTCACATGGGATTATTCCTGTTTTGCCGGAGACGTCTTCTGATCCTGAAAATGAAAAGACCGATCCTCCCACACTGGATGAGCATATGAACCATATTGAAAAAGCATTTATTACGGAAGCCCTTAGGAAATCAGGAGGAGTTCAGGTGAAGGCCGCAAAACTGCTGGGAATTAAGGAGAGGGCTCTCTGGCACAGGATTAAAAAACACGATATTGATGCAAAATATTTTAAGGTATGAAGCGGGTATATATTTCTGGCAGTAACACCGAAGAGATTGTCAGCAGAACGAAAATTTTCCGGAGGAGTGCAAAAATTGTATTTTTGCATTTTCGGAACTACTTTGGAACCGGTCATCTGAAAATTTTCCGATCTTCTGATTTTCTGAAAAATCTGCACACAAAATTCCTGCTATTTTCAGACAATATCAGATAATTTTGGTTATTTTGTTTTATATAACAGAATATATCTTTTAACAATCTCCAAAAAATGTTGTTTTTTTCTGCAAAATTTGGAGGAATGCTCTTGCAATATTTTAGAGGAGGATATATAATTGATTTAAATTATAAGCAAATGAAAAAATATGCAGAGATGGCATGTTTAATGCATAAAAATGTATGGGATCTGTGAGGTATGTCATTTTTGTTTAATTTATTATCGCACAAAGATTGCACAAAGGAGGTTGTTATGAATAAAAACATATTTCAGACTGAAAGGGGTTTTACCCTGATAGAGGTTATCGCTGTACTGATTATTATCGGTATACTGGCGGCTGTGGCTATTCCCAGATATTTTGATTTGGCAGATGATGCACGTAAAAAAGCATACAATAATGCTTTGGCAGAGGGCAAATCTTTATGTTCTCTTGCTTATGGCAAAGCAGCTCTCACAAAATCAGGCCAGCCTGATGTGGATGACGTATTTAAGGCTCTGACAAACGGAGGAGCATCTCCTTATGTTATTAATGATCCTGATGCACCTTCCACACCAGCCGGAGGAATTAATCTTACAGGTGATTTCAAATATACCTTTACAACAGTTGCAAACGGCATTAAGATAGATATAGACACTAAAAAATGGACTCCTAGTGATGCTGATGCCTCTTATTTAACAGATACTTGGAAATTACCATAAAATTATCCTCAAAAAGGGAAACTTTGGTGGGGAATTTTATCCTTTCCGAATCAGGACAGACATTTCTGTGTGTCCTGATTTGTTTTTTTTCTTCCCGGACTTGTCTGAACTGTGATTCGTCTGATTTTTCTGATTCGTCTGATTTTTTTATTGCAATTTTTAAATCATGGTACTCATTTCAATCATATGAATCACAGTTCAGACAAGAATCTGTATTTTAACGTGAGTTCGATGAGTTATAATTAGAAATCAACATATTATCCTGCAAGCAAATTTCGTGCTAAACATTAAATTGCAAATATATACTGATATTTTAATCTGTTATTCTCTTAAGACTGTTTGTCTCTTAACCCATTAATTAGACATTAACAATCTGTAAAATGATAAAAAATTTGTCGAACTCACGTTATTATACTGTTTCAACTTTGATTTTTTGTGGCACAGAAACTGCCTGCCGTCAGGAACATGTTTTGGTAGTGGGACTTCTCATGCTGATAAAAATGTGATATGCAACTCCTGTTTTTTTG
>CAZHPS010000206.1:0-11186 GCA_964534335.1 uncultured Desulfobacterales bacterium
AACTGTGATTTTTCTGATTAATCTGATTTCAGCCGTGCATTAATCAGATTAATCAGAGAAATCAGATGAATCAGAGTTCCAGACGGTGATTGTCCTGAACTGCGGTTCATCTGATTTCTCTGATTTGTATTTGTATGAGTTGCAATCATGGCAATCAGACAAATCCCAGTTCAGGACAGAGGATTGTCTGAACCGGGATTCACAGGATTAAGGGATTGACAGGATTGCTGTCTGCAATTTTTTTCACTTGAAAATTACCGGAAAGATAATATTATCAATATGTGCCTGCTGATGAACCGGCAAATTTTCTCACGGAGACACATGGAAAAGAAGAACGGAAAAGAATACGCACAGAATTATGACATAATTGTCAAATGGATGGGAGAGGCGCTGCACGGGCATACACTGGAGGTCATCGGTGTGAAAACCGGGCGCATTCAGGAGGTGTTCGGTTTTGAGCCGGTGGACATTGCTGTCCGTGCAGGACGTGTGGATCTCATGCTCCGGGATGACAAAAATGCCGTGTACCATCTGGAGGAGCAGCGGGATCTCACCCGTTCCGACCTTTACCGTTTTGCCGCGTATCATTTTCTGGCGGCAAAGCAGTGGGGAAAGGATCTCACGGACATCATTCTGGCCTCCGGTGAGGTTTTTGCCGGGGAAAAGAAGATTGTCACCAAAAGCGGAACCTATTCGCCCATTGTGATTGACTTTACGCTGCGCGACGGCAGAAAACGGCTGGCGGAAATCCGTGATGCCGTAAACTCCGGAACACTGGAAAACTGTCTGGAACTGGTGTTTCTTCCGCTTTGCGGAAAAGAGGACAGGGAGGCCCGTGCTGATTTGGCCGAGCAGGTGCTGCGCCTTGAAAGCGAACTGTTTCACGCGGGAAAAATATCCTCCCGGCTCATGGCTGCCACCCTGATTCTTTCCAACAAAATCATTGACAAAGAACGGTTAAAATCCCTGTGGGAGGAAATTAAAATGCTGGATATTATTGAAATTGCCAGAGAGAAGGGAATAGAGGAAGGCAAAGTAATAGGAGAGCAGGAAGGCATGCAGAAAGGCAGCATCCTGACATGGCAGGAAATGCTCACGGATATGCTGATTGAGAAATTCGGGGTATTTTCCCTGCCAGTGACAGAACGGATCAGCGCCATCGCAAACCCGCGTATTTTGAAAATCCTGTTCAGACAGGCATTGAAATGTCAGAATGTTCAGGAGTTTGAAACTGCAATGCAGCAGATGGTCTGAGTGCCGGATTACGCCCGGTTATTGGGACTGCCGAAATACGACAATCCGGCCTGCGCCTTCGGAGATTGAATGGAAAAACAGAACGGAAAAGAATACGCACAGAATTATGATATAATTGTCAAATGGATGGGAGATGTTCTTCGGGGGGAGACTCTGGATGTCATCGGTGTGAAAACCGGACGCATTCAGGAGGTGTTCGGTTTTGAACCGGTTGATATCGCTGTCCGTGCCGGACGTGTGGATCTCATGCTCCGGGATGACAAAAATGCCGTGTACCATCTGGAGGAGCAGCGGGATCTCACCCGTTCCGACCTTTACCGTTTTGCCGCGTATCATTTTCTGGCGGCAAAGCAGTGGGGAAAGGAATCTCACGGACATCATTCTGGCCTCAGGTGATGTTTTTGCAGGGGAAAAGAAAACCGTCACCAAAAGCGGGACATATTCCCCTATTGTGATTGATTTCACCCTGCGCGACGGACGGAAAAGGCTGTCTGAAATCCGGGAGGCCGTGCAGGCCGGGAATTTGGAAAACTGTCTGGAACTGGTCTTTCTGCCGCTTTGCGGAAAAGAGGACAGAGAAGTCAGAGCGGAACTGGCCGAACAGGTGCTGCGCTTTGAAAGCGAACTGTTTCATGCGGGGAAAATATCCTCCCGGCTCATGGCCGCCACCCTGATTCTTTCCAACAAAATCATTGACAAAGAACGGTTAAAATCCCTGTGGGAGGAAATTAAAATGCTGGATATTATTGAAATTGCCAGAGAGAAGGGAATAGAGGAAGGCAAAGAAATCGGTCTGCAGGAGGGCATGGCTCTGGGTGTACAGGAAGGCAAAGCGATGGGCGTGCAGGAAGGCAGCATACAGACTTCGCGGGAAATGCTCACAGATATGCTGATTGAGAAATTCGGGGCATTTTCCCTGCCGGTGACGGAACGGATCAGTGCCATCGCAAACCCGCGTATTCTGAAAATACTGTTTAAACAGGCATTGAAATGTCAGAATGTTCAGGAATTTGAATCTGCCATGCAGCAGATGGGCTGATCCGGTATTTCAGGGCGAACTTTTACACAGGTTACAGACATATGCAGACAGAACCAGAATATGACATATCCACTCTGAATTTTATCAGAAATCCCAATCCGTATATATTCAGAAGGCATTACAGCCGGGGGCTTCGCTCCCATATTTTCTGGCTGCTGCATCCCGAAGATGCGGCAAAGGAAAGCAAAGGGGAAATCCGGGAGGGAATCCGGATATTTCCCAAAGCCCGGCCCGGAAAGGTGCTGAGAATATTCAAAAGAGATTTTGCCTGTCTGCAGGATGTGCTGACAGAAATACGGCGGTACAAAATCATGGTTTCCTTTCTTGCACCGGAGAATATGGCACTGTCAGAGGAATTTGCTGTCACCTGCCTGAAATCTTCCGGCTCAAAGATGCTTCTTTGCGGTCTGCAGGATTATGTGGAGGGAAATATTCTTGATCCCTGGGGAGAAATACATCTGGGCAGGCATTCGGATCTGTTCCGGAATATGGAAATTCCAGTGGAAAATGATCCAGCCGCGGATGCCTTTTTCCGGAAAATCAGAAACAGCGCGGCGCAGTTTGTCTGCCGGATCAGAAAAATGGTGGAGGAAACCGGCCTGATTCCGGATCTCGCGGGTATAGGCAATATTCTTCTTTCCGCTGCCGGGGATTTCCGGCTGGTGGACATCAACAATATCTCGGCTGTCACCTTTGGCCCGGAAATCCGCACAGATGACAAAAATTTTCCTGTATGCGACAAATCTGTGGAAGCTCTGTCCCTTATGGAGGAGAAACTGCTGGGCAGAATGCCGGATATGTCGGAAAAACTGTATCAGGCATATCTCAGCCCGGAGCGAAAGGCCCGTGCAATGGAAATTATCCGGAAAAAATTTATTTCCGGATAAATGATGTCATTATTCCTTATCTGTATGGCCCGGATCAGTATATTTTAAAAAAAATGATATTAATTCTGGACAGGACAGAGGAATCTGTCTATAACCATATATAATATTTCATAAGACGGAAACTCTCCCGAAACAGAATGCCGGAAGGGAACCGGATTCGGTTTCAGATAGATTATTCTTTGTTTTCAGGCAGATTATCAGATGAAAGGATGAGATGATGAAGGCCGAAACACGATCTCAGATGGTAAAAGTCAAAACCACAGACGGCTCCACTTTCCGGGGAAAGGTGAATCTGAACAGTGAAAACATTCCCATTGAAAGATTGAGTGATCTGTTTATCAAAGGAAAAAGTCCCTTTCTGGTGCTCTATGATGTTTCAGCCCAGGGGGGGATTGACTGTTTTATAATAAACAAAGCCCATATCGTATGGGTGGCACCTTTTGATTACTAGTGCTTTGCAGGATTTGTTCTGCCGGGTTTGACTGCAAAGAACACAAAAATGGCACAAAGGTCAAAAAAAACTGTACCGGTCAGTTTACTTCTGATAAAACAAAAGGATATGACCATGTTGGACTTTGGATACTTCTTTTTTGAAAAGGGCAGGGTATGTTCTGTTTCTGCCTGTCCTGATTATCCAGAAACTGACGCGGTCATGTACCGGAAAAAGGATGGTATTTATGGAAAAAAAGGTATTGCTTGCCATTGATGATTCCCGTAACACCAAACAGGCCATTGCCTATGCCGTGAATCTGTCTCTGCTTGTGAAAAATCTTTCCTGCACACTTTTTCATGTTCAGCCTGCCATTTCCCAGTTTCTGACAGATGATGCAAAAAGTGATTTCAGGGCACAGTCCGCTCTGGAGAAACTGAAAAGGAAAAACATGGAAGCTGCCCAAACCATGCTGGAACAGTGCAAAACAATGATGTGTGAAATGGGAATTGCCGAAAACTGTATTGATCTGAAAAGTGTTCCGAGAAATATGGGACTTGCCAAGGATATTATTGATTACGCGCAGGAAAAGAAATATGATGCCATTATCACCGGCCGCAGGGGACTGACACGGATGCAGGAGGTTTTTATGGGAAGCACCACAAAAAAACTGGTGGATCATTCCAAAGTGACTCCCCTGTGGATTGTGGACGGAAAAGTGGCTTCCAACCGTATTCTGATTGCCATAGACGGTTCTGAAAGCGCTCTCCGGGCTGTGGATCATCTCAGTTTTATTATGGAAAACAATACAGATGTGTCCATCACCCTGTTTCATGTCATTCCAATCTTCCGGGATTACTGCCCCATTGATTTTGATGAAACTGACAGCGATATGCAGTACATCATTTCCCAGGGGGAAAAAAAATGTGTGGAAAAATTTTTTGTCCATGCCTTCCGGAAATTTGCAAAAGCAGGTATTGCCAGAGAGCAGATTCAGATCAAAGAGGTCAGTCAGCGGAATATCGGAAAGGCCATTATTGATGAAATGCAGCAGGAACATTACGGAACTGTCGTTGTGGGCAGGCGGGGGCAGAACAGCGCGTTTTTCATGGGCAGTGTTTCCACTTATGTGCTGGACAGGGCCTCAGACTGCGCTTTATGGCTGGTTCCCTGACAGGGGTATTCTATGACATTGCGGGAAACTGAAGAAGAAATCCTCCCAAAAAGCAAATCCCAAAAGAAAAGGGAGATGAATTCCCTGCAGGAACTGGGGGAGCGTCTTGCTGATCTGTCCGGGGAGCAGCGGGAAAAAATTGATCTGCCGGACGAACTGCGGGAAGCACTTTCCTTTGCCGGAAAGATAAAATCCCACGGGGCAAAGCGGCGGCAGATGCAACTGATCGGGAAACTGATGCGTGAGGCTGAAACAGGGCCTATATATGAAGCTTTGGCAGAATTTGAGCGGGGACGGCACCACAATCTCATGCACATCCGGCAGGCTGAGCAATGGAGAGAGACTCTTATCAGCGGCAGTGATTCCCCTGCAGAGGAAATTTTGGAGAGGTTCCCGGAGGCTGATCCGCAGAAACTCCGGCAACTGATCCAGAATGCCCGGAAGCAAAAAGAGGAGGGTAAGCCTTTGGGTGCAGCCCGCGCGCTGTTCCGTTATCTGATGGAACTGCAGAAGGAACTGTGATTCTGCCAAACTTTCAGTCCGGCACTCCGGCATTCTGACTGTCAATATGAAAAGAATCTCTGCCAATATATACCGATACTTAAAACATTTTTATACTTCTGCCGGGCAGATTTTAACCGCAGAGTCACACAGAGTTTCCGCAGAGTCACACAGAGTTTTTCTGTGCGGAATTCAGATCTGAATCTCTGCAAATGTTTCAAGTAATGGTATAACTGTCAGCAGATCGGAAAGTTTTACGCAGAATTGCAAAAATACAGTTTTTGCACTCCTCCGGAATGTTTCCTATCTGCTGATTGTATAAAGTGTTTAAGAAAATGTTTGTCCGAAAAACCCTGATGGTTTCAAAATGACAGTCTTTTTCTTAAAATCTATAAAATCAAAAAAATGTTTAAGGATATTTTTTGCTTATGAGTGATGTGGATCCGTCCGTTGATCTTTATGTGAAAGCGGCTTTGGGAAAAAAAGCGTCCGATCTTCTGGTGCTGGATGTGCGCGGTCTGACTTCCATAGCAGATATATTTATCATCTGCAGCGGACGTTCCAACCGGCAGGTCAGCGCAATCGGAGATCATATTCAGACCGAACTGAAAGAAAAGGGAATCCGGCCTCTGGGTGTTGAGGGAATGCAGGATGGTCACTGGGTTCTGCTGGATTACGGTCATGTGATCATCCATGTTTTTTATGAATCCACCCGCAGTTTTTACAATCTCGAAGGACTGTGGGCTGATGCAGAACGTATTGAAACCCCGTCCATGCTGGAAAAGGGAGAAGCCGAAAACACGGGGGAATCCCAAGAGGATTTTGATGATGAAGACTGATCGCACATATCTGCTGATGATTCTGGATGGATGGGGCCTCAGCCCGATCTCCAAAGGCAATGCCGTGCTGGCTGCCCATACGCCCTGTCTGGACAGACTGGTGGCAGAATATCCCCATACCCGGCTGACCTGTTCCGGTGAATCTGTGGGACTTCCCCAGGGAATCATGGGAAATTCCGAGGTGGGACATCTCAATATCGGCGCAGGCAGGATTGTGTATCAGGATCTGGTGCGCATTGACCTGGCCGTGCGTGACCGCAGTTTTTTCCATAATCCTGTCCTGTCTTCTGTAATGGAAAAAGTGAAAGAAAAACAGTCCGCTCTTCATCTCATGGGACTGGTTTCAGACGGGGGCGTGCACAGCCAGTTGACCCATCTGCTGGCCCTTTTGGATATGGCAAGGGAAAAAGGTCTGTCCAAAGTTTATGTTCACGCGATTCTGGATGGCCGCGATACTGCCCCAACAGATGGCGTCCGTTATGTGAAAATACTTCAGGATCATATGCAGAAGCATAATTTCGGAGCAATTGCCACCATCTGCGGACGTTATTATGCTATGGACAGGGACAAACGCTGGGATCGGATTGAAAAAGCATTTCATCTCTACACATCCGGACAGGGTGTGGCAGAAAAAGATCCTTTGCAGGCCGTTCAGAACGCATATGAACGGGGTGAAACTGATGAATTTGTCAAACCGGTTGTGCTGCAAACTCCGCAGGGCAGTCAGGTCGGCACGATTCAGGATGGGGATGGTCTGATTTTTTTCAATTTCCGGGCAGATCGGGCCAGAGAGATCTCCCGTGCCATGACAGATGCAGATTTTGCTTTTTTCCAGAGGGAGCATGTTCCCAAATTCTGCGAATATGTCACCATGACCCTGTATGATGAAACCTTTTCCTTTCCCATTGCCTTTCCGCAGGTTCATCTCAGCGGAATTCTGGGAGAAATTGTCAGCAAAAAGGGAATGCGACAGTTGCGCATTGCAGAAACCGAGAAATATGCGCATGTCACCTATTTTTTCAACGGAGGCGCGGAACAGCCCTTTCCCCTGGAGGACAGATGCATGATTCCCTCGCCCCGTGACGTGCCAACCTATGATTTCAAGCCGGAAATGAGTGCATTGGAAGTGACAGAAGAGTTGCTTGCACGTCTGCGAAGCCGTCAATACCGTTTCATTGTTCTCAATTTTGCCAATATGGATATGGTGGGACATACAGGCGTGATGCCTGCGGCTGTAAAAGCCTGTGAAACCGTTGACAGATGTGTGGATCGCATTGTTTCCGAACTTCTGTCACAGCACGGTGCTGCCATTATCACAGCAGATCATGGCAATGCGGAGAAAATGCTGGATGAAAACGGAAATGTCCATACAGCGCATACCCTAAACCCGGTGCGGCTCATTTTGGTGGATGACACCCGCAGGAATGTCTGTCTCCGGGAAGGGGTTCTGGGGGATATTGCGCCGACTCTGCTGGAAATGATGGGCATTGAAAAACCCGAACAGATGAGCGGTGTTTCTCTCATGGAAAAATGCTGACAGCCTGAAACCGGAAATTAATGCCATTGAACCGGGTAACAGAGAAATGCCAAACTGAAAATTTGGCAAAAACCGCAGGCTCCCAAACTTTCAGTTTGGGACTTGGGATCAGTTATTTCCTGATTAATGAACGCATTGACCGGCAACTGAAAAAACGGAGTTATTTATGAAAAATACCGGAAAGACTGAGACACTTACGGATTTTGTCACGGGAAAGGAAGTCCCGGATACAGGTTCCGAAGCCAACCGTCAGGCTGTTGAACAGCTTTTGGTGGAAAAAAAAGGTTTTGACAGATCCGATATTAATGTGGATACACCCATAGAACTCCGGATTGACGGAGAGACTTACCGCACCACAGCGGATTTGGTCATACGCGTGGCAGGCAGGCGGTTCATGCTGATCAAATGTGCGGCCGGTTCCCTGGGTTCCCGTGAAAGAGAAGCCCTTTCCGCTGCCCGGCTTCTGGATACCTACCAGATTCCCTTTGCCGCTGTGTCAGACGGCAAAAACGCCATTGTGCTGGATACCGTGTCAGGAAAGAGGATCGGAGAGGGACTGGACGCGATTCCTGCAAAAGAAGAGGCTGTGAAACAGTTTCAGGGTCTGCCCCTGTTTCCTCTGCCGAATGATCGAAGGGAAAAGGAAAAACTGATCTTCCGCTCTTATGACAGCATGAATGTCAACCGGGCCGGAATCTGATATTTATTAAGGAGAATAATGCGATGAAGCAGAAATACATGATTGTAAGGGATGATGAGAAAAATTCACTGATACTCAGAGAGTTTGCCGAACTGGATAAGGATATTCTGTCGCTTCTCTGTGAACAGATGTATGAGCGGAATGCGGTACTGACCAAAATGGCAGACAGTGATGATGCACTGACTGCTTTGCTGCGGACAAAAAATATGTTCCCCCCTGCCTCCTACATGGAAAAAATTGTCAGGGCAGTCCGTGAGGTTTATGGTCCGGACGGACCTGCCTCTGCTGAAGCCGTGTTTGATGACAGTCAGCTTTTGACACCGGTACCAGCAGCAGCGGTAATACCGGAGGATCTGGAGGCACTGACTGTTATTGAGGATGAATCTTCGGATATTGATGATCTGCTGGAAGAAGATGCTCTTGAGGATGATTTTGTGGGAGAGGATGCCATAAACAATATCGCTTCCAATTCTTCCATAAAAATAGCCGATGACGAGGCACTGGATATCGAAGATGAGACCTGACGTCCGCGCATGGTTCCGTCCCATGAAGGATAATGGATCAGCATACATATCCTTATATATCAAACAGTAAAAATGGAAAATGTACTTGGGGAATACAAATCATGAATTTTGCAAAAGGAGAACATGTGATGAAAAAAACTGGTGCTGCTCTGGTGTGTCTGTGTCTGATAGCTTCTTCCGCATTTGCCGTTGATCTGGTGAACCGGGATGACAAGATATATGACGTGAAGATTCACAGCGGAGCCATAACAAACAATTCGACAATATCGGGAAATATGACACAGGTGAATGTCTGTTCAGATTGCGAAATTGAAGTGGATGGCGCGGGAAAGATTACTGCTTCCGGTTCTGAAAAGGTTGTCATTCAGAACGGAGCCCTTAGCAAAGAATAGTACTCTGCCAGTCCTGAATCTGTGCGCTGCAAAAACCGGATTTTTCCAAAAAATCCGGTTTTTCTGAAAATCCTGTATCTAAAAATTTATGCTGACTTAGGCGATTTCTGAAAATAAATATCCCATTTCAGTTCACAGGCACAGGCAAAAACTGGAAGTTTTTGATACTTTGATGGGGATATTCTTTTCTGGAAATCACCTACTCAAGTTTGCTGTTCAGGCATCCTGAACTTATACACTCCCGGTACCGGTCATTGAGAAAATTTGTTCTCTCAATGGTCATGTCTGCTGCGCATCTGATATTGACAAAAAAACCCCGCTCATCCCTGTAACTGCATCGGCTGTTCCGATCCTTTATCCAGACATTCTGGCTTTTTTTCAGGGTTTTTCTGCCCTGCTCATCAAGTTTGTCCACCAGTTTCTTGTATGCCCCGTTCAAATCCTTATCGGACTGAACATACACCTTGTTCAGACAGTACAAATCGTCAAAATCATCTCTGGGATTGTCGCAGTCCGCATACACTGCCGCAGCAGCGAGCATCCACAGTGCCATTGCACAGAAAACTGTTTTTTTCATACTTCACCTCCGGATATGCTGTTGATACGTTAAAATTAAAATCAGGCTGTTATAAAGCTTTCATGCGGCAAACATCAGAGATTTTCCCGGATACGGGCAGATCATTTCTGTTTTATCCCGGAGACCGGAACCGCCATCAGTGTAACCGTTGCTTTGGAGACCATTTTTTCCTGTGCTCCGGATACGGAAAACAGTTCGGATTCCGACACAATAACTGTTTTTCCTCTGTTAATGACCTTTGACCGGCAGATCAGCATTTCCCCTTTCGCAGGTTTGAAAAAATTGATTTTGAATTCAATGGTAAGAATACGGAAATCTTCAGATACGGTTGTAAAGGCCGCATATCCGGCCGTATGATCCGCCATTGTTGCCATTACACCGGCATGAACAAATCCGTCCTGCTGCCTGTGTTCATTCCGGATGCGCAGACAGGTTTCAAATATTCCGTCCCCGGCCTCTTTCACCTCAAAACCGCACCAGGCCGGAAAACCCTGTGCAAACTCCTTTTTCAGCATACTGATACGTTTTTCATCCATTTTATGAATTTTCCCCTCCCACACTGACAATAATTCCAACCCTGTGCTGTTCTTCTTTCATGCGGAACTGTGTTTGTAACAAAATACAGACTTTCAGAAAATGTTTGTCCGAAAAACCCTAAGGGTTTTCAGGCAGCAATCTTTATCTTAAAAACTATAAGTAAAGTTCCATAAATTTTCGGGCATAAAATTTTTATAAAAACCGGTTTTTTAGAAAAAATCCGGTTTTTTGAATACACGAAAATTTTTGTTTGCCTGCTTAACCTGTACAATATTCTGTCTGAAAAACCATGAGGGTTTGTGACAGTTTATTTTGATACAGCCCCTTATGCCTGATTTGCGGTCAAAAAGCAAGGGATTCGATAAAACCGGTTTAGGGGGTACGCAGTTGAAACCGTAAATCAGAGCCGTGAGCGAAGAGAATCTCAAATCCGCTCCTCACAGTATCTTTGTCCGGATCATAATTTCAAATGCGTAATTACCAGATTATAAGTAAGGTTCCATATATTTTCGGGTATAAAATTCCGAAATAAAAGTACATAACCAATTTGGTTTTTGTATTATCAAAATCACCGTGTCGGATTATTTAAAAATTAAGTTGGTTGTGAAGTAGCACAAACTTCCAGTTTGTGCCGGGTTTCATGAACAAGCAGGGATAGTGGGTCAAACCGGTTGATAATGTCATCCCTTCCGGGATTCTGATTTGTTTTTCAGATTTTTTTCTATAATAATATCAATCCTTACGGATTTTTTCCGTCCGTGGATAGTGGGTCAAACCGGCTGATAATATCATCCC